>CAMJPM010000087.1 GCA_946407725.1 uncultured Lachnospiraceae bacterium
GCATCTGCATATTCGGCATCTGCATATTCGGCATCTGCATATTCGGCATCTGCATATTCGGCATCTGCATGCCCTGTGCCTGAGGCGTTGCCTGTGCCTGGGGCGCTGTCTGTGCCTGGGGCGTTGCCTGGGACTGCTGGTTTACAGGTTCCTGCTTTGCCGAACCGTTCATCTGCTGCATCTGCATCTGCATCTGCTGCATCTGCATCTGCTGCATCCCCTGGAACATCTGCATCATGGATTCCATCATCTTTTCCATTTTCTGCTGGGGATCCTCTTTCTTGTCACTATTTCCCAGAAACCCCTCCTTAAAGGCCTTGGCCATATCGATAAGAAGATCGATCATGAAATCGACGGGATTTTCCATCAGCTGTTTTTCTTTATCGTAATTTCTCTCTGCCATATGCTTCACCTGTTTTATCAGCTTCCTGCAGCTGTCAAGAGGATAATTAATAAGTATATCACATGTTACTATACTTTTGTATCACACTTTACAATTATTGCTGTTTTTTCGTTTCACCTATATATACAGACATAGACGAAAAATCAGCCTTACCCCTTATATTCAAATATGGTCATGGTGAGGTCATCAAACTGGGGCGCATCTCCCACAAATTCGTCCACCTTTTCACGGACCTTTTTAAGCATAGCCTCCAGGCTTTCTTCTTCCCTGCTGATATTAAGGGCTTCTATCATACGCTCGTTTCCGAAGAGCTCATCATTGGCGTCAGTTGCCTCGGGAACACCGTCGGTATAGAGGAAGAGCCTGTCGCCTTTTTGGAAATCTCCCTCCCACTCTTCAAAATCAACCTCGTCAAACATACCAAGACCCGGTCCGTGGGGATCCTTTATAAACTCGTAGCTTCCGCCGGCCCTGCAGATCAACGGATACTCATGTCCGCCGCTGGAGGACACTATATGTCCGGAGGAAATGGTGAGGATGCCAAGCCATACTGTAACGAACATATCCTCATCATTGCCTTCGCAAAGCTTATTGTTGACGTCATAGAGGATCTCTCCCGGTCCCGAATGGGTTCCGGACAGACATGCGTTCTTTATTATGGTACGGGCTATGACCATGAAGAGCGCCGCAGGCACTCCCTTACCGGATACATCCGCCATTACTATGGCCAGATGGTCGTCATCTATAAGGAAAAAATCATAGAAGTCCCCTCCCACTTCCTTTGCGGGGGTCATGGATGAGTATATGTCAAATTCATTCCTCCCCGGGAATGCGGGGAAGATCTTGGGCAGCATATCCGACTGTATCTTCGTGGCGACGGAAAGCTCCGTATCTATTCTCTCCTTTTCTGCCGTCATCCTCTTAAGGGAGCGCACTGATGTGACGATATTAATTTCCAGATCCTGCATTGTAACCCACAGGTCCTCTATCTCATCCCTGGTAAAGAGCTCCAGTGATCCGAAGTAATACGGGGCATGGGCCAGATCATTGTCTTCTCTTTCTATGAACTTGATGCCGGCGTTCTTAAGCTCCATGATGGGGCGCACCAGTCTTTCCGCATGGCTTAATGAAACAAATATGGAAATGACTATGAGTATTATGGCAATAAGGATTATTACTATCTGCGCCTGACGTTCCATTTTGCCGGTCTTGTCAATGTTCTCAACGGAGATCTCATCCATTAGTCCCACAAGATCCTTTGTGGGCTTTTCCAGCTCCCTTTCGGAGATTCCCAGCAAAAGCGTCCATCCCACAGTCTTTAACGGGGCATAGGCCATTATCGTGGATTCACCGTCCAGGTTCAGCTGCATATACCCTTTATTCCCGTCAAGAGCCTTTTGCAGAAGATCCACCAGTTCCACATTTGAGCTTGTAAGGACACTTCCCCTGTTATTATCATTTATTGACAGCTCCCCTTTTTCCCTCTGGGAATAGATAACGTTTCCGGTCTCATTTATAAGACAGATAAAGCTTCCGTCACTCATATCCATTTTCGCGATGAAGCTCTCCATATCGGATAAAAGTCTTGAGCCCCCCACCACGGCAGCCAGCTCTCCGTCTATAAATACCGGGACACCTATCATAACCTCCATGGAATCGTTGAAAAAGTCATAGTTTGTAGGAGCAAAGTAGGTTTTTTCCGTCAGCAGCGCACCGATATAATAGGGCCTTCTGTAAGCATCAAAGGGAAGTATATCCCCATTTTCCCCGATCTTCTGCTCCGGATGCCTGTCCATGTATATGGAGGCGCCTCCGGGAAGGGCTATAAGGCAGTCGTTCATGGTCTCACTGGTACCTACAATGTAGGCCATGGTGTCATTTAAATTTCCAAGCCTGCGGATATCCGACAGCATTTTTTCATCTGTTTTGTCCGCATCTCTTGAAAACAGAAGCTGGGCAGTAAGCTGTCCCTCGTCCTCCGCGGAGGGAATATTCACCTCAATCTCCCCATATCTTTCGGGATGTGCCAGAATATCACGGACACCCTGGGAGAGCAATTCCATATCATGCATCATAGTCCAGAACTCACCGTTTATTATCTCCGCGTCAGACTCTACATACTTCTGAAAGCTGGCGGTAGCCGTATTAAGCATGGCCTCGGTAGTAGTTTCTGCCACCAGTTTGTCCTGATCATCGCCGAAATTCATCAGCAGCTCAAAAAACCTGCCGAACTGCAACAGGCTAAACACCGCAAATATCAATATCGCTGCTGATACCAGGGAAATGCACATCACAAAGAACTTTATTTTAAGGCTGACCTTCTTCTGGCTGTCATGGCCTTTAAGCCAGCCCCCGTTAATTATCGTTTCTTGTATATTTTTTTCATTAATGTTTTCCTGCATAATCCCGTTCCTTATTATATAATCAGGTGTTTCCGGCCTTCCGGTTTTTATATTGCTTATAACGGCCAGTCCTGTGTCTCTTCTTTCAGTTTCAGGTTATAAATTTCTTAAAACGGCCAGTCCTGTGTCTCTTCTTTCAGTTTCAGGTTTTTAAATTTCTTAAAACGGTCATTCCTGTGTCTCTTCTTTCAGTTTCAGGTTTTTAAGTACTAAATCGGTCCATCCTGCCCAGTAGGGGGTATAGCTTTGAACCCGTTCTCCCTTCACAAAAATACACTTTGATGAATAGAGGGGTACCCAGGCCGCTTCATCAATCATGATTATCCTCTCAAGCTCCTTGTATTCCTCAAGCCTCTCTTTTTCGTCAACTATGGAACGGGCCTTTCTTATCCTTGCTTTGACAGCCTGGTTACTGTAATTATTTGAGAATCTCTTTGTGTTCTCATCTGTTCCGAAAAAGGTGTAGATAAAGTTGTCCGGATCGTTGTAATCCGCCATCCAGATGAATCTGCCCGTCATAAGATTGCCGTTCACCCTGAGATACTGGCGGCAGTCGTTATCATATATCACAGTGACCGCATTTAACCCGATAGCATTTATGTTTTCCCGCAGTATCTCATTGAGCTTCTGTATGGAAGCATCTGCAGTGGCTCCAAAGGACAGCTCTATGGTGTAGTCCTTTCCGATACCCGATTCCTCAAGCAGCTTTTTTGCCCCTTCGGGATCATATTTGAGCCATCCCTGGTTTTCCTCGGAAAATCCTATAAGCCCCCTGGGGTAAATACCGTCTGAGATGATCGCGTATCCTCCGCAGACCTCCTTTATGATCCTTTCACGGTCTATGGCCATCTGGATCGCTTTTCTCACCTTGACATTGTCAAGGGGAGCCATTTTATTATTCAATAAGAGGCTCACTATCTCCATAGCATCCTTGGTGACCAGTCTGGTTTTATAGACCCTGTTGGAAATATAGCGGTCCCAGGACTCCCTGTTAAGAAAGGAGAGAGGCAGAAGATCCAGGTTACCGTTGTAAAATTCCCTGTCCATCATGGCACTTACCATGACATGAACCTCCGCTCTCTTCAACGAGGGTGCCTCTCCCCAGTATCCGGGGTTTACTTCCATGACAAAGTCTCCACTCTCTTCGTTTACTTCCGTAAGAAGATAGGGGCCGGTGCCTATGATATCCTCTACTCTTGTACCATATTTATCCCCTGCAGCAGTCACTGCTTTTTTAGACAGTATAGAGCAGGCAGGTGATGCCAGCATACTTATAAAGCTGGGAAAGGGCTCGTCCAAAATGATGTCGAAATGGGTGTCATCAATGATCCTTATGCCGGAGAGCTCTCCCCTGCTGCCCTCCGAAAGCTCACCTGCGCCCTCTATCATATCCGCATTCGAAGCCTGTACGGTATCGGGAACTGTTAAGAGCCTTGAAAGGGAAAATTTTACATCCTGAGAAGTAAGCGGATCGCCATTGGAAAAGACCACATCATCCCTTAAGGTAAAGCTGTAAGTCTTTCCGTCTTCCGATACTGACCACTTTTCGGCAAGTGCAGGCACTATCCGTGTCGTACCGTTTTCCTCTTCCTGTATATCCACCAGTCTGTCAAATACATTGAGGGCCAGGACATAGTTGCTGCTGTTTCTTGCCACATCCATGTCTTCCAGGCCTTCATCAACGCAAAGACGTGCCACGCCCTCTTCCACCGGTTTTACCTCGTTACCCCCGGATGCCTCTGTTCCCTCTTCAAAAGTTTCCCCGGTTTCCGCCATTTTGCCGTTCCCCGGCTTCGGCGACAGTACATATAAAAGCGCGGTTACTGCTATCAGTACTATGGCTCCGATAACGAGTTTATAATTATCGTTCTTCTTCACGTCCATCGACTGTCCTCTCATTTTATGAAAATAGGCTAAAAATCCCCTTATATCACGTATTTTATACATCAAAGCTTATCATAAATACGGTGTTTTGTAAATAAAAGCGTGTTACTGTCTGCATTCGGTCATGAAACACTTGAAATTAAGGCATGACTAAAATTAAGGAGCTGCCACACTATTCTTAGTGCGTCAGCCCCGCCTGTTTTTCAGGATCCGTATACTATCAGTATCCTGTTTTATTTTCTCAGTGCATTCTTCGCCCGGACATCAGCAACCTTTGACCCGTCGGTCCTCTGCCGCGTAAGATGCTGCTTTCTCTTTTCAAGCTCGGCTCTTGCATTTGCCTTCCGGGTTCCTTTCTCCTCTGCCTCCAGATCTGAAAGCTTAACGGCACGGATGGACTCATTGGAGTTCTTTTTCTTTTCCGGAGCTTTCGCAACGTTCTGGTTTTCGGCCTGATTATTGTTTTCAGCCTGATTTGAACCGGAAGCCTTGTTAAGGTCATCCGCCATCTCATTAATGTTGTCGGGCTGATCCTGCTTCATTTCAGGCTCCTTTGCCTTTTTCACATATTCCTGCATCAGGGTGTCCATCTTGAATTCCGAAAGGATGTCCGCCATTGCAAGTCTGTCCTGCCCCTGCTTATTGGAGTGCTGCTCTATGCCTCCCTTCTTCTGGGCATGCTTTGCGGAAATATAGGCATCTGCCGCATCCTGCATCTTCTTCTCAAGCTCATGGAGCTTCTTAAGATCCCGGTCTGCCACCCGTCCTTCCTCAGCCTTGCCGTCGGTTATGGACTTCCCGTCAACCACCTCATTGAAAGCCTTCACAAAATCCTTATAGGCTTTCTCCATATTGGTATATTCCTTAGAGTTTGAGCTGCTGAAAAGGGTGTGGCTCCTCTGGGCGTTCCACTGGTCGGAAAGCTGCTTTATCCCTCCGGCCATATCGGAAAGAGCATTGAAATTCCCCTGCTCTATCCTGTCATTCATCCTGTCATACAGATCCTTGTAATGGGTTCCGGTCACTTTTTCAATGGTGGTACGTACTTTTCCGGAAGCGTAAACTGATTATAGACAGCAACCTCTTTTATTGATTTATCGTGAATATGGCCGAGGTAGTATGCGCCCTTGATATTATCTTTTCCTACCGTGTGGGTATTATGGTCTACGGTATATTGCGCTCCGCTCAGCATATTATCAAAACTGCTCTCCAGCTACAGCATTCCGTTCAGTCCGGGCTTCTTATTGAAATTCATGACAGCCTCGGTCAGATGGTTTTTGAGATTATCGGGGATGATCACCTTCCCTTCGTGGAGCATGGCATTGCAGAGATTAAACTGATATCTCTCATATGCAAGACCCTTTTCTTCATTCCATGCGGGAGGCCGGTTTCCAATACTGTAGCTTTGGGATTTTTCTTCAAAGAATGCAATGTTATCTTCCCCCATGAGATCCTTGCATATCTTTCCTATCTTCAGAAGATCCGGATTTATCCGGTCTCCGAGCCTTTCCTTTTCCCTGTCAACAAGCTTTGCCATGAACCAGAGGTCAGAAATGGCGCCATTACCTGAAATAAGGGATTCGGTAATGAGCTCAAAGCTGGTACGATCCCTTTCGGGTCCCCTGTACTGGTTGTCAAACGTGCCGTCCTTATTAAACCGTACCAGCTTTTCATTTTTCTGGATTTTACGAATGAACGCCCTCATCTCAGGTGTTTCCGGCTTCTCCTCAAGATGGAGCCTGGCAAGGGGATTTTCCCTGTAATATTGCTGCCTTGCTTCTTCGGGATCAAGGAAATCCTTTATCTCCTGATCGGCATTATTATAGAATTCCTTTGCATCTGCAGGGCTTAGCTTTTTCTTTTCTTCGTAGGAGGCATTTTCCCAGATAGCAGCGACCCTTTCCGGATCCATTTCCTTCTTTGCGTCCCAGCTTGCTGCGTTCCATCTCCTGTCATACTCCTCCCTCAGCAATGCTTTCCGTTCAGCGACCGTGGTGAAATTTTTGCTGTTATAATAATCCTGTAAAAGCCGTTCCTCTCTTTCTTTTGAGAGCTCTATTCCGGTTGCTTCAATATATCCCGCTTTTACTTCCTCAAATGGGGTTTTATGATAGGCGCAGCTATCAAGCGCATCCTGTCTGTCGAGCTTAAATTTGTCAGCTATGGTAAGACCACCATGATTCCAATATTCTTTGGTGCCGTCAAAATCTTTACTCCATGCCCAGGCCAGTCCCCTGCCGTTTTCCTTGTCCCATATATCCCTTATTAAGCGATCCCGGCTGATCTTGGAGAGCTTTACCTTATCTGATTTCCCGCTGAGTTCTTTGGCCTTATTCCAGTATTCCTCAGCTGCGGCTTCTCCGAGCTCATTCTTTACGGCTTCATATGTGAGACCCTGCTCCTCAATGGCGTATCTGAAAGCATTATCCTTACCGACCTTATCGATCTTTCCCTGAAGGGGAAGCTGCCTGAAAAATTCTTTTTCCTGCCTCTCAACCTCCTGCTGATATCTTGCCATCTCTTCTTTTTCGGCTTCAAGTCTTTCAGGATCCTTTTCTCCCTTTTCCAGAGGAGTGAGTGTACTCCAATATCCCTGTACAAGCTCGGGGGAGAGATTCTTTATAACGTCCCATTCAATATTATTTTCCTTAAGCAGCTTTACTGCCTTATTAAGATTGAGCTCCGCTTTCCCGTTATAATCAGCCTTGTCCCACTGATCATTTGTATAATCAGGGTCTGACGCCATCTTATAGTCTGCATTTCCCTCTTTGAAGACATTTGGGTCATCCGAAGAAAAATTGAAAAGCCTTTCATGATCTTCTATGATATCCTCTCTCGCGGTAAGATTTTTCCTGGCGATCCTGTTTCGATGGACTTCAAGGGCATGATAATAGGGCGCATCTGCGAGTTTCCTGTTATCTAAATAATTTTTCTTCTGTTCTACCCTTTTATTGTGGACATTGAAATAATCACTGATCTCATATCCTTCAGATCCGGTTACTCTGGAAACTACCTTAACATTCTGAAGATCCCAGTTTTTCTTATCCTGTTCATATTCAAATTCCAGTTTCCTCTGCTTGTCAAGGAAGTCCTCCATGGCGTCCGCTTCTTCTTCGCTGACGGAGTAGTTCACGAAGGTGTCTGTTACACCTGCTCCCAAAATATTCTGAACCCGCTCAGACCCCATGGTGGTCACAAAGTTATTGACCGCCTCAAGGGCCTCATTCATCCGCTTTTTCCTTTCACCGGCCTCATAGGTCCTTTGATCCGAATAATCTCTCCTGATCTCCTGGACAAAGAATCCGAGCTTCTCTTTAATGCCGTTGAGATGCGTCTGTTCTGACAGGGTGATATTCAGCATACGGACGGGATCGTTCAGGATCTCTACGGCTCTTTCATAGACGTTTCCGGCAGCTCCCAAAAACTCTGCATCCGTCATGTACCAGCCGTTCTGCAGACCATTTATCCGGCCCCGTACCTGATTGAGCTGGTCCTTATAAAACTCTGTATCAAAGGGCGGTTCACCATTTCCGAACCTTTGCATCAGCTCCTTTGATTCGCAGTTTTTAAGAAGCTTTTCCAGAGATTTTTCAAGCCCGATATATTCGGCATAGAGCATTTATGCAGTTGTCTCTTTCCGCTGCGCTTAATTCATTGCCATGAGCCTGCAGGTATTTTTCATCCTTATAGATATCATGGGCCTGATGGGCAATAAGCTCCGTAGGGAAGAAGAATTGCAGCTCTGTAAGCTTCTGTGCTCTCTTTTCTCCGCAGTACTCCACCTCGCCGTTCTGGAAGGCGAGACTGTCAGGATCCAGCCGGTAGGCCACGTTCCCGCTCATCAGGTCTTCCGTGCTGTAGATTTTCTCGGTATTGCTTACTCGTTTTGTGGAAAAAACAGTTTCGCCGTTTTTAAGCTTTATACTTCCGTCCATCGCTGTGACGGAAAGCGGATGCACTGAAGCTTCTGAGACTTCAGAACAGCTTTTTTCAGAGCCGGGTTATCTTCGATAAGCTGCCGGTAGTAGAGTATCCTTCCGTTATCGGCATTAGCTGTCTTGTAGACATAATCGCCCTCCATGGGATATATTTCTCTTTCGCGCCTTGCTGCCATGGCAACGGCAGCCTTCAGGCAGATGAGCTCTACTCATAGAGCTTATTAAAAGTATCAAGTTGGATTTTCGGCATATTATTGTCCTCCTCCCACTCAAACATCGGGGGGTATGTGCTTTGTATTAATATACAGATGAGATCAGAAAATAAACCTGCTTCTTCAGGTTTCCGGAAAAATTTGTCCTGTATCTATTCTAAGATCCAGAGTCTGGACACAAAATCCCCCTCTGCTCCCTTTCCTTCCTTCGGGATGTCTGCTATCTCAAGCCCGATCTTCATAAGCTCATCCCCGAAATACTCATTTCCTTCGATTCTGTAGGTTTTATCCGGATCAAGGCCCGTAAACTTAAGCCTTTTATGTCCCGGGTTTACTTCGGCAAGGATCCGGTAGCAGGCGGCTATTGCCCTTTTCCTGTCCTCCGACACCACCATCCAGGCGCAGTAATTGCCCTCATAGGGGGAGAGCAGCCGGTAAAACCTGCCCCCCTGCAGTAACTCCCTGTGTTCCTTCATGAAAATGACCTGTTTCTTCACCGTCTCAAATTCTTCGTCACTTAAGCGGTTTAAGTCCATCTCATACCCGAAGGTTCCAAAGCAGGCCACTGCCGCCCTGGTCTCTATTGAACAGGCTCTTCCGGTCTGCTGGTTCGGGGACTCCGAAACATGGGCCCCGATGGAGGATATAGGATAGCCGTAGGAAGTGCCGTACTGTATCTTCATCCGCTCCACGGCGTCCGTGTCGTCGCTTCCCCAGGTCTGGGGTGCATAGTACAGCATGCCCGCGTCAAACCTGGAGCCCCCGCTGGCGCAGGATTCAAAGAGGATCTCCGGGAAGTCGGAAATAAGCTTTTCATAGAGCTTATAAACATTGAGGACATTCTTATGATATATGGTCCCCTGCTCCTCTGCCTCTGCCCCTATGCTGTAGCACTCGCTTATGGTGCGGTTCATGTCCCATTTCACATAGTCTATCTTCCCCTCGTCAATAATGTTATGCATCCTCTCATAGAGATATTCCAGCACCTCATTCTTTGACAGGTCCAGCACCATCTGATGACGCCCCACAGACCTTGAGCGCCCGGGTACGGAGAGAACCCAGTCGGGATGGGCCCTGTATAGGTCACTGTCCTCGTTTATCATCTCCGGTTCAAACCAGAGACCGAATTTCATCCCCATGGCGTGGATCTTTTCCGACAGCCCCCCGATGCCCCCGGGAAGCTTATCCTTATTGACATACCAGTCCCCCAGGCCGCTCCTGTCGTCGTCCCTTTTCCCGAACCATCCGTCATCCAGCACAAAAAGCTCTATTCCCGCATCCCTGCCTTTGGAGGCTATCTTCAGAATGGATTCCTCGTTAAAGCCCATATAGGTTGCTTCCCAGTTATTTAGGAGAATGGGCCGGGGCTTTTCCTTCCAGATCCCCCGGCAGAGCCTCTTCCTGTACAGGCTGTGGAAAGTGTGGCTTAAGTCATTTAACCCCTCATTTGTCCAGGCAATTACCGCTTCCGGCGTCCGGAACTCATCCCCTGGGCTCAGATTCCAGGAAAAACATTCGGGATGGATACCCGCAATGAAACGCAGTGTCCCGTAGGTGTCCCCCTCGGCGCTCATAAGGAAATTTCCGCTGTAGACAAGGGAGATCCCCAGGGCTTCCCCCTTAAACTCATCCGTATTCCTTCTTTTCAGAATCACAAAGGGATTGTGGTTTGCGCTGGAATGTCCCCTGAGGCTTCCGATGGAGACTGTGCCCTCGGTAAGAAGCCGTTCAATTGGCCTCTTTTCCCTGGTCCAGGCTCCTGAGAACTGCATCCACACATAATCGCTGTCCGGGAGATCTAAGGCCATGCTCATGGCCCTTGTGATCTTAACCCTTTCACTTCCGCCGTTTACAAAGCGGACGCTCCTTGCTATCACGGGATAATCCTTAAATACCGTATAGAGATGGTACTGCCCCATGCCGGTCAGATGGTCCTTTAAGCATATTTCAAGGCTTTCGGCCTCGCTGTCATCCTCCGTATAAAGGGCAGGAAGTCCCGGAAGCGCGGGCTTTCCCGGAAATATCCTGTGGGAAACATATTCAAAACGGCTCACATGGGAACCGTTTTCATGCATCAGCATAAAGGCCGGAGCCCTGTAATCCCCGGTTCCGAAGGAGGGGTATTCCATCCTGTTTATCTCCTGGGTGAAGACTTCATTGTCATGTAATCCCACCATCATGGACCGGTATTCCAGATTAATGAGATAAGAATAGTCTTCCTTATCGTGTATCCTCTCTCCGGAGTATAGCTGCCCCAGGGATCCGTCGGGAAGAACCCCGATGATATAGCTTATATAGTCATTATTTAGATGAAACTGTTTTGTCTTTTCATGAAATATGATACTCATTCTTTTATACCCTTCTCCTTTTCTGCGGGGTTCTCCCGTCTTCCCTTATGCTCTGCCGTGCTTTCTTTATCCTTTATCCGGCCTGTCCTTGATATTTTCCTTCTGCGCTTTCTTCATTCTAAGCAGCCGCTCCACCTTCTCCTTATCCAGCACCCTGGGACCTCCCATCAGCCTTGTCTTAAATAAAAGATCCGCATAGAATTCCAGGGACTCCATCCTGTAATAAGCCTCTGTAAGGTCAAACCCGTATGTTAAAGCGCCATGGTGCTCAAGGAGCATGGCCTCATGGTCATACAAATGCTCTTCTATGGCATCCGGTATTTCTCCCGTTGAGGGAGTGCCGTAGGCTGCCAGGGGAACGCTGCCAAGGGAAATCACCGCTTCAGCGGTAATTGGCTCTGTAAGTGCCATTCCCTGGACCGCAAAGCTTGTGGCATAGGGGGGATGGGCGTGGACTACTGCAAAAATATCCGGCCTTTTTTCATAGACCCGAAGGTGCATTTTCATTTCGGAGGAGGGCCGGAAGGGCTCCTTAGCCTCAATGACCTCCCCCTTTTCATTTATCTTACAGATCATCTCCCTTGTCATGAAGCCCTTTGAAACTCCGGTGGGAGTGCATAAGATCTCATGGCTGTTTAACCTTACGGAGATATTCCCGTCATTTGCAGCCACCATTCCCCGGTCATAGATCCTCTTTCCTATATCTATTATCTCTTCGATAATCTCAGCTTCGCTCTTCAATCTCTCCTCCCGATTTTCCTTTTTCTGTTTTTCCTTAATCCCTTTTCGGAAAAGTGTCCCTAATGCCTACTAACCCCTTTGGCTCTGTATAAATATACCGAAACCCTATTGTTTTATACATTTTAGCAGACTGAATACTTATCTTAAGAATATGGGGATAGCAGAATTTTTAGATATGAATTTTGGAAAAGCCACCCAACGAACGGAAAGTAGTATAATTATCACTCTGTTAAATCCCCTTTTCCGAGATTACATTTACTACAGAGTGTTTGCAAATTATCAAAAGTAGTCTTACCACCCTTTGAATATGGAATAATATGGTCTACATGAAGTTTTACTTTTGAATCAGTTGACGGTGAGGCAACACAACAACAGCATTTGAATTTATCTCGATTCATCACCCTCCATCTTAGCCTTAGGTTAATATCTCTTACTTCGGTTTTCATTCCATCAGATGACTTAATTGATATTGGAATCTCGGAATCATTTTCATTCATATATTCCACAAAGGACTGCAAGGCATTTGTCCATGTCCCAAATCGTCTAAGATATGCACCGCTCGATATTGATGAAAGAGTATCGTTGTTAATGTCTGCACGCACGGGCTGCTTCCCTTTGGCTATCCAAGCTCTTTCAATGATTTCATATAATTCTTCAAGGCTATATTGATAATTTGCACTCGTTTGCAGATTCGCCCTCTTTAGTGCCTCATTCCAATTATGAAACCGATAGACTATCTTATTTATTCCATAGTTACCGTGCTCTATATTGTTGCTGTGTTAATGTGTTGCTACCTATGTTTTTTGCCACACGAATCAAATCAGAAATCAATTCGTCGTCAGACACATTTTCGTGGTACGGAGTAAATCTATATTCCATAACTGCCATCCTCATATATACAACTATTCAGCACATTATGATAGCACCAAATGTGCATGAAGGCAATAAAAGAGACCCAAATCACAATGACTTGGGTATTGTAATATACTTTGCTTTAAGCTTTGAATGATATCTTTACTATCAATAAAAGCCCTTTGTATCTATCGGAAGTTCCCTTGTAACAAGTCCTTTTATAGTTGTCCTACTTATATCTGACCGCACACTGTTATCTACATAGCCGATAACGATCTTAAACAGTTTGTCTGTCAGTTCTGATGTATTGCAGTCCTTATTTTTCTGAAGCCACCAGAACATTTTAAGATAGAGGTCAATATACTTAGTCGCTGGCATATATTCCTTACTACCGAAAAATCTTTCAATACCACTATGCAGGGCATTGACTCTTGATAAGCTGTAAGCACCACTGACATGAGCAGTACTTTCAACTATTACATGCTCTATCTGGGTTCTACGGCAATAATACTTATAACTATTATGTTCATCTGTAATGAATACAGAGTCCTTAGTTATGACTGACCGAAACTTGCTATAAACATCATGAGCCTTTGCGGTGCCACTTGATGTAGGCTCTATGATTATATTGTTATTCCTATCAATGGCTGTCAGCACGCATAAATGTTGATGGTTAATATCAATGGTGTCTCTGCCTACCATTCTTCGGTTACTGCTGTAAATCATTTCCTTTAACATATGAGCGTTGGTCTTGAAAAGTTTTTCATAATAGTCACCGAGATACTCAATTCGTTCTGCACGACTTCTATGATGTCTAGGTAACCTACCGAGCTTATCAATGAAATATGACTTATTCTTACAGCCTTTGAATGATATTCGTAGGTATTTACCATCACTCTCAACAAGTCCATCACAGGTATCATAATTTTCATAGACTGACTTTATCAGTTGATATATTTTCATTCTGCAAAGCCAAGCCGTTGATGTACTTGTTCCAATATTCTTTGCAAGGTCTGTTATTGATATTCCCTCTATGCTTACCTACTAACCAGAATCCATATCAATTGTTGGCTTATCACTTTTGACATGCTTTTCGTGACTATTCTTAGAGTAGTCACTTGCCTGTATGTTCCGAAACATAACAACCTTGGTCTTATCTAAGGTTTTCTGCCTTTTCTGTTGTAGCCTTAACTCTTGCCGTGCGATACTATCCCATTCAGACTGAATCATATTCAGATCGTTAAGGATCGTGTATGAAATAATCGAGCGCACCACAGATAAAGACGGTCAGTTCC
>CAMJPM010000088.1 GCA_946407725.1 uncultured Lachnospiraceae bacterium
CCTGGTTTCGGCTGACGGACATAACTCTTCCTATGCTGCCTATGAATACGGGGAACAGATGGTGGAACTTCTGGATGCCATAAAGAACCGGAGCAGAAACCTGTTTGCGGACGGGGATTACAACGGAATAAATACGGAATCCACCGGCGTATACGGAGCGGATCCCTCTTCCAAATATGCCCTCATAGGTATTTATTATTCGGGTTCGTATTATACGGGTCTCTGGAGCAATGCGAAGAGCGTGCTGATACTTGCTTTCGTAGTATTTCTTGTGGGCTCGATCCTTATTATCTTCATAATGTTCCTGATGACCATGGATCTAAGGGAATTTGAACAGGCCATAAGGGATGTGGCCCTGGGAAGGACGAAGATCAGGGTTCCGAGGAGCCCCTCTCTCGATATGCAGTCCATGTGGAGCTCACTTTCCGAGCTTACCAAGCGCATAGAGGAGATCAATTACGATAAATACAGGATATTTGAGGGATATTACCGCTTTGCGCCCAAGAATATCGAGACCATAATGGGGAAGGAATCCATTTTTGACGTAAAGAACGGAGATGTTACCAGTACAGAGGGAACACTCATGCTGGTATCAACCGAGAAGGAAGATTACGGGGATAAGAGGATAAACAGCTTAAGGAATATCGTGTCCTATATGAGCAAATATTCCGACAGGGAAGAGGGTATACTCGTATCTGAGGACAGCTCCTTATCCATACTGCAGTTCCTGTTCCTGCAGAGCTGTAATACGGTTTCGGCACAGACTACCCATTTTATTCACAGGAATGCTTCGGATGAGGAATCAGGTTTTATTTCGGTATTCCTGTACTACGGAGAGTTTTTATACGGCGTAGTGGGAATAAATACCCAGAGCCTGATTTTCCTTACATCGGAACATTCAAGTGAAATGGAGGCTTATGCATCCTGGTTTGAGCGCTTAAGGATCGCCATGGTGGTTACAGAGGATATCGTTGACAGGGAAGATCCCGGGCAGGTTCGTTATATCGGTTATATCAAACTGACCGGCAGCGAAAACAAGGTAAGGCTTTACGAGGTGCTGGATGCCTGTCCTGCAAGGGAAAGACAGCTTAAGCTGGTGAACAGGGAAAAATTCGAGAAAACGCTGGATCTCTTCTATTCAAGGGACTTCTATCTTGCAAGGAACAATTTCTCCGAGATCATCAAGGAATGTCCGGATGACAGCGTGGCTAAATGGTATCTTTTCGAGTGTGAGAACTATCTGAACAACGATGCGGATCCCACAGGGTCCGGAGCTTTGAGGATTTCTGATTAAGGGGCTTGAATATGGGAGATAATTTATTCAGTGTACTGATATCAACCGTAAAATCCAGATTTGCCTCTATCGTATCAAAGGTAAGGCTCTGGACCAGCTGGAACTATATCAGAACAAGAGTGATCGGGGGCATCCGGGACTTTTTCTTCCGTCTCATGGATGTCAGGCCGAAGAACAAGAATGACTATTTTTCTGTTTTCGGCTGGCTGGTCAGCAAAAAACTGGCTTATGCAGCCATCATCGTTATCGGCGTGGTGAGTATCTGGTATATATCCATTACATCCAGTATTTTTTCTTCACTGACACAGACCGGGGGCTTAAGAACCTATGCATACAATTCCGTGCTTTTAAGACTTGCTTCAAACAAGGTGAGGATAACGGGAAAGTCAGGATATGTGGCCTATGAGGGAGATGTGAAGGACGGATATGTGACCGGGGAGGGCGTGCTGTATTCACCGGATAATGTGCTTCTCTATTCCGGCACCTTTTTGAAAAACCTCTATGAAGGAACGGGCACCCAGTATTTTAACAGCGGTATCCTCCACTATACCGGGGGGTTCCATAAAAACCTGTATGAGGGAAACGGCATTCTCTACAGAGAGGACGGATCAGAGGAATATGACGGTGAGTTCGTTGCCGGAATGAAGGAGGGAACGGGCAAGCTCTATGACAGCGGCGGAAATACCATATTTGAGGGCAGTTTTTCTTGTGATGATATAGTATACAGCTCTCTTTTAGGGAAGACTGCAGAAGAGGTGCGTTCCATGTACTTCGGAAAACAGGTGCTCTATGAGCAGGATCCTTCCATAGGAACCGGCTTTGCGGTACTTATGAAAGATATCGGTGCCCTTTACTATGCAGAGGGTGACGGCAGCGCTTCCGATGACAATGAAAAGGTCCAGTCCGTATTTGTACTCTCAAAGCAGTTCCGTTCGGGAATGGTTGAAGCGGATGATATCAGTGATCTTAAGCAGATATTCGGGGAACCTGTGTATGAGGGAAATTCCGCGGTCATCATGCCTGAGGCCGTGGCCATCAATGTTCTCAACGCTTCATCCATGGCGGTAAGCGGCAGGGTAAACATGAATACAACAGAAACTTACACTGATGACATAATTATTAATGACTTTGACACCACTTATCCCGTATATATATATACATTCAACAGAGGAAATCTCATCTACTCTTTTGTATGCAACATGAAGGGCGGATACTTTGATTTTTACGAGATAATGGAGAGCGGTGCTGATGATGATGCTGCGGCCTGAGAAAATTACATACAGGATAGTGCTGTTTCTTACAGCCTTCTGCCTTTTTTCAGCGGAGATTCCCTGTGTATTGCCTTCCCGGGTTTACGGTGCGGATAAGATCTTAAAGATGTCCACAGCCCGGTCTCTGGCACTTACACACAGCTCAAGCTATGAAAGTGCTGAAATGGCAGTGGATTCCAAGCAGGCATCCAAGGAAAGCGCGCTAAAGGGAATAAAGCTTAAGCAGAAGAACCTGTCCACTTTCAGATGGTCACCGCTTTTAAGCTTCAAATTCCCCCAGAAACCCAATTTTGCACAGGCTTCGGAATTCCAGTTTAAGCCTGTGAAGATCGGAAATGAGATAACTATGGCGCAGCACAAGGTGCAAAACACGGTTTTCGATATAAATGAGCAAGTGAACAACCTCTATACGGATATTGTTACTCTGCAGGAGAACATAGACTTTAACCAGAACCGTCTGAACACCCTGAATGACGGTATTGCCCATAACAAAGCCAGGCTAAAGCTTGGAGAGGCAAACCAGTCGGATATAGACAGACAGGAGAAGAAGGCGCAGACAGTGGAGAAGACCATTGCAAGCGACCGCCGTTCCCTGGAAGCCAATTTAAAGAAAATGACCAAGATCCTGGGACTGGATGTGACCACCGGTTACCGGTTTGAAAAGCCCTATGTGGAGGCCACCATTGACCGTTCCTCACTGGACAAGCTCATTACCTATACCGAAGACAGGGATGAGAACTATTATGAGGCCTGCATGGCGGCCACTACGGCAAGGATGGAGCTGAACACCAACTATTCCCTTATGCAGAACAAGTACGGCGGGGATATTGGTATGATCTCAGGTTATGTAAACCAGGCGCTTAACGACCATGACGTGAGTTCCAGGGCCTTTAAGAAGGACTACAAGGCTTTCCTTGATAAGATAGACAGCTACTGGGTGGGGAAAAAGAGGATCCTTTTTATAAAGATACCCCGGGAGTGGTTTAAGGGCAGCCTGGACGGTACCAGGTATATTGAGGATGACCCCTATGTCCTCTATCAGAACGTGCTGGACTATGTGGGAGCCAGAAAGGATGAACAGTCCGCTAAAGAAGAGCTCGATCAGGCAGTGGAGGACAGCTTCAACAACTATATCTCCGTGAAGAACTCCTATGAGTCCAATCTTGATGATCTGGCCAAAAAAGAGGCGGATATGAAGACCTATGCGGTTAAGAACCGTATGGGACAGATGACACTGGAGGAATACGAGGATGAACAGGAGGCCTATGAGGAGCTGCAGAACAGCACCCTGGATTCCATGAAGCTCTATACCACCACCCTGTATTCTCTGGATAAGCAGACCTGCGGAGGCATAAGCGCACTCCTTTCCGGAACAGATTCCGATATGCATACCGCTGTAGTTGGAGAAAGCTATGTGGACAAGGAAAGCAAGGAGGCAAAGTATTACCTGAAGTCTATCATCCAGAGGGAGTTATTTGAACTCACGCTTTACATTCCGGAGGAGTTTCCCGTATCCATTACGGATTTTGAGCTCTGGTGTGATCAGGAGATGATAGGCAGCCGTACCCCGGTGGACGGGAAACTGAGGCATTTAGCTCTTGCAAAGGAAAAAATCGATAAGGTAAAGATAAGGCTTTATGACGGTGAAAACTTTATAGATGACTGTGTAATAGATCCTTCAGAGGAATCCGGGACACTGAATATCACCACCGCCATGAATATCAATAAGGAGGAGAGCGGGGATCTTGGCACCTATGAGATTTCCGTAAGCACCATAACCGGACTTGCCACCATTAAGATCACTCCTCTTGAGGAAGGGATAACCGGTTACAGGATAGTCACAAAGGAAGGCACCCCTCTTGGAAACGGGGAGATAACGGGTATAGATAAGGGTCTTACCCATCTCGGCCTTGTAAGCAATACCCTTGAGGATCTCGTTGTGGAACTCTATGATGAGAATCAGGAACTGAAGGATACGGCACTTTTCGATACGGTCAACAAGAAGATCAAGAAGAGAGAGACGGATGAATAAAAAGGGAATAAGCGAAAACACCATAATAAAGAGAGTAATACAGTCACTCATAGTGGTATCGGCGGTTATTGTCTGTTTTACGGTGGTGAAGCTTAAGACCATGGCTTCCTTTAATGAGAACGAGGCCGTAAGGTATAAGGATTACGCCGCTTCCCACACCATAGAGAATTCAACCCTTTTTGTGGGTACCTATCTCATCAATATAAATGCCATGACGGATGAGCTCTATGAAAAGGCCATGACCAGTGCCAGCGATTCAAACCAGAATGATATGTTCTATAAATCAGAGCTGGCAGATGGTTCCTGGTTTAATGTTACAAATGGAGAGGGTCTTTCCGATATCACAAACAGCGGCGAGGTCATTCCGGAAAGCGAGCTTGCAGATCTCTTTGTACAGTACTATGTGGGAGCGGACGGGGTAGTCGTAAATGCACTTACCGGACAGGCAGTCAATCCCTTTGATATCCCGGATCCCTACAATCTGTCAAAGCTTCCGGAGCTCAATCCCCTGTGGCTGCAATATGCGAATTCCAATGACGTGGATGAGATATCTGAGGAAGATTATTTAAAAAATAAGAATTCAGATAGTACCGGAAACGTGAGAACGGACGTATATATGTATAGATTGCTTACCACGTTCTTCTCCCTGGATCTCCGGGATGATAAGACAGACAAATATGACGCGGATCTCGCCAGACTCTTTGCCTGCTATAACACCTTAAAGAATTCGGGCCAGGACGAGGAAGCGGAAATAATCTATTCACTTATGGCCAAGGTGGATGCGGCAAGGCGCCAGATCGTGATGGAGAAGCTCTCTACACTTGATGTAAACCTGTTAGACACTCTCTATGAGCTGGCAAACGGCAAGTATTACACTACCTTCGGGGATTTTAAGACCTCCGACAGCGAGGATGACGATATTTCCGGTGAGCCGAATTACATCAGGGAATTAAGGGATTCCCTTGATCATCAGTTTACCGAGGATGATGAAAGTAAAGACTGGTGGAATCCTCTCCAGAGTACCTATGATGAGTTTGCTGAATATGGCGAGCCAAAGAAAAAGACCAATGAAGACGGGGAAGAGGAGGAGGAAGAGGACGAAAGCTTTAAGATACCGCGTCCCACCTATGCAGCGGATGATGCACTTCTTTCAGCCATAGGAGACAGCATGGAGAGCTGCCAGACCAGCTACAGTAATTATCTGTCAAAGGCTTTGAGCGACGGTGAAATGGTGTTAGCCCATGCGGAGTATGAGTATTCCAGACAGGTTATAGATGAGGCTTCGGCTTCAGGCGCCGGCGGACCCATCAATTACTTAAGGGATGTGCTTAATATCAAGGAAAATCAGGTGAAGCATGCCGAAAGCGAGAGGGATCTCCTTGACAGCTCCCTTCTCGGGCTCTCCGAGGGCATATACCAGAGCAAGGTGACGAGCGGTGTGTCAAGTGAGTATACCGCAGCAGTGTCCTCCGGAAGCGGAGCCACTTCAGCGGAAAATGCCTTAAATGAGCAGCTTGAAGATGCAGAGGCTTTCCGGACAGAGCTGGAATTCCTGATAGAGGGCTATAAACAGAGGGAAACTGCCGCTAACGCTTTGAGTTATGTGGAAGGATGCATAATCTGGACCGACGATCTCCATAACCAGGTACCCGGGGATGATTTTTCTTCTGATGCCACAGGCTCCATAGATAAGCACCTGAAATGGCTGAGGGATCTTGCGGAGGAGATAAAGAATTCAGATGACAGCCTTAAAGACAAGCTGGATAAATTAAATGACAAGAAGGAAGAGCTGCAGGGAAAGAGGGATGCGGCACTGGATGACAATGATCTCTCAAAGGCCCGGGATCTGGACAGTCAGATCGCAGCTGTAGATCAGGATATAGCAGATGAAGAAAAGAGAACCGGAAAGAGCAGTACTGACAACCTGGCAAAGAAGATAGCAGGTGACGCAGCGGCAAAGCTGGCAGATGACCCCAATGCGGATATCTCCGGAGAGTTGGGAGCTCTTGCGGGTATGGGAGATAATGATGCCATAGACGAGCTTAGGGATAAGGCCAAAAAGGCCGGGGCATCGGCGGAAAATCTCAATAAAATGGGAGACGGTTCAGGTAAAGGCAAGGGAGACGGCTCCGGCGACGGCAGCGGCTCAGGAGACGGAAGCGGCTCCGGTTCAGGAAGTGGAAGCGGTTCCGGTTCAGGCAGCGGCTCCGGCAGTGGCAGCGGCTCCGGCGGTGGCAGCGGTTCCGGCGGTGGCAGCGGCTCCGGCGATGGAAGCAGCTCAGGCGACGGAAGCGGCTCCGGCAGTGGAAGCGGCTCCGGCGACGGAAGCGGCTCCGGCAGTGGAAGCGGCTCCGGCGACGGTTCGGGAGCCGGTTCAGGAGACGAATCAGAAGCCGGTTCAGGAAAGGGCTCGGGAGACGGCTCAGGAGACGGAAGCGGAGCAAGCTCCATGAATGAGGATGATATCGTAGATACAATTGAGGATGTTCTGGGGAAATCCATCGAAAACTTCAGTGATGCCGAAGCAGCCATAGCTGTTTCCGCCGCTTCCAGGTTCGGAAGATCCGGAAACAATGACGCAAAGAGTGTTGCAGGCACCATCACGGATGATATGAGGAAAAGGGGAAACAGATTCCTCTATGAGCAGTATTCAAAGAAGACTCCGGAGTACATCAGCTTAAAGACCATCGGAGACTGCACGAGTTACAGATATTTCTATGATGACAGCAGGCGTACTGCCACAATGACACAGGGCGCAAAGGCATATATATTTACTGCCGGAAACGATATGGTGATCCGGGGAGGGAACAGTGAAGAGCTAAAATACGCGACGGTGCTTCAGAAATACCCTTATATTTCGGGAGAAGACGCAGAAGCGCTCTTTAACTGTACAGCGGAATATATAGTCGGTAAGAACTATGCGGCATGCCTGACCGGAACCATGGATGCCAAGGTTGAGGAAGTGCTTGCTGCGCTGAGAGGAGAATAGGATGGCTGATTATCCAATTATTTCGGATGTAAGCGCATATATAGTGAGGACGCTCCGGGAAAAAATGTGTCCGGAGCCCATACCCTCACCAAATAATATAGAGATAAGCTCACCTCTTTCACAGGACGTTGATTACATTGTAGGACTGTATCTCTACGATATCGTGGAGGATATACAGGTTACGACCCCCAGGCTTGTGGAAAGAGGAAGGGCAGAACTTAGTAAGCCGCCCAGACCATATGCTCTTTACTATATGGTTTTTATAAACGGTTCCTCCCAGATGGGATTAAAGGCACCGGATATACAAAAGATCATCGGACGTGTGGCACAGATAGTTAATGACAACAATTCCGTGCGCCCCGATGAGCTGCAGTCCTGGCTCACGACCCAGGAACCTCCGATCACACTGTCTCAGGCGAAGATAAGTCTGGAGGAAAAGGTCAGGGTGTGGCAGGCTATCAACAAGCCTTATCAGATAAGCCTGTTCTACAAGGCGGCACCCGTATACCTGTCAAGCGGTGATATCGTAGATACACCGAGAGTCGTGGATGCAAGCTTCAGCCTGCACATACCAGGGGAGGATCAGTGATCCGATCCAGAACAGTTTGTTATCTTTGGTTTACCACAGACAATGTCTGCGGTCAGGAAAGGAGGAAAAAGTGAAAGCTTTCGTTATCAGGGCAAGACTGGATCTTTTGATACGGCTCGTTGACACGACAACGGGAGCTATTGTGGATGAGAGAAATGTATTGTTTATGAGAGACGGAGAACCTCTGAAACCGGAATTCAGGGGAAACGGTACCTATTTATTCATAAATACCGGCAGAGAAGACTTTCTCATGCTAATAAGGGTATATGGATTTGAGGATTACTTATGCCGGGTCTGCTATGAAGATCTGGACCCCGCCACTCCGGAAATGAATGTATTCCTGATGCCATCTGAGAATGTATTCAGGGGTGAAGAGTTATTAAGTCTCTCGGGTACTCTTCCTTTTCTTACAAAAATCGAAGCGGTAAACCTTCTCCGGCCCGTATGTATCTGCAATGAGTATGACGTGAAAAAGAAGATCCTTTCGGTCTTCGGTTATGGTTCAGGGCGGATCGAGATGTCGGATTTATACTACGGTTTGCTGAAGACAGACAAAGAGAGCTATGAAAAAATTGAGGTGACAGAGACCGTAACACCTCAGTCTGTCCGGCTGAAGGACGCTTTACAGGGAGAGTTTGCTTCCAATTCACCCATCATGCGCGTGGTCTTCGGAACCGTTAATGAAAACGGTGACTATCTCTTAAGAGTAAGGAATGATGGCAAGGATATTAAATATCTGGTGCGCTATGAAGTGAAAGATGAAGTGAGATTTCAGACAGTTGATTTCAGAAACAAGGAGGCATTGATTTGAGTCAGCTCACAGCAATGGGTGCGAATCTGGTTTGTTCCTTTGGGACGGCTCCGGCTCCCATAAAGGTTTCATCACAGACAGTGGTGACTACTGAGGGAAAGCCCGCAGCCACGATACAGGACGCCGGTCCGATGACAAACGTCGGGCCCTTCGGGATGTGTACAACGCTTACCAATCCCACGGTGGCTTCAGCAACAGCGGCAGCTCTCGGGGTACTGACCCCGCAGCCCTGTGTACCCAGCCCCGCCGGGACATGGATCCCCACCAAGCCCAAGGTGCTTATCAACGGTAAACCCTGTCTTACCCAGGATTGCAAGCTGATGTGTGCCTATGCAGGGCAGATAACCATTACAATGCCGGGACAGACAAAAGTTACGGCAGATTGACGATAAGTATCGTCAGGATTAAATAAAAGAAAGGAAAGATATTAAGATGGCAGAATATTTTTCACCCGGAGTTTATGTGGAGGAATATGATAATTCCCCCCGTAGCATAGAGGGAGTAGGAACCAGTACAGCCGGTTTTGTCGGCTTTGCTGAAAAGGGACCTGTAGAGGGAGCACCTCTCTTTGTTCCCAGCTTTAAGGCTTTTACCCAGCAGTTCGGCGGCTTTTTAAGTGAGTTTGCCTATGGCGAATACAGATTTCTGGCTCACAGCGTTGAGCAGTTCTTTGCAAATGGCGGTACCAGGTGTTTCGTAATGCGTGTCGCCCCCAAGGATGCAGCTGTTGCAAGCGCTACCCAGGGCATAATGAAGGTAGAAGCAAAGAACCCCGGAACATGGGGAAATAAAGTGCAGGTGACAATGAGCACCGTTAAGAAGCACAAGATGCAGCTTTTAGCCGAGACCGATAGCGGTTATAAGGCAAAGAGCGTAGACGGCTTCAGGGAAGGCGATATCGTAGAGTTCGACGGAACCTATACCACCATCAAGACCATCTTCGACAACGAGGTGATTTTTGAAGATCCCCTTCCTGACGGAGTGGTTGATGACGCTATAATCCCGAAGTCACTGGTTTACCTTGTAAATGTGGATGTAAGCGTAAGGTATGGAGACGAGGCTGAGAATTATACAGAGCTCAGCTTCAACATCAACTCCCCCAGATATATCGGCGCAAGGCTTTCCGGAAGTGAGCTGGTAAACGTTACAGTTGAACCTCTTACAGAAGCCGGAAATCCCGTGGAAGCAGTAATGGGAGAGGGCAATACAAGCGGAGCATTCTTCCTTGACGGAGGAAGCGACGGCTCCATGTCAAAGGTAACCGCAGCCACCTTTATCGGTGAGGATATGGGACCCGGAAAGAGAAGCGGAATACAGGCATTCATCGAGAATGACCTTATCAGCATGATATCTGTTCCCGGCGTGACCATTCCCGAAGTGATTGTAGCACTGGTAGGACATTGCGAGAACCTGCAGAGCCGTTTTGCAGTTATCGATATGCCCGGTGATCTGTACAAGACCGGCGACCTTATCAACTACAGGAACATGATTGATTCAACCTATGCGGCTATGTACCATCCCTGGATACAGGTATTTGACCGTTCCGCCAACCAGCCGGGATTCATCCCTCCTTCAGGAGCGGTTATGGGCGTATATTCCCGTACGGATATCAACCGCGGCGTGCACAAGGCACCCGCAAACGAGACTGTATTCTGTACAGGCTTAAAGACCAATTACACAAAGAATGAGCAGGATGTCTTAAATCCCGAAGGCATTAACCTTATCCGTCAGCTTCCCGGACAGGGAATCAGGATCTGGGGTGCCAGGACAGCTTCCAGCAACAGCTCATTCAAGTATGTCAACGTACGCAGGCTCTTCATCTATGTTGAAGAGAGCATTAAGGCTGACACCAACTGGGTTGTATTTGAGCCCAATGACTCCACACTGTGGCAGAGAGTTCAGCTTACTATTTCCGGATTCCTGGATGGCCTCTGGAGAAATGGCATGCTGGCAGGTGATTCACCGGCAAGCAGCTACTTCGTAGAGATCGGAACCAGCACCATGACAAAGGACGATATCATGAACGGCCGTCTTATCTGCAACATCGGAATAGCTCCTTCAAGGCCTGCAGAGTTTGTAATTTTCCGCATTACTCAGTTTACTGCTGAGGCAGGCGGCGAAGAAGGCTGAAAAAAATAAAAGGAAAGGAAAATAGATAATTATGCCAGCAAATACTTATGATAACGGTAAAGGTTCATACTATCCGTTGACAAAAATGAATTTCCTGGTCACTGTTTCCAATATTGCCGGAACCGCTGCTTTCAGCGAAGTGACAGGTGTGGAAGGATCAGTAGATGTTATTGAGTTCAGGCAGGGTAATTCCGGATCTCTTGCTCCGGTTAAGATCCCCGGACTTGTAAAGCACGGTAATGTAACCCTTCGTATGGGATATATCCTTGAAAGTGCTTTCAAGACATGGATACAGGAGTGTGTAAGTGAGACCAGAGGCCAGATGCCCAGGTATGATGTGACGATAGAGCTTATCGACATAAATCCCGGTGCTCCCAGCCAGGCGGTTACCTCAACAACCGGTACCAGAACCTGGACACTTACAAATGCGTGGGTAGCAAAATACAATGCTCCCGATCTGGATGCGAAGAACTCCGACATCGCTATAGAGAGTGTTGAGATCGCATACGAAGAACTGGTAATCCCGAACTGATTATCTTTTGTATCTTGCCGCAGGCAAGAGTTTACGGTAATCCTAAGGTTTTGCAGATTTTTCGGGTGTGCGGGATATCCCGCACACCTCATAAAACCGGCAACTCCAGTTATGATCCGGCGGTCTTTAGGATCGCTTGAAAAGTAACAGATATCACAGAAAAACAAGACGCCCCTGATGGAAAATAATGCGGGCGTTCAGGAGGGTATATGCAGACAGTTTATGAGTTTACTCTTCCCAAGGGTTATATGGATTCCACGGGAGAGCTGCACAGGAGGGGAAAGATGAGACTGGCTACGGCCGGTGATGAGATCTACGCCACAAGGGATCCCAGGGTATTGCAAAACCCCTCATATCTAACCATCGTGATCTTAAGCCGTGTGATCACGGAGATGGAGGGAGTGGATGCCATTACCGCAACTCTGGTGGAAAAGCTCTTTACAGCGGATCTCGCATATCTTCAGGATATGTATCAGAGGATAAATGATATTGAACCGCCCACGCTTACGGCTATATGTCCGGACTGTGGTAAGAGCTTTGAGGTACCCCTAAATTTTACCGGGGAGGGATGAGGCTCTATCCCGAGGATGAGCTTTATAAGGAGATGTCCTTTATTTCCTATTATTTCCACTGGAGCGAAGACAGTGTCCTGGCTCTGGAACACAGGGAGAGGAGGAAGTGGTGCAGCGAGATCTCCGGAATAAACGCAAGCCTCAATCCCTCGAAAGAAAAGAAGGAAAAGAGCATTCTTGACATGAAGCCCGGGAAGTACAACTTCGGCGGATAATCACAAGGAGAAAAGATCGTATGTCCGGTGGTAATTATGACCGTTCCAAAAAGCAATCAATACTGAACCCTGCAATAGGCTATGCATTTTCATTGATGGTGGAGGCTGCTTTCATGCTGCCCTGCCGTTCCGTAAGGGTTTTCACCAAGGAGAATGATTTTGATTACTATCAGGAGGGCGGACTCAATGACTATGTACATATGCTGAGAAAGCCCATATCCAAGCCCTTCACCTTCCAGGTGGAGAGATATGTGGGTGTGTCCGCCAGCGCTGACTTTAATATGGGCTTTTTAGACCCGCTGACACTGGGAACGGATCTCATACTTCCGGTGATCCTGTTTGTCAACCGTTCCCCGGCTCCTGACTGGGGCGATAATATCAGCTTTACCAACTGCGCCCGGGCCTATATCTTTACCGGATGTACCGTGACCGCAAAGGAGTTCGGAGAGCTTAATGCCGAGCAGAGCAGGCTCTTAACGGAAACCACCACCATTGCCTACAGGGAATTATTTACCATCAATCAGATCAGTCCTTCCTGGGAGAAGGGTGAAGTCTGGAAGTTTAAGGATGGCGACTATCTGGGTGAAGGCGAATCCCATCCCGAAAACAGGATGGTCCAGAAGCCTGAAGATAATAAGTGGAAAAAATCAGAAATAAAGGTGGATGCAACGAATCCGGAAGCAAACAAGGATAAGCGTGCAAATCTGGGTCTTTGGACCTTAAATTCGAACGATCCCTATACCGGAAGCGGCGTAGCCCATGATCTCAATAAGAGTAACAGGGAACACACGACACCTGACGGAACGAGCATTGCCGCAAAAGACCTCCCTAAGGATGATATGATCGATCCGGCCAAGAACCCGAGAGCCGGTCTCTGGACATATAATGTGAATGATCCCTACACCGGAAGCGGCGTGTCCCATGATATCAATAAGAACAATGTGGGACATAAGGACGACAAGGGCAAGGAGGTTCCTGCCACGGATATGCCCAAGAAGGATATGACAGATCCCGAAAAGAATAAATATGCCGGTCTCTGGACATATAATAAGAACGATCCCTACACCGGAAGCGGCGTGTCCCATGATATCAATAAGAACAATGTGGGACATAAGGACGAGCAGGGCAAGGATGTTCCTGCCAGGGATATGTCCAAGGCAGATATGATGAATAACGGAAAGAACCACAGAGCCGGTGTCTGGACTCTTAAGGAGAAGGATCCCTACACAGGAAGCGGAATTCCGCACAACATGAATAAGAATAATGTTAACCATATAGGCCCCAATGGAGAAATGATAGGAGCAAAGGATCTTTCCAAGGCAGATATGGTGGATCCCAGCAAGAACCCGAGAGCCAGCAAATGGGAATGGAAAAAGGATGATCCTTACACGGGAAGCGGCGATGAGCATAAACTGAACAGGAATGTGAAGGAAAAGCCCGCTCCCAGCAAATGGACATTGAAAAAGGATGATCCTTACACGGGAAGCGGCGATGAGCATAAACTGAACAGGAATGTGAAG
>CAMJPM010000089.1 GCA_946407725.1 uncultured Lachnospiraceae bacterium
AAAATCCCACTTACAACCATTGAGGTGTAAGTCGAAAATTTATGCGGAATTATAGGTTAATGGTGGAGTTTTGCAGATTGATGATGGTATAAACTTGGATTTATCTAATAACGGAGTATTACATCTTAATGGAGGAATGGTATACGCTCCAAAGAAATTTAGCATCAAAGGAAATATGAATTTTATCATGGATAATCCTAATGATTATTTGTTTGTTGGAGAAGAACTCAATGTCCAAGGGTATTCAAACATATATGACAATAATACTGGAGAATGGAAAGAGGTTATTGAAAATCCCCTCTGTATTTCTGATGGGATTATTTGGGTAAGACAAAATGCAATGATTTTTTTGAGGGAAGAAAACCCTGTCGTTATAAAAGCTGGAAACTTTATTATAGAGGGTGATGATTCGTTATACAACGATTCTGAAGAGTTTTATTATCCTTATTATGGGGCGCTTATTGTTCAGGGCGCCATTATAGATAAATTGACTTTATGGTATGAAGCTGATAAGTATAACATCAGCCCTGTTCCCTGTTGGAACACTTTGATAATAGATGAAGATAGTAACGGGGAGAATGGAGAAGGATCCAATGGGAATGGAGAAAGGTGATTTATTACTTGTAGATTCAAATGATAATATTAAGGATGGCCCGGATCATGTATGCATCGTATGGAAAATTGAAGACGGTAATGTAATTACGATTGATGGAAACGTCCATCCAAGGGATAAAGTTTGTGGTTCTGTAAAAACACTTACGAGAAAGGAAGAAGACTTTTCGAAATTTCATGGTGTTTGCAGACCACCGTATGATGGCGTTAACGATATATTGGAAAACAAACCCTCAAAAAAATCTGTGGAAAAGCGTACCGGATATGAAATAGAATACTGTCATTCCATTCCTTTTTGGGGAAAATCGAAGGCCTCCATTTCAAATTTTGGAACCATTACTGTTTCTATCAATAACGCTTCTTATGACGCATCGAAGATTAAAATAAACAAAAAGAAAAAGACTATTCAAATCACTGAGCTTAAAGGAGCCAATAATACAATAAACAAGACGATTAAAAATGCCACAAAGGGATCGAACGGTCTTTCTTTCGAAATAAGACCATATTATGTGAAAGATACTGATTCTGTATCGATTAAAAAAATAGACAACGATACCGTTAAATCCGTAAAAATAAAGATAAACGGTAAAGCTTATAAATCAAAGACAAACGAGTGGAAATATAACAGTAAAACAAAAATTATTACATTTAGGGGTAAAAACCTGACCGGAAGATACACTTCAAGCTAAATATGATGATTTTGTCTTGACAAAGGGGTTCACTTTAGTTTGTAGCTTTTTCACTTCACTCACTGAATAGTTACCACTGAAAAGTGGTCTGTTTGTGCGCTCTTTTCCCTGTTCGATTGTCGAATTCAGCTTTTCTATGTTATTATTATAATGCTGTTTGAAACATTGGACTGCATCTGTATTTTCGTGCCGGAGACACTATGGATTTAAAGGAATTAAGAGAAAAAATTGATGAAATAGATGAGAAGATTGTTGCCCTCTATGAGGAGCGGATGAAGATAAGCGAAAAGGTGGCGGAGTATAAGATCGCTAACGGCATGGAGGTGCTGGATAAGGAAAGGGAGAAAGAGAAGATAAGGAAGGTGAGGGGCCTTACCCATGACGATTTTAACGCTGAAGGGGTTGCCGGGTTATTTGAACATATTATGGCAATGAGCAGAAAGAAGCAGCAGGCCTTAATGGCGGAAAAGAGGGATTGATCATATGGATGAGCTTATTCTGTACAGGAACCTGAAGCATGAGGATATATTTACGGGTATGTGCGCTTTGGCCGGGAATACCGAGGGCAGCAGCAATGACCTTGCCACCCGGGTGGTGTCGGAGCTTATAAATCTGGCGGTGCGTTACGGATTCGAAGGGAACCTCTGGCACTGCTTTTTGTCCTATACCCTTATAAATAACGAGAATCCCTATACTCTCCGGGCGGAGAGAAGGGGAGAAACCGGCGGCACTCTTGAAGATGCCGCATTGCATGACATAAGGGTGTTCATGCGGTTATTCAGGTTTGACCTTATGAGCATGGGAAAGAACTGGGGTTCCTCAATCCCGGAGCTTCTGTCTGACTTTCGTTTAAGCCACGGGGAAAATGAGGGTGAGACCTTCAATAAGCGTATAAGGGACAGGATAGTGGGACTCTCGCAAAGGCTTGCAGGGGCAGCGGATGAAAGCTCATTCCTAAAGGAGCTTAATTCATATTACAGGGATTTCGGTGTTGGTAAGTACGGACAACACAAGGCCTTCAGGATAAGACATGACGCTGGAAGCAAAATGGTCATTGAGCCCATAACGAGGGTGAAGCATGTCTATCTCGATGACCTCATTGGCCTGGAGAGACAGAAAAAGAGGCTTAAGGACAATACGGAGGCCTTCTTAAAGGGCAGAAAAGCCAATAACGTGCTTTTATTCGGGGATGCGGGCACCGGTAAGTCCACCTGCATAAAGGGTATCTTAAACGAGTATTTTGAAGACGGCCTCAGGGTCATTGAGATATTCAAGCACCAGTTTAAGGATATCAACGATGTGGTAAAGGAGATAAAGAACAGAAATTATAAATTCATTATCTACATGGATGATCTTTCCTTTGAGGATGCGGAGGTGGAATACAAGTATCTAAAAGCAGTCATTGAGGGCGGTCTGGAAAAGAAGCCGGACAATATCAGGATCTATGCCACAAGTAACCGCAGGCATCTTATCCATGAGGGCTTTTCCGATAAGCTGGACAGAAAGGTAACGGATGATATCCATGAAAGCGATACGGTCCAGGAGAAGCTTTCGCTTTCCGACCGTTTCGGAGAGAAGATATACTTCGGGAGGCCCGGAAAGAAGGAATTTGACAGCATAGTGCTGGAGCTGGCCCATAGAAGGAAAATTCCCGTGGAGGATGATTACCTTCTCTATGAAGCGAATAAATGGGAGCTGTCCCATGGCGGTAAGAGCGGGCGGACGGCAGAGCAGTTTATGGACTATGTGGAAGGGATTTTTCTTGAGGAGAAGCGGACTTAAAACGCGTGGCTCCCAATAACAGGGAATTAAGGATTTTAATTGAACCGGCAGGTTCCGGAAGAAATAATTGATTTCAGGAGGCAGGCAGAAAAGTGAGATTATTCGCAGCGATAGATGTGGGCTCCTATGAGACCGGGATGAAGATCTTTGAACTCAGCCGCAAGGGCGGGGTAAAGGAAATAGATTATGTACGCCGCAGGGTGGATCTGGGTACCGATAGCTATAATACCGGGAAAATCAGCTATGAGAGAATGGACGAGCTCTGCAGTGTCTTAAAGGGCTTTAAGGATATAATGGATTCCTATAAGGTGGATGCCTACAGGGCAAACGGTACCTCGGCCATAAGGGAGACCGAAAATACAAGGGTGATACTTGATCAGATAAAGCTTAGGACAGGTATTTCGGTACAGCCCTTAAGCAATTCCGAGCAGAGGTTCTTAGACTACAAATCCGTGGCCTTAAAGAGCAGCAATTTCCATAATATCATAGACAGCGGAACAGCATTTATTGATATCGGGGGCGGCAGCACCCAGGTGTCACTGTTTGATTCCTCAAAGCTTATAGCCACTGTGAATTTAAGGCTCGGTATCCTCAGGTTAAGGGGATCCCTTTCGGAGCTGGAGCCCAGCAGCTTCAGCTATGACAGGCTGTTAAACGAGCTCATCGAGTATGAGATACACACCTTTAAGAAGATGTTCTTAAAGAAGCTTTCCATCAAAAATATCATTGTGGTGGATGACCATCTGCCCTATATAATACACAAGCTCTCAGGCAGCACCACCGCCGACAGCTCTGATACATCTGTTACGGCAGAGCAGTTTGTGCAGTTCATAGACAAGCTGAAACAGATGTCAGATGAACAGATATCAAAGGAAGTGGGGATACCCATGGAGAGCTCATCCCTTCTCCTCTCCTCGTCTTATATTATAAAGCAGCTCATTAAAGCCATGGAGGCAGAGAATATCTATGTGCCCGGGGTCAGCCTTTCTGATGGTATTGCGTATGACTACGCGGAAAAGAATAAGATCATAAGGTCCGACCATGATTTCGGACAGGATATAATCTCCAGCGTGGAGAATATATCAATGAGATACAGGGGAAGCCAGGCATCCGGAAGCCTGTTATCCAAGAGCTCCCTTGCGGTATTTGACGGAATGAAGAAATACCACGGCATTGATGCCAGGGGAAGGCTCCTTCTGGAGATTGCCTCAAGGCTCAGGGATGTGGGGAAGTTCATTTCCCTTGCATCTCCGGCAGAGAGCGCCTATTCCATTATTATGGGGACGGAAATAATCGGTCTTTCCCATCTGGAAAGGGAAATGGTGGCACTTATCGTGGAGGCCTCCCATACCGGGGAAATGACTTTTGAAGATGTGATGGGGACCGGACTGGATGAAAGGAGCTATCTCACTGTAATAAAGCTCACAGCCATGCTCCGTCTGGCCTCTGGAATGATAAGGAGCCATAAGAGGAAATATGAGTGGGTAAAGGCCGTTGTAAAGGATAAAGAGCTTATAATAACAGTAGATACCAATGATGATATTTCTCTGGAAAGGGGTCTTTTCCACAGGAGAGCAGGTCTTTTTGAAGAGGTATTCGGAATACGTCCGGTATTAAAAAAGAAGGTATGATTTATAACGGGAGGTTATGGTTTTGAAAAATACAAAGCAAAAAGAAACGGCTGATATTGATTTTAGATCACCGGAATTTTATACCAACCGGGAGTTATCCTGGATGAAATTTGATGAGAGAGTGCTGTCTGAAGCAAGGGATAAGACCCTGCCTCTCTTTGAGAGGATAAAGATGCTGGGCATCACCGCATCAAACCTGGATGAATTCTTTATGGTGAGGGTGGCATCCTTAAAGGATATGGTGCATGCCGGATATAAGGGTAAGGATATTGCCGGCATGACGGCAAAGGAACAGCTGCTTGAGCTTTCCAGAGTAACCCATGAGTTTGCGTCATTGCAATACTCCACCTGGGGAAGATCGCTGCTGCCCCTGTTAAAGGAAAACGGCATAAGGGTCATTTCCCACCATGAGGATCTGACAAAGGAGGAGGGAGCGTATCTGGACAGGTATTTTGAGGAACAGGTCTATCCGGTTCTCACTCCCATGGCGGTGGATACTTCAAGACCCTTTCCCCTGGTCAGGAATAAGACCTTAAATATCGGAGCCATCATGACCCCCTTAAAGGGCGCAAATCTCTTTAATAACAAGGCCAAAGGAGATGATAAGGGACAGGAAAAGGAGGGCTCAAAGAAGGGAAACAAAGAGCAGAAGCCTGAATTTGCACTGGTTCAGGTTCCGGATGTGCTGCCCAGGGTGATCTCCATTCCTCCCGAGGTCTGTTCGGGAAAGGAGGGGGAGAAGACCCTTATACTTCTGGAAGAGGTGATAGAGAGGAATATAAGCCGTCTTTTCTTAAACTACAGGATAGAGTGTGCCCATCCCTTCAGGATTATGAGAAACGCAGACCTCACCATAGACGAGGATGAGGCAGAAGATCTTTTAAAAGAGATAGAAAAGCAGGTCAGGCGCCGCCAGTGGGGAGAGGTCATAAGGCTGGAGGTACAGGAGGGTATTGCGCCCAATCTGTTAAAGATACTTGTGGAAGAGCTGAATGTGGAGGAACAGGATATCTACAGGATAAACGGGCCTCTGGATCTGGCGTTTTTAACAAGGATCGCCTCACTTCCCGGATACGAGAAGTTCAAAATACCTTCCTGGACACCCCAGGCTCCAAAATACATGAATTCAGAGGAGGATATCTTTACCCAGATAAGAAAGGGCGATATTCTTCTGCAGCACCCCTATGAGAGCTTTGAACCGGTGGTGAATTTTATAAGCTCCGCCGCCAGGGATAAGGATACTCTTGCCATCAAGATGACACTTTACAGGGTTAGCGGTAATTCTCCAATAATAGCAGCCCTTGCCCATGCCGCGGAAAACGGAAAGCAGGTAATGGTACTGGTTGAATTAAAGGCCAGATTTGATGAAGAGCATAATATCAACTGGGCCCGGACCCTTGAAAAAGCGGGCTGCCATGTTATTTACGGACTTGTGGGCTTAAAGACCCATTCCAAGATAGCCCTGGTGGTACGCCGGGAGGAAGAGGGGATAAGGCGCTATGTTCACCTGGGAACAGGAAATTATAACGATACCACAGCCAGATTTTATACGGATATGGGACTGCTGACCTGTTCAGAGCAGATCGGTGAGGATGCCACGGCGGTATTTAATATGCTCTCCGGCTATTCCGAGCCCCTTTCCTGGAATAAGCTGGCATTGGCGCCCCTGTGGCTTAAGGACCGTTTTCTCTATCTCATAAACCGTGAGGCAGATCACGCAAGAGCCGGCAGGGAGGCAAAGATCATAGGGAAAATGAATTCTCTCTGTGATCCGGATATCATTGAGGCTCTTTACAGGGCTTCGGCAGCGGGGGTAAAGATAGAGCTTATCATCCGGGGAATATGCAGCCTGAAGGTGGGAATCCCCGGAGTATCAGAAAATATCTCCGTCCATTCCATTGTGGGCTTTTTCCTGGAACACAGCAGGATATTCTATTTCCAGAACGGCGGGAACGAGGAATTCTATATGGGCTCTTCGGACTGGATGCCAAGAAACCTTGACCGCAGGGTTGAGATAGTGTTCCCGGTGGAGAGGGAAGAATTAAAGGCTGATTTAAAACACTTCCTTTCTTTGGAACTTTCTGATACAATCAAGTCTCATGTTCTTACACCGGAGGGAAATTATGAAAAACCGGACCGCAGGGGCAGGAGCGCAATAAATTCCCAGAAGGAATTGTGCCGGGAGGCCAGGGAAAACGCCAAAAAGCGTCAGGAAAAGCTGACGGGACGGGTGTTTGTTCCGGAGACCAAACCCGTTGTGGAGACCGGAGAAGAAGAGGGCTGAACCGGGAAGACGGACTTTAAATGGCATGGCTCTCCATATAGGAAAGAGGTAAAAAAATGATTCAGGCTTCAAATGTAACTTATCGTGTGGGAAAAAAGGCTCTTTTTGAGGATGTGAACATCAAGTTCACAGAGGGCAACTGCTACGGGCTCATTGGGGCAAACGGAGCGGGCAAATCCACTTTCTTAAAGCTCCTTTCTGGGCAGCTTGAGACCACCAAGGGCGATATTTCCATGACTCCGGGACAGAGGATGTCGGTTCTGGAGCAGGATCACTTCAAGTATGATGAGGAAGTGGTGCTGGACACGGTAATGGGAGGAAACCAGCGTCTTTTTGAGATAATGCGGGAAAAGGATGAGATCTACGCAAAAGAGGACTTTTCCGACGAGGACGGCGTTAAGGCTGCAGAGCTGGAAGCCGAATTTGCGGAGATGAACGGCTGGGAAGCCGAATCCGATGCGGAGTCCCTGTTAAACGGCCTGGGTATAGAGACCGGGCTCCACAGGGAGCTTATGAAGAACCTGAAGGGCTCTGAAAAAGTCAAGGTTCTCCTGGCAAGAGCTCTTTTCGGATCACCCGATATTTTGCTTCTTGACGAGCCTACGAACCATCTGGATCTGGATGCCATAGACTGGCTTGAGGAATTCCTTATAAATTTCGACAATACGGTGATCGTGGTGAGCCATGACAGGTATTTCCTGAATAAGGTCTGCACCTGCACGGCGGATATAGACTACGGGAAGATCACGTTATACGCCGGAAACTATGATTTCTGGTACGAGAGCAGCCAGCTGATGAAGAGACAGCAGCAGGAGGCCAATAAGAAGAAGGAAGAGAAGATAAAGGAGCTGCAGGAGTTCATTTCAAGATTCTCCGCAAATGCCTCCAAGTCAAAGCAGGCTACCAGCAGAAAGAGGGCGCTGGAAAAGATACAGCTGGACGACATTAAGCCCTCCTCCAGAAAGTATCCATATGTGGACTTCCGTCCGGACAGGGAGATAGGCAATGAAGTCCTTACCGTGGAGGGTATAACCAAGACCATTGAGGGCAAAAAGGTATTAGATAACATAAGTTTTGTTTTAGGACATGACGATAAAGTGGCCTTTGTGGGGGGCAATGAGCAGGCGGTTACCGTGCTTTTCCAGATACTTATGGGAGAGATGGAGCCGGATTCCGGAACCTATAAGTGGGGTGTCACCACCAGCCAGGCATATTTCCCGAAGGACTATACAAAGGAATTTGACAGTGACTATACCATAACCGAATGGCTCACAGGCTATTCACCCGTTAAGGATGTGACCTATGTGAGGGGCTTCCTGGGGCGTATGCTCTTCCCCGGGGAGGACGGTGTGAAAAAGGTAAATGTATTATCTGGAGGAGAGAAGGTCCGCTGCCTTCTTTCAAAGATGATGATATCCGGCGCCAACTGTCTCGTGCTGGATGAGCCCACAAACCACCTGGATATGGAGTCCATTACGGCGTTAAATAATGGTCTCATTAAGTTCCCGGGGGTTGAGCTCTTTACCTGCCATGACCACCAGTTTGTACAGACCACCGCAAACCGCATAATGGAGATAAGTCCCGAGGGAACCCTTACGGACAAGATAACCACTTATGACGAGTATCTGGCAAATAACGAATCCGCAAGAAAGTCCACGGTTTACACCGCAGCCATTGAGGATGATGAGAACTGAAAACGGTGACTCTTAATGGCAGTTACCGGCTGTTAAGGACAGTTACGGTCAGGACACCATTCCGACTATTTTTTTATTGTCCTCCGCGGTCTTTATGACCCGTTCCTTATTATCGATGAATACTTTTGCAATGACGGGGTCGAAGCTCTTTCCGGCCCCTTCTTCTATGATCTTAAAGGCAGTTTCATAGCTCATGGGCTCCTTGTAGCTTCTCTTTGAAAGCAGGGCGTCAAAGACATCGGAAACCGCCATGATCCTGGCGGAAAGCGGGATCTCCTCGCCCTTAAGGCCGGTGGGATAACCGCTGCCGTCCCATTTTTCATGGTGATAGGTGGCGACATTAAGTGATTCTTCAAGATATGCCGTATCGCCGGTGAGCTTGATGGCGCTCTCTATTATGTCCTTTCCGGCAGTGGTATGCTTCTTCATTTCCATGAATTCTTCATCAGTCAGTTTTCCGGGCTTATTGAGAATGGTATCAGACACTTTTATTTTTCCCACATCGTGGAGGGGAGCGGCGTAGTTTACGCGTTTCACATAGTCCTCGTTTAGTATGTATTCCGGGTAAATATTATTTTCCTTTAATAATTCCAGTATCAGCCGCACATAGGCCGCCGTTTTTCTTATGTGGTCTCCGGTGCATTTGTCCCGGCTCTCCACCAGGTCCGCAAGGACGTAGATAAGGCCGCTTTGCATATATTCGATCTGGTCGCTCTTTTCCTTCACCTCTTCCAGATACTTAACGGTATCGCTCAGGGTCTTTACCAGCACGAGATACAGGTTTTCCAGCTCGTTTGCGGTGGAAATGTCAAGGGATTTCAGCTTGTCCACGCTCAGTGCCAGTGCCTGGCTGCTGTTATAGTCAAACTCGCCGGAAGCGTGGGTCATGGCCCCTACGGGATAGGTCAGATGATAATTGAAAAACCAGAGGGAGAGTACAAAAACCAGCACAAAGAAGCCTATGAACAATGACAGAACCTTGGCTAAATAGCTTATACCGTTCCGGTTTATCTCCTCCATGTCGATATCGGCACAGGCATAGCAGACGCAGATGCCGTGTTTGTCATATACCGGCTCATAATCGGAAAGAAGCCAGCCGTACCGGTCCTTTACGATCACCGGATCCACCTGTTTTCCGTTCAGGAGCTGAGGCACATAAGGTGCGAAATCCGACTCGTAGGGAATGAGGGATCCCGGCTCATCGCCCTTAAGCTCCCCGGTATCCAGGTCAAATACCACTTTATAGCCCTGGGGTGTCATTTTATATACGTAGATATATTTTATGGAGGCAGAGCTGTTCAGTATCTCATAGAGTTTTTCCTCTTCGCGCCCATAGTCCGGGCCGTTTTCGCCCAGCTCCAGGTATTCATCCACCTTTTCGGGATCTATGGAGGCGGCGGCTATCTTTGCCGCATTTATTCCCATCTCTTTATACTGCTCCATAGCCTGGTTCCGGTAGAGGATAAAGCATATGGCACAGGTGGCCACAGTGATTATCAGCATTACGGCGCAGACCAGCATTGAAAGCTCGCTCTTTAAGGAGATGCCTCTGGTGCCGGTACTCTTTACCTCTGCTATCTCCTGGCTGGTCAGGGGCTTCTGCCGCCAGTCGGTAAGGCTTAAGAGTGACGAAGTCTCCTTTGGCATGAATTTCATAAGGATATAAAAGACGACGACCGTTATTGCTTTGTCCATAATGTCCAAAAGGAAATCATTTGACACCTGGGAGAGGAAATCGTTTGCTCCAGGGCCGTAGATAAACCAGGTGAGTACCGATCCGATCACCCCTCCGAGAAAGGCCAGAACCGGTACGGTGAGAAGGGCTTTTATAAAGCTGTTATAGAAGCCCTTTGCGGCGAGATAAGTGGCAGTGACGGCAATGAGTACGCTGATGCCTGCGTAGTACATATTGGCGGGATCTGCCGTGGCATTTATCAGGTTGGTGATATATCCCACAAAAATGCCGGGGAGATATCCTCCCAGCACAGCGCCGAGAAGAGTGCCTATGTTATCCACGTAGAGAGGCAGGCCGAAGTGTTTCACAAGTCTGTTTACGGATATATTTATAAAAACAAAAAGAAGATAGATAAGCAGTAGCTTTACCTTGTTCTTTTTAATTTTACCGGTTACGGATGTGTTCTCCATAATCTTACCCCCTGGGATTTATCCTTATATTTTACTATTATTTGACTTTTTTTCAAATGTTAATGGCAGAAGAGGATAATAATGGTATGATAAAACAAAAAACAGGGGTTAAGTCATGGTTGATAAAGATAGAAAGTTTCTGTTTACGGATCTGGATCTCACGCTGTTATGCACGGATAAAACCATAGGATATGATAATCTTGAAGCCATATATGAATTCCTGGACAAGGGTCATCTCTTTGCATTTGTTACGGGAAGACCCTTTGAGGACGCTGTACCGCTGGCAAAGAGATATCGTCTGGAGAGGGAAGGGGTTTATATTGCAAGCTTTAACGGGGGACAGATCTCCCGGTTTTCAGGAGAGGGATGGGAAACCATAGTGAGGGAGCCGGTGTCTTATGAGGATACCAGGTTTTTATTTGAAGAAGCCGAAAAAATGGAGGTACATTGCCAGACCTATACGGAAGAATACGTGGTGGCACTCCATGATACGGATATTTTAAGGAGCTACACCGAAGGAAAGGTCTTAAAGCCCCTTGTTATAGAGGATCTTAATGCCCTGATGGAATATCTGCCGACCCCGCCCTTAAAGGTGGTCTGCGCAGCCTTAAATGACAGGCCCAGGCTGGAGGGTTTTCAGGAGTATATCACCCCTCTTATCAGAGACAGGCTGTTCAGTCTGTTTTCCAGCGACAGACTGCTGGAATTCGGCACATGGAATGCGACCAAGGCAAAAGCCGTGGAATATCTGTCTTCATATGCGCACGTTACATTTGAAAACACAATAGCCGCGGGAGACGAGGCCAATGATATCTCCATGATAGAGGCAGCTGGAACAGGCTACGCCGTGAGTAATGCCAGGACAGAGGTAAAGGAAGCCGCGGACAGGGTAACCAATGCGGATAACGACCACGGGGCCATCGCGGAGATCATATATGAAAACATATAAATAATTACCGTTAATTTGCGAAAAGACAGATTATGAAGACCTGATTTGTCCGGCGCACTTCTTAAGTGCCTCAAAGAGCTTGTAGGGCACATAGAGCCTGCCGTACCCGGTGGCGAGATCCACATCTTTTTTATTCGTTCCGTGGAAATCAGAGCCTCCGGACTCCAGAAGACCGAATTTTTCCGCCAGAGACTTAACATATCTGGTATCTGCGGGAGCGTGGGTGGTGTATCTGCTCTCGATTCCCAGTAACCCCGCTTCCTTTAATGAGATTATCAGCTTTTCCAGATTCTGTTTTGAATATTTGTAAAGCAGGGGATGGGCAAGAACCGGTATCCCCTTTGCTTTCCTTATTATCCTTACCCCTTCCTCCGGCGGAACCTTATCCCTGGAGATAAGATAGGGCTTTCCGTCCCCTATCCATCTGTCAAAGGCTTCATTCATGCTCTTCACATAACCGTGATCCAGCATAAACCTGGCATAATGGGCTCTGGTTATCACGGAATCAGGGTAGGCAGATTTCAGCTTTTCATAGCTGATATCCATATTAAGACCGTCCCTTAAGGCGCGGCACATCCTTTCATTTCTCTCTTCTCTTGAGGAGAGGAAGTTCTTCAGGTAGTCCCGGAATTCCTTGTTATTATAGTCAATGAAAAGGCCCACAATATGTATATCCTTGCCGTCAAGGTCCGTGGAAAGCTCCACTCCGTTCACTATTTCCGGGGCATTTTCTGTTTTTTCCGCGGCCTCTCTTATCTCATCAAGACCGTCCACACAGTCATGATCCGTAAGTGCCATGGCTTTAAGACCTTTCTCCGCTGCGTATTTTACGAGTTCAGAGGGAGTATATGTGCCGTCCGATCTGTTTGAATGTACATGCAGGTCCACAGGGCTGATATTCATTGTGCCAAAACCTCCTGGTGAAAATGGAATAACGTTCAATGAAGCTGTAACAGAATTGTATCATGAAAAAAGGATTAAAAGAAAATAGATTTGCAATTTTGGAATAGTCACTTTATTATAGGACAGTGATAAAACCCCGGAAAAGGAGTAGAACATAAGGAAAATGAGCGCAGCAGACAGACTTTTTATAGAAAATGTGGAAAATATACTGAAAACCGGGATATCCGATGAAAATATGGAGGTGAGGCCGGTGTGGGAGGATGATAAAAGCCCGGCACACACCATAGCTCTCTTCGGGGTGGTGGACAGATATGATCTTTCAAAGGAATTTCCCATAATGACCCTGAAGAGGACCTTCTGGAAATCAGCGCTGGATGAGATATTCTGGATATGGCAGAAAAAATCGAATAATGTTAATGACCTGAATTCCCATGTTTGGGATGCCTGGGCAGATGAAAACGGCAGCATCGGGAAGGCCTACGGGTATCAGATGGGGGTAAAAAGCGCCTATAAAGATGTAAAGCCGGAGGGACTTGAAAAAGCCTTTACTGACGGGTATTTTACGGAAAATGATACCTGCTATGTTTCAGATTTCAGGGGATTGATCGCAAAGAAAAATGATAAAGGGCTGTGGATGCTGGACCAGACAGACAGGATAATCTACCAGCTTGTTAATGATCCGGGTTCCAGAAGGATAATGAGCATGATGTATAATCCGGCTGAGCTTTCTGAGATGGCTCTTGCGCCCTGTGCCTATTCCATGACCTTCAATGTGATGGACGGAAAGCTGAACGGCATGTTAAACCAGCGCTCCCAGGATATGGCTGTGGCAAATTCCTGGAATACCGTTCAGGCAGCGCTTCTTGTATATGCCTTTTCGTCGGCATACGGCTTTGAGCCCGGAGAGCTGGTACACGTTATCGCAAACTGTCATATTTATGACAGACATATAGAGCCGGTAAAGGAGCTTATCGGAAATCCGCAGCACGACGCACCGATGATCAGCGTCAACCCGGATGTACACGATTTTTACAGATTTACAAAGGATGATTTTAAGCTTGACGGCTATGAATACAGCGAATTCAACCATCGGTTCCCGGTGGCTGTGTAAGTTCTTGTTATATTATTAAAAATAGGTTACAATTATAAATTATTTATAACTGTCAGAACAGTCACTTGCGTTGACCGCAAGTGACGTCTGATAGTCTTGGCATTTTGGCATTCGGTCCTTGCGCCTTTAGGCGCAACTCTAATGACCGAATG
>CAMJPM010000090.1 GCA_946407725.1 uncultured Lachnospiraceae bacterium
ACTTCTTGCTGTCCGTCCCGGGAGTACTGCCGTCAATCGTATAATAGATATCCGCCCCGGAAGTTTCGGAAGTTATGGTCACGCTCTGAGCTTTTGTATAGGTTCCGCCTTCAGGACTGAATGCAGGAGCCTTGACTTTTGGTATATCTTCATAGAATGCTTCAACCGTCACGGCTTGAGCAGGCATGGTGAATGTTGCTTCCGCAGTAGTTGCACTCCCGGAAGTGAAGGTCAGGCCATCAGTGCCTTTCCATTCCTTGAAACGCTTGCCTTTTTCGGGGGCGTTCGCTTTTATAGTCACGCTTACGCCTTCGGCATAGGTTCCTCCGCCCGTACCTTCTTCGACCATAACCTTGTAGCCTATTACAAATTTCGCCTTGCTGCTTTCATTCAAAATGGGAGCATAGGCATCATTATCACATATGAAGTGTGAGACATCGGCGGGAGTGAGAGTATAGTTATTGCCCGGCTCTGCGAATTCGAGATCATTAAAAATATAGTCATAGGTATTATTCTCTTCACATATACAGACACCGATATGTGCCTTATTTGCAAGTTCACCAGTGACAGTGATCAATGAATAGGTGTTTTCTTTAAAGAGACATACATTGTCTTTTTTATCATTCACAATATTACCGTTAATTTCGGGGGCACCAGATATCTCGAATGTACTATTACTAAATATACCACCACCGCAAACACCTGCTGTATTATTTTTGATTTCACCACCAGACATGGTGGCTCTACTGCCGAAATAGACATATACGCCACCGCCGTGTTTAGCTGCTGTATTACTATTGATTTTGCCGCCAGACATGACGAGACTACCGCCGCCTTCGACATATACGCCACCGCCGCTGGTTGATTGTGCTGTATTACTGTTGATTTCACCATCTGATATGGTGAGGCTGCTGTCTTTACAGACATATACGCCACCGCCAAAACCTGCTGTATTACTATTGATTTTGCCGCCAGACATGGTGAGGCTGCAGCCATTATCGACATATACACCACCGCCGCGCGTATTTTCCGCTGCATTTCTTTCGATTTCGCCGCCGCTAATATCGAATGACCCCGGTATTTTATTATTGTTTTTATCACTTCCAAGAGAAACAAATACGCCTCCGCCGTATCCATGGTTTGTCACATTATTGGCAATCTTTCCACCGGTCATCGTGAACGTGCTTCCTATAACACTCACACCTCCGGCGTTGGAACTACTTTCTGCCGTATTCCCTTTGATCTCACCGCCGCTCATATTGAAAGTGCTCCTTGTTACAGTGAGTCCATCATTTCCTCCCGATAAAGTGACGTGCACACCACCGCCATTTCCACCAGAACTAGTTACGTTGTTGTCGGCAATTTTTCCACCAGACATTGTGAACGTGCTTCCTATAATGCACACGCCGCCGCCGGTTCTATATGCCGTATTACCGCTGATAGTGCCGCCGGTCATTGTGAAAATACCACCACTCTCAACTCGTACTCCGCCGCCATTATCAGCATATCCTCCCGTGATGAGGCCTGTCTGATCTATACTGTTGTCAGATAGCGTGAGATTTCCGTTCGATCCGATCTTGATGACAGATCCGGAACTATTGCCATCCCCGGTTTCCCCACTCAGCCCCCTGTCGATGGTGTGGCCGTTGAGGTCGAGAGTGATCTCCTTGCTTACGGTCAACGGGGAGGTGGTCTGCACATCCCTCAGCAATGTGACCGTGTGATTCTCCTCAGTAGCCGCATCCATTGCCGCCTGGATGGTGGGATAATATGTTTCGTCGATCACAGCAGGGCAGATGCCGAAGGTTTTTCCTGCTATGGCAGCTTTTTCTTCAGAAGTCAACGTACCACTGAAAGACTGAGTACCGTCGATGGTGTAGAGTTTGTTGTTTATTATTTCTACAGAGCTCTCTCCTTTAAAAGCCAGTCCCGGTGTGCTGCCTGTACCCGCAGTAGCTTTCAGTGTTCCGCCGTTCAGGGTGACATCTCCCCAAATACCGTCGCCGCCATTTTCGCCGCCTGCTCCCCCGGTGACGGTCAGTGTTCCGCCGTTCAGTTTGACATCTCCCCAAATACCTTGTCCACCATCGTCTTTGGTTCCTTCACCTCCGATGGCATCCAGCGTTCCGCCGTTCAGGGTGACATTTCCATATATACCTATTCCGCCATCATCATCGCCTTTGCTTCCAATAGCAGTAAGAGTTCCCCCGTTAATAACAACTATTCCGCAAACACCTTGACCGCCTACCCCGAAGCCAACACCTCCGGTAGCGGTCATTGTTCCGCCGTTAAGATCAACATTTCCGCAAACACCATCACCGCCTCCACTACCGTAACCCCCGGAAGCCTTTAAGGTACCTCTGCCCATGATGACGTTTCCTTCTATTCCATGGCCTCCGTCCATGGTGCTTTCCCCCCCGGAAACCAACATCGTTCCACCGTTCAGGGTGACATTTCCTTGTATACCATTGCCCCCTTCTTGGATGCCATAACCTCCGCTGACATTTAGTTTCCCGTCGTTCAGGATGACATCTCCCTGTATACCGGGGTCGCAATTTAACTGGGATGTGTATTTTTCTGCTTTAGAAACATTAACTGTACCCGGCCCACTGATAGTGAGAGTGTATCCATTGCAGTTAATCCCATCTTTATATGTCAAGGTCTTGCCCTCAGCAACCTTCAGCGTGGTGTCACCATTAAGTGTAACTACATTTTCTATGGTCACATCGCTTCCTGTGAGAGTCATTTCCCCTGACCAGTAAGTTGTCTCGCTCGTTATCTCTGTCGCAGCATGCGCCGTTGACACAAGCAGAACCGCAGGTATGCCTCCCATACAGAAAACCGCAGTCAGAACCGCGAATATTGATCCCTTTATTATGATGTCCTTTATTCCCTTCATGGTCTTTTTATCTCCTTATATCTGCCCCTCCGGAAAGGGGGTTAGTTGCTCTGATTAACAGCAATGATCATTCAGCGATCCAATTGTGAAGCTTGTTCAATCCAGACCCGCTTGAAACAGATTCATTTTAAACGAACAAGATACCTTTTTCAATAAAACTGTGATGAAATGTTCCCAAACCGTGAAGAAATGTTTTAAAACCTTCCCCAATGACTTAACCAAAAAAGAATACTCACCCAAAATTTTTATATGTTTGTGGAACTAACTCATCTGTATATTGTCTTCTTATCGATCAACTCCTCGTTAATGTTACCAAAATAACTTTCAATATTTTTTGCCGAAAACTCTTTTCCTGCATTTGCCATAATATACCCGGCAATTATCTCGAATTTCTGTCTGTTTATTTTTGATCTGTCAGTAATAATATCCTTGTCAAGAATCCCCTGATAAGTCTGCTCTATATATTTCTTTACATCCCCTTCGCGATTAAAGGTAAATCTCCACCGGTCTGCCCGCCTTTGCGCTACGATACGAATTTGTGGCTGTCTGCTATATGTCCGGGAACTGTCTGCGAAAGTTCCATTGGCTGTCTACACGGATTCCACTCATGTCTTCTTCGATTCCGCTTCTGTCTGATCTGATTCCGTTCCTGTCTGAATGATATCCAGCCCGGCTTTCTTCCATTCCATCAAAGCCTTATTTTTGTCTAAAAAAGTCCTTGACTTTTGAACCGGTATAAGTTTTTACATGAAAATGTGTACAGAGGCAAAAACTCGCTCATAAAAACGCAAAGTAACTAACGAACTCGCTCATAAAAATGTTGAAAGACAAACACTGCTATATTATAATACTTTACAGATTGAACGGAGGTCTTTTATGTACTTAAAACGTAAGGTTGATCAATATTTAAGTGAGTGGTATAAAAACCCCGACCACAAGCCCTTGATCATTAAAGGCGCCAGACAGGTTGGAAAAACTGAAAGTATAATGCAATTCGCTGAAACAAACTATGACAATGTAATTTATATCAATTTTGCTTTGGACAAGAAATATCGCGTGATCACAGAAGATGGATATACTGTGGAGGCTGTCAATAAAGCAATCAGCCGTATTGATCCTTCCAGGAATTTTGCCCCAGGAAAGACTCTGCTCTTTTTTGATGAAATACAAGATCATCCGGACATAGCAACGGCACTCAAAGCATACTGTATTGACAGAAGGTATGATGTGATCTGCAGTGGATCCCTTCTTGGAATCTATTATAAGAAAATTGAGAGCAACAGTGTTGGATATAAAACCGATTACACAATGAGGTCGTTGGATTTTGAGGAGTTTTTATGGGCCAAAGGCTATGATGACGGATTAAAAGCAGACCTTTTGAAAGCAATGCAGGATGGAGCGCCACTGTCAGCTTCGGTATTACAGGTTATGTCTGAAGTATTCCTGGATTATGTAATATTGGGAGGAATGCCGGCGGTCGTTCTGGAATATGTCAGCAGTGGTATGTTTTCAAATACATTACATCTTCAGAAACAGCTTTTGGCCGACTATGAGGAGGATATTACCAAGTATGCGGAAGGGGTGGATCAGAGCCGAATACTTAATGTATTCAGACATATACCGGTCCAGTTGGCAAAAGAAAACAAAAAATTCCAGATAAGCAAAGTTGCTTCGGGCGCCAGGTTTAAGGACTACAGAGGTGCAATAGAATGGTTGGCAAATGCCGGGATCATCAATGTCTGTTATTGCCTGAATTATCCCGAATTTCCACTTAAGGGAAACTATGATGAAACGAAATACAAGATTTACATGGCAGATACCGGCTTATTAATTGCAATGCTCGACGATGAGACACAGGAGGATCTGAGGAGTCGTAAAAATATCGGAACTTATCGAGGCGGATTATATGAGAATGTAGTAGGAGATATGCTTGTTAAGGCAGGTTTCGATCTGTACTATTATTCAAAAGAAAACTCTACTTTGGAAGAAGATTTCTTTATACGTAATACAGAGAATCTCATTCCGCTGGAGGTTAAGGCAAGGAATGGAAACAGTAAATCGCTTAGTACGTTGATTAAGAGTGATTCATATCCGGATATTCATTTTGGCATCAAACTGATCGACGGTAATATTGGAGTGGAAGGTAATATACGAACATTCCCGCATTATCTTGTTTTCCTCTTAAGAGAATATTTGAGAGGGGAATGACTTTAGAAGTCAGTGGAGACGGCTCCTCGTGCGTTGCACGACTCTAATGAGCCGAATGCGCGTATCTATTCAGAAGCCGGAGGGTTCTGAATAGATACGTATATTTTTTAGTAAGCATATCTTTAAAATGCTCCCACCTATTTTATCTTTATGGTCATCTTGTACTTCTTATTGAGGTAATCATACTCTATCTTGATGCTGTCCTTTTCTGCGGGATCCACGATCAGGGAATTCCCGGATACCTGAGCTGAAGAATGCTTCTGTTTCACAATGGAAAGCTCCCCGGAATCTATGCGGGTTCCGAACAGCTCCTTCACCGTTTTAACCGCAGGTGATCCGCCCACGGACATCTTCTTTTCTGATTTCTGCGCTTTGGGCTTTTCCACCGTGAAATTGATGGTATAGGTCATGCCGTCTTCCATGGTCAGGGTAGCACTTCCGTCCTTCTTGCAGGTGATCTTCGGGATCAGATCCTTACCGACCTTGATCTTTACACCGCCGCTCCCTTTAGCAGAGTCTTTATCTTTGAGTTTCTCTTTCGTGCTGAATTTTCCTCCGCTTATGACAGTCATCCTGAGGCCGGAGGGGTCGACTGAGGATTCCGATACCCTTGAAAAATCAAGTATCTGGTCATTTATCTTCCCCGAACTTATTACCGCGGCAAAATTATCCTCTGAAGAAGCATAACTTTCACCGGATTCTGTAAAGGGAACCTTATTGGGTTTTTTCCCGGGTTCGTCCTGCTTATCGTCCTGCTTATCTTCCTTCTTATCGTCCTGCTTATCGTCCTGCTTATCCTCCTGCTTATCTTCCTTCTTATCTTCCTGCTTATCCTCCTGCCTGTCTTCCTTCTTATCTTCCTTTTTATCTTCCTGCTTATCGTCCTTCTTATCTTCCTGCCTATCTTCCTTCTTATCTTCCTGTTTTTCTTCGATCGTAAGTATCCCTGTTTCATAGGTCAAAGTATAATTACCCTGTTCCGTATCTCCGATCGGTGTGATCATATAAGTTCCCGCATCTTCACCTGATTCCCTTGAAAATCCGAACTGTATCAGGCTTTCATCTTCATCATCCTCAAGCCCTGTTATCAATGCGGTAAATGAAGGATCCGGAGAGCCCTTTTCCTTTGTCTTATCTTCTGCTTTTACCGTGACCGGTTTTCTTGCTATACTTATATAAATAGGTGTCGGGTCAACGCCATTTACCGTTTCAGAATCAGGGATCCTGTAATATACCGTATAGTTTCCGGCATCCTTCCCCATGGGAAGATCTGTGGAATAAGCCTCTTCCTTATTTTCAAGGGCATACTGCATCTCACCCTCTCCGGTAACGCTCCCCTCTTCCACAAGCGTCTGTTCACTTCCGTCATAAATAAGCCCTGTTCTTACTTTGGGAGCAGTATATACAGAGTCTGTCTTATTATTAAGGGTGATAATTATGTCTGTCAGGCAGTAATAATTTTGTGAAATAATCTTTACAGGAGCCGTGATCACGTCACCGTCAGTCCCATCCGTGAAAGAGATCTTGACGATACCCTCATTATCAACAGTTGAACCGGTAACGCTTACATTCCCTGTCGTGCTGACTTCCGGATCAAACTCATATCCGCCTGTGATCCCCGCGTCAGCAGGAATGAATGATGCTAAGGATATCTCAAAAGCTGTATTGTCTTTATTCATTTTCCGGGTGATATCCGGGAGCTTTTTATCAGACGCTTTGCTGATAGTAACAGCTATAGCTTCCGGATCCGGATAATTTTGATCCTTATCCCCGCTAACCTTGTACCACACATAATAAGTACCGGCATCGGAAGCTGAAGGGACAGATCCGGTATAAGGCTTAAGGGCCCCGTTTTCGTCGCCAAGCGCGTAGTAAAGAGTGCCGCCTTTTGCTTCCCCGGCAGTTACCAAAGGCTGTGCTTTCCCATTGTATACCAGGCCGGTTATCGCAGCAGGTGCTTTCGTTATGACCGGATCAGTATCCGAAGATACCTTATCTTTATAGGCTGCCTTTACTGTCACAGCCTTTGCAGGCATCATAAAGGCAGTCGTAAGAGAATCCGCATTATCAAAGATCACATCATCGCTTATCCACTTATCAAACTCTTTGCCCTCTGCCGGGGCATCAGCCGTGACAGTGACCTTTGCGCCTGCCTCATAGCTGCCACTGCCCTTCCCGTTTTTCACCGTGACCGTATAGACGGGTTTTCCGGTAATAGTAACGGTGATCGTCTGTTTTGAAAGAGCCTCATGGTTTTCGTCATCCGAAATAGTTACATTAACAGTTACACTGCCCTCTATCATTCCGGAGGTCAGAACCCCGGTATTTCCGTTCAGAGTGCAGCCCTTCGCTTCGCCTGATATTACGTAGCTTACAGTACCGGATGCTCCGTTCATTGCAATATTCTTTGAAAGATCTATAGTCTTTCCGCCAACGGCAACTGATGCCGAAGGATTAACTTTTGCGGGATTCCGGGCTTTTCCGACGTAAACCACTGCCGCATCGGAAGCTTTGGAAGCCGAAGCACCGTTATCGTTCCTTGTGGCTGTCACCATGCAGTAATAATATTCCGTGGTCCCGGCGTTTTTCCCTTTGGGAATCGTATAGCTTTTCCCGGTTTCCCCTTTTATCGCCTTTCCTCCTTCGTTTGATTTAGCCGTATTGGAATACCACTGGTATGACAGGGTATGGCCTTCAATATCATCCGCCGTTATGCTTAAGACATTCCCCGCAGTATAGCCGTATATGAGGTTAAGGCTCTCGGGCTGGTTAGTTATAGTCGGGGATAAGGCGGGAACAGCCTCATAGGCTGTTACTGTCACATCCTTTTCAGGCATCGTAAGAGCAGTGTCGTTTAAGGCTGAAGCGGTAATATCGGTTCCGTCTGAAGCTGTCACTTTGACACCGGTAAAAGTGTAACCCGCATGGTCTTCATGGCTTATGCTAAGGACGGCTCCCGCTTTATAAAATGTAATCCCGTCGATCGCCTCCTTATTCCCGCTTTCATATCCCGCAGTCACCCCAGCACCGCAGTGAACGGCGTAAACACGGGTGCATCCGGTATCATTGCCGTTATATTTTCCCTCACCATCATAAGCATCACCTACGCCTTTGATCATGGGATCGTCGCATTGGTATATGCAGTTATCAACAGCACTTTCTACATTTTTTACATTTACACCCGTGATCACTCCGTAATATGCTTCATTGAAATTATTCTTTATTTTGCAGCCGGCAACTTTGCAGTTTGTTATTTTGCCGTGAACACCATTGGCTCCGGCAATTCCCCCGCAATCATTCCCGTTAGTGGAAATATCAGTCCCCGTTACAGTACAGTCTTTTATGGCACCATTGTTTTCAGCGAATATGCCTCCTGCATAATCATTATCCGCTATAACCTTACAGTTCCTGACAATACAGCCCTGAATAAGCGTGTTGGCACCGTTTGCACCACCATTGACGGCAGCAACATCCCTGAAGCCCCTCACACTGCTGTTCTCTACAGTACAGTTTAATATCTTTGCATCCTTTCCCATCTTCCCGGTAATGACAGCGATATTCATGGAAGCCTTTCCTTCATTATTATTAATACCTGTGATCGTAAAATCCCCGGCGCAGATATTTTTTACAGTACCGCCATCACAAAGATAACCAAAGAGCCCCGTGCCGCTATCATCCCCGATCACGCTTATATTGATCCCGGTGATCTTTTTACTATCTCCGTCGAAAGTTCCCGAAAACTTACAACCGACTTCGTCTTTCCCGATCGGGATAAAATTATTGTCCTTTGTCTTATCGAAGCTTATATCTGCAGTCTGCTTAAAGGTAAGGTATTTGCAGTTGTTTCCCGCCCTCACATATGAGGAGAGAGTATTGAGAGCTGCCGCATCCGGTATCTCATAGTAATATCCTCCGCGCACATAGTTAAGTCCGTTTATGACGGGAGGGTCATCCGCAATGTTAACATAAATGGTGTTATGCTGCGGAATAATGTCATTATGATTACCGTCACCCTTGATCTTATAGCTGACAGTATAGTTTCCGGCTTCCGTGGCTTTCGGAAGGCTTTCCGAGAAATCCGTACCATTAGTGGAATAAAGAAGGCTGCCTCCGGATACGCTTCCGGGATTCACAAGCTCCTGGGATAACCCTGGTACATAGAAAAGTCCTTCTTTTGCCGTGGGCGCAGCCGTAAGAGCGGCATCCACCCTTGTCACGGTATAGAACTTTTTGGCGGAACGCTTGTAATCCGGATTGGAATCTTTAGCTGTCACCGTCAGGGTATAGGTCCCCACATCCGTGCATTTTTCGGGATAAGTTATGTCAAATTCCGAAAGGTCAGTGACCGTAACACCATTTATGGAAAGGGACGTAACATCGGGATGGACAGGCTGTCCGGTAAAGCTGTAGGAATTACCGCCTTCCAGGGTGATCTCTGCACCGGTTATCTTTGTCCTTGTATCTGTATCGTAAGGTATCAGGGTCTTATCCTTAAGACTTGTTTTGTTGACTATCTCGCCTTTACTAAAGACATTTTCCGGATTATTCTTATTTTTAAAATCACTCCCAAGTGTCACCTTGCCGCCGTAGCCGGTGGCATATATCTCATCACTATCATCCGTCCAGTTAAGGGTTACGTTGGCGGTCATCTTATCATCCGTGTCAGCACATTTTCCGATGCCGTTTTCAATGTCGCCGTCACTTTGTTTCCCGCCATACGCTTTTACAATGCCGCCGTTAATGACTATTGTGACGGATTTGCGATCGCTTATATTTCTTGCACCGATGCCGATTCCGGAACAATACTGATTCCCATCGCCTCCCGTTGCCGTCACCTTTCCGCTGTAAATCCCGATAAAACCACGGTCACCGCTTACTTCACCGCCCCCTATACCGGCAGCGCAGTATCCCCCGACAGCATTTACAGTGCCTCCGTAGATATTTACCGTAAAGTTGCGTGAATTGCAGCAGCCGCCGATCCCGGCGCCTCCTGCTAAATATATGCCATCCGTGCTTTTCTTGCTGCCTCCTGTTGCATTGACAGTGCCGCCGTAAATGTTCACTGTGCCATAATGATGGCTATCTTGATTATTATTGCATCCTATTCCCGCACTATCAGCGTTACCTGCTGTGGCAGTCAATATCCCTGTGCCGCCTGACTGGCCAAAGATATTTATCGTTGCAGGAAACTTATTATCAGATCCTCCCTGCACAGTGATACCTTTATTTGCGCTAAGACTCTTTCCGTCCGAAAGTATCAGGTTCACGGTGCCTTCTACAACCATACGGCTTTCCACGGTTACATCGCTGTTTACGACGTACCAGGACTCTTTTCCGTTAGACCCCATAATTTCCGTATCAGCATTAACTGGGATCGCTTCAACACCGGCCTCAGATCCGGACGCATCAATATAAGTTACATTCACATTCTCCCCCGCATATACAGGGACAGCGCTGAAGGGGATCATCCCAAATGACAAAACTACAGATATAAGAACTGATAACGCTTTATTAAAAAGTTTCATAGCTACTCCTTTTCAACCATAGAAATACTCAGTTCACATATTATTAAATAATTCTTTCGATTTCAATAAAAGTGTGACGAAATGTCAGAAAGTGTGACGAAAAGTTTTAACTTTTCTACTTCTACTTCGCCGTACAGCTCCCGGCGAGATTCTCTCCCTTGAAGATGATGAGTTTCGAGACACTGTCATAGTCGTACTCTGTCTTCTTCGCCTTGTAGTCCTTGCCGTTAATCTTTACCTTGACGGATTTAAGATTGCCGTCCTTTTTGGGTTTAGTTGTTACGTTTTCAGCATCTTTAACATAATAGGGATTCACTTTGAATGATAAACCACTGCTCCCCTTGGTGGCTTTCTTTATCGCCTTGACGGTATCCTTATCAGCCCCTTCAAGGCCTGTTATCTGTCAGTTCTTTAATATTCCTCTGAAGAGCTGATACCGGAACGTATTGCCCGATTTTATCATCAATACGCAAACCAATACAGAAATTTACCCCTCCAACTAATTTATCAACGTAAAGAAAAGGCTGGTTTCCGTTAGAGTCTCCGGTTATTTTGGAAATAGAGGTAAATCTTACAACTGCCGGTAATGCTTCCAACTTCAGCTGTGTTGTTCCGTCTTTCTTAAATGCAATATCTTTGTTGGCAAGCTTTTTCTCAAAGCATTTTTTGTAAAAATAATCTGCTTTCCCATGTACTTCCATACCTTTATCATCCAAAAAGACCAACCCCGTTAAATGCTGATAATTCCTGGAAAGAAAGACTATTTCAATATATTTTGTATCTTTCAAGACCGCATCACGATAAATTGTTTATTTTTAAGAATCGTTTCGTAATCCTGCGCAGAATTGATAGCAATGCTTCTCGCCTGATTTATTGTATACATAGCAAAACTCCCCGATAATTCAAAAGGGAACGGATACACCAACGCATATCCCGCTCCCTTTTACGACTGATTTTAGTGTTGTCTGCCAACATTCCCGGAAAGGGAAAAGTACAGATTTTTAGTGTCGCCTGCCGACGGGCGGCAGCATCATCCGCCGCCAAATATTTCAGATTGAAGTGTCAGCCACACTTTATAATATAAATATAACAGTTCCGTCTTTGCTTGTCAAAACGGATAATAGATGATGACTTCTCTTTTTCCACTTTATCTGTCCATTTTTGATTATTTCCACGTTTTCGTTCTGCTGCATCCATTTAGTAAATTCTTCTTCAGTAGAATGTAAATTCAGTCTACTTGCGCTTATACAGGTAATGTCAGCCCCGGTATCAAACTTCAAATCGCCACTAAAAAACAACGGAGCATTTCCATTATTTGGTGTATTTGTTGTGCTACTCATAATACAATGAATTTTGGGTGGAAATAATGAGTATTCAAACCCCAAAGCCATATTCATTTCACCTCCATGCCAACAACCGAAAGAGTCTGATTGGAATTATCAGAAAAACACATAGAGGTAGCTATATTTCTGTTATGATAATCTAACTGCATCTCACTTAATTTATCTGCATCCTCAAAATCAGCAACAGCAAGTACTTTCCCCTTAAATACAAGAGAGCCGTCCCTGACAATCTGATATAATATGGTTAGTCCATAATATTCATCTTCCATTTCGTCAGTTGTAATCACTCTATCATCATCTATTATCTTAAACATAACTACACCCTCCCTTCTGAAAGGTTGTTTTATATAGTTTAATTATATTCGAAAGGAACTGAAATACAAGTACATGCCCCATTATAAAAAGGTGTTAATGTAAAAATACGAGAGCTTGTCTGATCAATAAATCTTATATTACAAACTGTATTTTTCCTTAAGCTGTTTTTCGAGGATCCTGTATATCATTTGTGAAACAAAACACGTAAGGAAATGCGCTTCTATCCTGTCATCTCTTTGGAGAAAGACCGGACGCGCCTCAAACTTGGATTTCATTATCCTGAATGATTCTTCGATCTCCCACCTGTCGTGGTTTATATCTGCTATAACAGGCGGATCATCATCCAGGTTTGTGCACACGGCATAAAAACCGTCGTACTTTTCTTCATCAGCGACTATGTCCTGATCTATTTCATAAATGGTTTTTTCAGCGACTTCTCCGTTTTTGGTTATGTTGGTTTTCTTTATGAATCTTTTTGCATCTGTTGAGGAATGTTTCTCGATCTTAGACGGGTCTTCCATAAGCTTGATCATGCGTTCTATCTGCTTGTTGCGGATATTTTTCTGATAGTGTTTATATTTAAGAGAGTATGTTACTATGAGCGACTGATTAAAAGATATATCTCGTTCTTCATCCCATCCTTCAAGCAGTCTCTGTTTGTAGAAGATCTTGTTTCTGTTATCTTCGCTGTCTTCAAGTTTGGATATATCATATTTCTTTTTACTTCCTTCGAGTTCCCATCCTGTCGGATCAAGGCACCAGTTTTTTAGAGAGGCTTTCAGTTTTTTTATTGATTGTGTTGTTATAAAACTTCTTTCGCCGTAGTTATTAAACCTTCTGTTAGCGTCTGATGAAAGAGCGGAATCGGTACATATGACAAACTTTGAAAGTTCAAAATCTCTCATTATCTGCTGCTCAAGCGGCTTAAGTGAAAGAGTTTCATTCTGGTTTCCGGGATTAATGCAGAATGCGAGAGGTATTCCGGACCGATCCATAAACAATCCCATCTGTACTATGGGATTGGGACGATGTTCTTTACTGTAGCCATATTTTTTGATACCGGCTTCTTCCTGTATCTCAAAAAAGAAGTTGGTGCAGTCATAGAATAGTACACCTGTGCTCCTTTTTATTACTTTCTTTGACCGCTTATATAGTTCCGCCTGTATTAAGTCAGAGTTTTCTGCCATAACGGAGAGCGCCCTGTAAATCTGATGGAGTTCAAACTTCGGGGGTTCAATAAGTTCTTTCGACTGCTCATAGCAGGAAAGCTTGGAGGAGGGATATAGGATGCGCCCGTATATAAGACGGGACAGGATGGCATCAAGGTCATAAAGTCACGAACCACCAGCCCTGCTGGTGGTTTGATGTTGGCCCTACGGGGCCAAT
>CAMJPM010000091.1 GCA_946407725.1 uncultured Lachnospiraceae bacterium
AAAATATTTTTATACTTATTTAGATGGGAATGAAAAGAAAACCGTATATTGTGAGAAGGATAATGAAAACAACACGTATGCCAAGTATGCCAACAGAGCGTTAGCAACCTATCTCATGATGTACGAGCTCCTTCAGGGGGATGATGTTAAGAATGTTGTGGCTGTAACGCAAAAAAATGGTAAGAATAATACTCCTATTAATACCTGGAAGGAAGGAGATATAGATGGCCATTATGGAAAGCTGACGGTTACCTATACTGACGATACAACTGAAGATATTTACATTGACTACAATGCTTCCTATGGAAACGGCGAGGTGGTCAACTTTACAGGATCTAATACTAACAGTTTGGGAAAGAACGTGAACAACCCTATCATGCATATTGACGTTCTTGCAAAAACGCCGAAACTTGACCAGAATGGAAATCTTGTAATAGAAAATGGAAAAGTTGTTTTTGTAAATAAAGGTACATCAACGATCACCGATGACCAGTTTGATGATGATCAGACAGATGCGGAAAAGAATCTTGCAAAAGCACTGCTTAAATTAGATAACGCAAAGACTGCGAAATCTGTGGCGGATCTTCTGGTCAGCCAGACAAAGGCGGAGGCTCTTAAGGAGACTGTTGAAGCTGCGAAGAAAGAGGTTGATGAAGCGGCCGAAGCACTTCTTGTGGCAAAGAAAACCCAGGCCATTAATAAGGTGCGTATTGCAGATCTGACAGAAAGGCTTAATACTGCAAAAGAAAAATATGATACGGCTCTTCAGAATCTGAATAATGCAAAGGACAAGTATATAGGAAAATTAGAGCTTGCTGTAGCTGATATGGAGGCCATGGATGCAGATATTTTAGGTGCTGATGAGAATGCTACAGTTGCTGTTCCTAATGTTACAGATGCTGTAGCCGAGATGAATAAACGTACTACGGATGATGAGTACATAAAGGCGAATAACTTATGGAAATACAAGGTTCCGGAGACGATAGTGACACCTACGCCTACACCGACACCTACTCCGAAACCGACTACGCCTACACCGACACCCACACCGAGTCCGGAACCGGATACACCTACACCTACACCGACTCCAAAACCGGCTACACCTACACCGACACCTACACCGAGTCCGACACCGGAAACACCGACGCCCACACCGAGTCCGACACCGGAAACACCGACGCCGACACCGAGTCCGACACCGGAAACACCGACGCCGACACCGAATCCGACACCGGACACACCTACACCGACAGTAACCCCTGAGGTTACACCGACAGTAACACCGACAGTAACACCTGCGGTAACACCGGAAGTAACACCTGAGGCTACTCCTACACCCGAAGATAAGTCTGACACAGATGGCGGAACAACCGATGATGGCACGGGCGGAACCGGAGGCGGCACAGGCGGAACCGGAGGCGGCACAGGCGGAACCGGAGGCGGCACAGGCGGAACCGGAGGCGGCACAGGTGGAACCGGAGGCGGCACAGGCGGAACCGGAGGCGGCGCAGGCGGAACCGGAGGCGGCGCAGGCGGAACCGGTGGTGACGCTGGTGGAGCAGATGCAGGAACCGGTGGCGGCATATTTGATGCAGACACATTCTTTGCAGATGGCGGAGCAGGTGCTCCCGCAGGCGGCGGAACAATATTTGCAGGCGGTGACGGTATCGGAGCCGGAGCCGGAGCTGGAGCCGGAGACGGTGCAGGCGGAGCAATTATACCCGGCGGTGGCGCAGCTGGCGGAGTGACACCCGAAGGCGGAGTTCTCGGAGAGAGAATGGCTCCCGAAGGTGATGTTCTCGGAGAGAGAATGGCTCCCGAAGGCGATGTTCTCGGAGAGAGAATGGCTCCTGATTTCAAGGGTATGATGCGTGAGGAAGGTATCATCCTGTCCTTCTTCTGGTATATAATCATATTGATCCTTGGTGCCAAGGGTGTTCAGATGTATGCTGAATCCAGAAAGAAAAAGGCCGGGGTTCCTGTTCAGGACACGCCGGATACCGATAAAAGAGCTTAAGGAGGTTTAATACCTTATGATACTGGAAGCAGAAGTGACCAGCGAAAAGAGAAGTATAGGAAGGGTCGAATTTAAGGCACCAAGCGTAGTAGTGCTCTGTGATACCGGAGAGACCCTGTACGTGCAGGTGGAGGACGCCAGCCCGAGAGGTATGGGACTCTGGATGAAGGATGACCGTCCGGATATTATGGACAAGGACATCATCATAGTCGCTGACACAGTGATCATGTATGCAACGGTAGCCCGTGTGGTAAAGAGGGATGACGGCACCTATACGGTGGGTATCAGTGCCAAGAAATTCACACCGGAGGTTCTGGATTATCTTTTCCGCCACATCGGAAGTGATGATGATTTCGCAGAAGAGGAATAAAAGCGGAAAACAGATAAAGATCACGCCACCTGAGTATAATCCGGGTGGCGTGATTTTCTTTCACAAACCATGAACAGATTTATAGGAGACAGAAAATTTTATAAAAGGGTCTTATTGATCGCCATCCCAATAATCATTCAGAACGGCATCACCAATTTTGTGGGAATGCTGGATAATGTAATGGTGGGGCAGACGGGGACCGAGCAGATGTCCGGAGTGGCCATAATTAACCAGCTTTTCTTTGTGTTTTATCTGGCTGTCTTCGGGGCCATATCAGGTGCCGGTATATTTACTGCCCAGTATGTAGGACAGAAAAATGATACCGGAGTCAGGTATACGGTACGCTTCAAGATAATTGTGGCGTTTCTTATCTCGGCTGTGGCGACGGCAATGTTTTTCTTTTTCCAGGATCAGCTTATCACCCTTTTTCTGCATGAGCAGGGGGAGGGGATAGACAGTGCTGCCACAATGAAATATGCAAAGGAATACCTTAATATCCTGAGCTTTTGTCTGCTGCCCTTCGCCCTGACACAGAGCTATTCGGGAACACTTCGTGAGTCCGGTGAGACGGTGGTGCCTATGACTGCGGGGCTTATTGCGGTTCTCGTAAATCTCTTCTTTAACTATGTCCTGATCTTCGGGCATTTCGGGGCGCCGGCCCTGGGTGTCAAAGGAGCCGCAGCAGCAACGGTGCTTTCCAGGTTTGTGGAGTTTACCATAGTGGCTGTCTGGACACATCTCAATACGGATAAGAATCCTTTTGCTGCCGGGCTTTACAGGGGCTTTCACATACCCGGGGAGCTCTTTTTGAAAATTGTGATTAAGGGGACACCATTATTTTTAAATGAGCTGATGTGGTCAATGGGGATGACAGCCCTTATCCAGTGTTACTCCACCAGGGGACTCTCGGTGGTGGCAGCCTTCAATATATCAAATACCATTACAAATCTTTTCAATGTTTTCACCATTTCCATGGGAACGGTGGTGGCCATTATGATAGGGCAGATACTGGGCTCCGGGGATATGTCGGGCATTGTGGATACGGATAACAGACTTATAGCGTTTTCAATGGCGTTATCAGTTGTCCTTGCGGTGATCCAGATCTCGCTGTCGTCCTTTTTCCCAGGGTTCTATAACACTACGGATGAAATAAAGTACCTGGCATCGGTGTTCATAAGGACTGCGGCCATGTTCATGCCGGTGGGAGCCTTTCTGAACAGCGCTTATTTTACAATACGATCCGGTGGCAGGACCGTGATAACCTTTCTATTTGATTCCGCATATCTATGGGTCATAAGCTGGCCTGTGGCCTATATACTGTCCCACTATACCGGGATCACCATAGAATGGCTCTATGTGACTATACTGTCCCTGGATTTTATCAAAGTAATCATAGGATTTATAATGTTGAAAAAGAGGATATGGATAAGGGATCTGGTCGGGGAGGACAATTATAGCTGACATTGATCCGCCTGTGCTTAGCTGTTTTGTACGGGATTATATACGATTTACGCTATAATTTTATTACACTTAGCCTTTATAATTGATACTGGAATGTTATAATAGGTCTGTTGAAAAGATATAAGGAATCAACGGAGAAAAGAGAGATGAAAAAAATAAATCGAATGGCTCACAAAATACTGTCGCTGTCGCTGTCAGTTTCCCTGGTAGCGGTTTCGCCTGTCAGAGCTGCAGAGACCGGTGAACAAATAATAGTGGAACAGGCGGCAGAAAGCACTGTTTCCTGGGATGAAGCAGAGGAAAATACTGTCTTCGGAGATGAGGCAGAGGAAAATACTGTCTTCGGAGATGAGGCAGAGGAAAATACTGTTTCCGCTGATGAGGCAGAGGAAAATACTATTTCTGCTGATACGGCAGAGGAAAATACTGTCTTCGGAGATGAGGCAGAGGAAAATACTGTTTTCGGAGATGAGGCAGAGGAAAATACTGTCTCCGGGGATACGGCAGAGGAAAATACTGTCTCCGGGAATATGGCAGAGGAAAACACTGTTTCCGGTGATACGGCAGAGGAGAATACTGTTTACGGGGATGAGACGGAGGAAGGCACTGTTTCCGGTGATGCATTGGAGATTATTTCCGTTAACCAATCAGAAACAGATACAGAATCCAAATCCGTAAGTATGTCGGAAATCCCTGAAATGTCCTTGGGTTACATTCCCTTTGACTGGGACAAAGAAGTGGAAATGACGGATAAATATATTTCACTTAAAGAGGCAAAAAACAGGCAGGTGAATGACGGGCAGCTTAGATATACGCAGTATGACCTTGTCAGAGCGAATATTCCTGCGAATTATCCGGCATCGGTCGGGGACAGTACTGCTTTACAGACATATCTTACGGATAAATACCCTTCCAGCAGGAACCAGAACCCCTTTGGAACGTGCTGGTCCCATGGATCCGTCGCCCTTGGCGAGTTTTTCCAGGTCAACAAAGGGGGAAAGGACAAATCCATAGACTATAGTGAGCTGTATCTTGCGCTTGGAATGTACCGCACGCAGGAAAATCCTACCATCGGGAATGATGATGCTGTTGGAGGGATAAGCCTTAAAAACGGGTACACAAGTGACAGGGATATACTTGATTTTGGCGGGAACTACCTCAATGCGGCGGAGTTTATGACCAAGGGGTTTGGATATATTAGAGAATCTGACCTGAAATACATAAATGATACAGATTCAGCAAGGTTTGATTCAAACGGAAACATTAACTGTAATCTTAACTCGCTTAAATCTGACAGTGTGTCGCGTGTAACTGACGTATACCAGGTAGACATTAAATCCGACAACGGTTTCATGATCGTTAAGGAGGCTATCATGCAGAACGGGATCGTCGGGATAAGTTATTTCCATGACAATTCTTATTACAATGATACAACGAATTCGTACTACAACTACGTTAATGATTCGTCCAATCATGCGGTGACCATAGTGGGCTGGGATGATAACTACCCGATTGAAAATTTTGCTGCACCAAACAGGCCATCAAAAGAGGGCGCGTGGCTGGTAAGGAACAGCTGGGGTAGCAGTTACTCGAAATTCTTCAGTAAATATAAGTATTTCTGGATGTCTTATGAAGACCTCAGCCTTCAACCTGCTGCTTACATATTTGATATCTCAGATGTTTCTGATGATTATGATAATAATTATTATTATGACACTCAGATTCACCTTACAGTAGGAATCACACCATGGTTTGAATTGTCCAATGCAACAGTTGCCAATGTTTACAGTGTAGCAGGTTCCGGAAACGAGACCATAAACGAAGTCACGCTTCAGGTAGAGGGGAACACCTCTTATACCATGAAGATATATACATCACTAAGTGACAGTACAGACCCGGAAAGCGGGGATTTGGCAGCGACAGTCACCGGTACACTGAGTTTCCCGGGTATATATACCATACCAATACCTGAAGGGGTCACAGTGGAAAAAGACTCCAAGTACTCCGTTGTAGTTACTACCAGTAACAAGTCGGTATCGTTTGAATACGGATATGACAGCAACCGATATTCTGTTGTATGCGGATTAAAGGCAGGACAGACCTTTTTCAAGAAGGAGCATGGTAGTGAATGGGTAGACTGGTACGATTACAGGACACAAAGGGTTTCAAACAGCTCAAAATGTGGTAATGCCTGTATCAGTGTACATACCATAAATACAGACACCCTCGGATCCCGCGATTTCAGGTTCACGCCTCCTTCATCTCTTGTTTATGACGGGAACGCCCATCCTGCCACGGTAACGCCAGTGTCAAAAGACGTTGGGGCGATAACGGTATATTATAAAGATTCCGATTCATCCTCGGACTGGACGGTAACTGCTCCTACAGATGCAGGGACCTACAAGGTAAAGATAGATGTTGCGGCTAAGGGAATATACCCGGCCCAGCAGAACATAAAGGGAGTTTCCTGGGAATTTACAATAGAGAAGGCTGAACAGCCAACACTCACATTATCCGGAAGCACGGTCAAAACATATGGTGATGAGGACTTCACACTGTCAGTTTCAGGAGGGGCGGGAGATGGAGCTGTTACATTTGGCACTAAGAACAGTTCTATATTGTACGTAAACCGGACAACCGGGACTGTCACCATAAGGAGGGCCGGGACGGCAACCATTACTGCGGTCAAGGCCGCAGACAAAAACCACAAAGTCTCAAACGAAGCAAGCCTTAGGATCACTGTTAATAAAAAAGATCAGGAGGCAATTACTGTGAATGACCCGGGAGACAAGACTATTCTTTCATCTGGGTTTTATATAGACCCGACTGGGGGAAGCGGAACCGGCTCGTACGTTTTTTCTTCAAGCAACTCGAACGTACTGGAGGTAACCGGTTACAGCAGTTATGCATATGTAACCGTGAAAGGCCTTGGTACCGCTACAATAAGTGTGTATCGAAACGGGGATGAGAATTATAACGTTTCTGAAACAGAAACAGTCACTATTTCAGTCACTAAAGCATCACAGAGTATTGTGTACCTTTCAGGATCCTCATACGTGACAATGGGAAGTGGCAATTTCAATCTCAGGGCAAGCGGTGGGTCAGGAACAGGCAGTTATGTATTCTCGTCAAGTGACACGGGGGTTCTTTCGGTGAACTCAGACGGGCTGGTTACTATAATCGGTACAGGTACTGCCGTGATAAGCGTTTACAAAGAGGAAGATTCCACTTACTTCCGCTCTGCCACGGCTTCAAAAACCATACAGGTAAGTATGGCCAGCCAGGGAAACGTTACTTTGGAAGGAAACACAAGTAAAAGATACGGCGATCCTGATTTTTTCGTCACGGCATCCGGAGGATCGGGAAGCGGGGCATATGTGTTTAGTTCCAGCAATACCGCTGTGCTTGAGGTTGACTCCACCGGAAAAGTTTCGATCAAAGCACCCGGGGAAGCTTCCATACAGGTTTACAAGGCGGCTGACGCCAGCCATCAGCAGTCAAACACAGCAAGTCTGTATTTTGTGGTTAATAAGGGCTTACAGGAGACAGTTACACTTACACTTATAGGTGACAACGCTAAAAGTTATGGAGATCCTGATTTTTATGTTACGGCTTCCGGTGGCACGGGAAGCGGATCCCTTGTATATTCATCCAGTAACACCGGCGTATTAAATATCGGAACAGATGGAAAGGTGAGGATCCTGGCACCGGGGTCGGCTTATCTATATGCATACAGGGCAGCTGACAGCAACTATAACAAATCCAATACTGCAAGTATGTATATAAGGGTGAGCAAGGGAACGCAGAGCACTGTTACCCTGACCGGAGAGACGAATAAGACCTATGGAGACAATGATTTCTATGTCACGGCATCAGGCGGATCAACCGACGAACCATTTTATTATTATTCCGGTAATACCGATATACTTGAAGTAAATCAGGACGGAAAAGTTACCATAAAATCAGCCGGATCCTCAGATATCAGAGTTTATAAACCGGGAAATACCTACTATAACCAATCCAATACTGCAAGTATACGCGTAACTGTCAGCAAGGGCGAACAGAAAACACCCGTATCAATAAATGCACCTTCAATCAAGACATACGGGGATGAATCTTTTTCAATATCGGCTACAGGCGGAAACGGGACAGGAAGTTATGTTTTCTCGTCCAGTAACGAAGATGTTATCTGGATAGATTCTTTAAGCGGAAGAGCACATGTAAATGGTGCTGGTACGGTTACAATAAAAGTATACCGGACAGCTGACAGCAACTACCAGATATCCCCCGTGGCTGAAAAGACGATCACGGTTAACAAGGGAAAACAGAGTGATGTTGAGATCAGTGACCCAGGAAGTAAGAATTATGGTGATAGTAGTTTTTACCTTGAAACAACAGGGGGATCCGGCGGAGGAACTGTAACTTTCAGATCCTCGGATCCTGATATACTGGAGATCAACGACAACGTTGCAACGATCCACCAGGCCGGAACAGTAACGATTTATGCTAAGCGGGCCGGTGATTCAAGGTATCTGGATTCGGAAGAAAGCGAACGGGTGATAACAATATCAAAAGCCAGTCTCGTGATAAGGGCAGATTATGCTTCAATGAGGGTGGGTTCGGAAATCCCTGAACTAACCTGCTGGTATGACGGACTTGTTTATGGAGACACTGTGACAGAGGCTGCCACCCTGTCAGTGAACACGGACGGGAAAACAGTTGGAAAGTTCCCTATAACATTCACGGATACAGGAGCCATAGATCACCAGTCAAGCTATGACATAGAAACAGAGAATGGTGTGCTCACTGTCAATGAGCTTTATGCGCAGTATAATGACATTTATATGGATTACATAGAAAGCAAAAACTACGGAGACGATCCGTTCTATCTCTCTTTCTACGGAGGAGACGGAAATGGTGACTTTGTAGTTACGTCAAAAACCCCGGACATTCTCAGCGTGGATGATGACGGGCTGGCAACTATTTTGAAGCCGGGACAGGCTGAGATTTCTGTATATAAAGAAAGTGACGGATATTACGAGGCTTCTGATACGTACAATATGTACATTGATATTTATGGCGGAACACTGATCTTCAGGGCAGATTACAAGGAGGTGCAGCAGGGTGATGCAATGCCGGAGTTTACTTATACCGTTGAAGGCCTGGTAAACTCAGATGCTGTGACAGAGGATCCCGTTCTTGTCTGTGATGCTTTGGATACAGGCTGTGATGGATGGTATTACATAGATATCAGCGGCGGAAAAGTCGATAACATGGATTATTATGACAATATTTATTACGATGGAAACTATCTGTGCATAGAATACACAGGCAAAACCGCTAACGGACTTTACCCCCAGTGCAGTGATATCGGAATGAATAACGTAGATTATGTATGCTACGGTGACGATCCGTTCTATCTCTCTTTCTACGGAGGAGACGGAGACGGCAGTTTTGTCGCCAAATCCGAAACCCAGGACATCCTTAATATTGATGAGAACGGTCTTGCAACCATACTTGCGCCAGGCTATGCCGAAATCTCCGTATATAAAGAGTGTGACGGTTATTATGATACGTCGCCTACCTATTGGATGGGTTTCTGGATTTCGAACAAGGATCTCGTGTTCAGAGCGGACGATAAAACAATAAAACAGGGCGGGGAAATGCCTGAATTTACTTATTCCGTCGAAGGACTGGCAGCTTCTGACCAGATTACAGAGAATCCGGATCTTTACTGTTACATTGATGATACATCCTGCGCAGGAACTTACACAATAGATATCTACGGCGGAAGCGTGACCAACAGCGAATATTATAATATTTATTATGAATGTGGAAACCTGATCATAACCGACCCTTATGGATACTATGATGACGGGGATGATACGCAATCCGACACAGATAACACATCAGGAGAAAACGATGGTTCCGGCGGAAATGAAACCAACGGAAATGACAATGAATGGAACGATGGTTCCGGCGGAAATGAAACCGGTGGGGATGACAATGAAAGGAACAATGGTTCCGGTGATGGAGAAAATGGAAACGCCGGAACCGGTAATGGTCAGGGAACTGGCACAGGAGATCATGCCGATGGTTCCGGTGGTTCAAATAATGGTGCTACTGCCGGTACGACAGACGAAAAAGAAAGTATTTTAGAAACACACTTCAAAGGTACGGCGGAAGTAAAGGGAGTCATGGTTTCCGGGTACATGAAGACCAATTCCGAGAATGCCATTAAGAAGACCAAGTTCAAGTCTTCAAATAAGAAAGTCGCCAAGGTCAACAATAAGGGGATTATTAAAGGCGGAAAAATAAGCGGCACGGCGACCATAACCATGTACATTAAAACAGAGGAGACAATTATAAAGCCAACCGGTAAAGAAAAAAAGAAACTGAGCAAATGGAAGGAAGCAGGGTCAATAATTGTTGAGAATACAGGTAAAGAATGAAAAATTAGTACTTGACATCACTCCTCTTTAGTGGTATTTTACTTGTCGTATCAAAACAAAGCAGGGCATTGCCCTCACCCCGGTGCGCTTAAGTTTCCGGGTGTTCATGATAGTTTATTGTGGACGGTGCAGCTTTGTTGTGCCGTCTTTTTGTAACAGGAGGAAAACACAATTAGCGATTTATTTATCAACGAACAGATCAGGGACAGAGAAGTCAGAGTGATCGGTGAAGACGGTGAGCAGATGGGTATCATGCCCATTGCCGAAGCTTTGAGACTTGCGGATGATGCGGGTCTTGACCTTGTGAAGATTGCACCGGGAGCCAAGCCGCCCGTATGTAAGATAGTCGATTACGGCAAATATAAATATGAGCAGGCAAGGAAAGACAAGGAAGCCCGGAAAAAGCAGAAGATCATAGAGGTAAAGGAGATAAGGTTCTCGCCCAATATCGATACGAATGATCTGAATACCAAGAGCAATGCGGCCAGAAAGTTCCTTACAAAGGGAGACCGTGTCAAGGTTACCATGCGTTTCCGCGGTAGGGAAATGGCTCATATGAATTCCAGCAAGCATATACTGGATGAGTTTGCTGAGAGTTTAAGTGATATAGCTGTTGTGGAGAAACCCGCAAAAGTAGAGGGCAGGACGATGACATTGCAGCTTGCCCAGAAAAAATGACGGAGGGAAAAAATAATGCCAAAGATGAAAACCAGCAGAGCTGCAGCTAAGCGGTTCAAGGTTACAGGAACAGGAAAATTAAAGAGGTTTAAGGCTTACAAGCGCCACATTCTTACAAAGAAGTCCCCGAAGACCAAGAGAAATCTTCGCCATGCAACCATCACGGATGCTTCAAACGTAAAGAATATGAAAAAGATCCTGCCTTATCTTTAAGGCATATTGTAAGATTTCTAAAGGAGGATTTAATAATGGCAAGAATTAAGGGCGGATTAAACGCCAGAAAAAAACATAACAGGATACTGAAGCTGGCAAAGGGATACAGAGGAGCCAGATCAAAGCAGTACAGAGTAGCAAAGCAGTCGGTAATGCGTGCCCTTGCTTCACAGTTTGCAGGAAGAAAGCAGAGAAAGAGGGACTTCAGGGCTCTCTGGATCGCCAGGATAAATGCAGCTGCAAGAGCTAACGGAATAAGCTACAGCAAGCTTATGTTCGGACTTAAGGAAGCGGGAGTTGATATCAACAGGAAGATGCTTTCCGAATTGGCCGTTAATGATGCAGAAGGCTTTAAGACTCTTGCAGAGCTTGCAAAGTCTAAAGCATGATGTTATAATCTTTTGGTAACCGGCTTTTAAGGCCGGTGCATGCAGGAATGGCGGAATTGGCAGACGCGCAGGCTTCAGGTGCCTGTGGTAGCAATATCGTGAGGGTTCAAGTCCCTTTTCCTGCATTTCAAGAGGCTGTCCCAGGGGCAGCCTCTTTTGGACACAAAGGCTTTCAGACGTTACCTGCGGTTTTGCACGGGACTGTTCTGAACAGTATAGTTTTTATAAAGAGGTGTTGCATGCTTCTTCGTTCATCACAGATCAGAAGAACAGTGGTTCTTATAATAGATATGGTCGCAATCCTGCTGGCTTTTATCATTTCCTGGCACATGAGGTTTGAGGGTAGCTATGTATGGACTGAAAACGAGCTATATATTTCGTCTCTCGTTGTGATAGGCCTTATATACATTGTTATTTTTGTTTTTTACGATAACAAACGGCCATCGGTGGTGAGGCAGTCGCCCTTTGAACTGTTTATTTCCGTTACCACAAACCAGCTGTTCCTCATGGCTGCCTATCTGATATATCTCTTTGTTATGCAGACAGGAGCGCTGGTTTCCCGTTATGTTATAGGCTTTACGTTCCTCTTTGCTCTTATTCTGGACTATATCCTCCGTCTTATCTTCAGGGCGATGATCATTGCCGTTTCAAAGGATTCGGACAGGGTAAACAATGTCATGCTGGTGACCCTTTCCTATCTGGCAAAGGACATTATTGCAGAATTTGAGAAGAAGCAGGGATATCTCATGCGTATATCCTGCATTACCATTCTCGATAAGGATATGGTGGGGAGGAACTATAACGGCATTCCAGTGGTGGGAAATGAGGATAACTACCTTGACACCCACAGACAGAATGTATATGACGAGGTGTTCGTAAGTATTCCCTACGGCTATGAACTTAAGCTGAAAAAGCTGATCCTTGGCTTTGAACAGATGGGAGTGACAGTAAACCTGAATATAGAGATTTTTAATATAGATGCCAGGGAAAAGCGTATCAGAAGCTTTGCGGGCTATCAGGTGGTAAGCTTCGCAGCTGCCATCCTGGATCCCGGATCTCTTTTCATAAAGAGGCTGTTTGATATTTTCGGAAGTATTATAGGACTGGTCATATGTGGTATCTGCCTTTTGATCTTCGGACCCATTATAAAGCTTACCAGCCCCGGACCCATACTGTTTTCACAGACCAGGGTCGGGATAAACGGCCGCCGTTTTAAGATCTATAAGCTCCGGACCATGTATCAGGATGCGGAGGCGAGAAAAGCCGAGCTCATGGCGCAGAATGAGATGCAGGGTCTCATGTTCAAGATAAAGGATGATCCCCGTATCACTCCCATCGGGAAATTCATGCGTAAGACCAGTATTGACGAGCTACCACAGTTCCTTAACGTGCTTATGGGTGATATGAGCCTGGTGGGCACCAGACCTCCCACAGAGGACGAATATGAGCAATACAGAACCTATCACATGAGAAGACTTTCCATAAAGCCGGGTATTACCGGTATGTGGCAGGTTTCCGGGAGAAGCGAGGTGAAGAATTTCGAGGATGTGGTCAGGCTGGATCTCTTTTACATCGATAACTGGTCTTTGCTCATGGATTTAAGACTCCTGATAAAGACAGTCTGGATTGTGATATTCGGAAGAGGAGCGTCATGATCATGATAAAAACGAAACCGGCGGTTTGGAGGAACCGCCGGTTTCATTTAGGAGAGTATTAGTTTTGTTGGATTTTCCAACTAAGGGGGAGAATATCTATCGAATTACTTTCGTAATTCCCACAGCCTGTAGAAAACTGATTTCCTTTAGCTGATGAATACACTATAAAACTAATTTGTGTACATCTTGTGTTTTTCAGATAAAGGAATTGTAAACTTAAAATTAAAATACAATAACTTTTTAAAGTAAAAATGAAGCAGTACTGTATTAATTATGGCTCAATCACAAATTTTATGTGATGGCTGATTCCTGACATACTCCTTCCGGCT
>CAMJPM010000092.1 GCA_946407725.1 uncultured Lachnospiraceae bacterium
ACTGCTCGTCCTATCCCTTGCTAGTCTAAAGTAAATGACATTGGTTCTGAACAGTTACATTAAAGTACGTATAAAAATACAATTATGGCAATGCTTCATCAATCGAGCATAGAAAAGTCTCAATCCCTTGCCATTACCGGGATTGAGCCGATTTGAACCCCGGGGACGGAGTTAGTGGTCCAAAAAAATGACCCATAAACCCCGTCCCCATGGCTCCTTCTTTACTTCACCGTCCAGCTCCCGGCAAGATTCTCTCCTTTGAAGGTGATCACTTTAAATGTGCTGTCATAGTCGTACTCTGTCTTTTTAGCTTTGTAGTCCTTACCGTCGATATTCACCTTAACGGATTTAAGGCTGCCGTCTTTTTTGGTCTTAGTGGTTACTTTATCAGCATCCTTAACATAATAAGAGTTTACTTTGAATGATAGACCATTGCTCCCCTTGGTGGCTTTCTTTACTGCCTTGACCGTATCCTTATCCGCCCCTTCAAGGCCGGTTATCTGTATCAAATGCTTCTTCTTATTGACCTTTATCTTTGTGACCTTATATACAGCGTTTCCCTGTGATACGGTAATGCCGCCAAAATATTCGGGAGTCGGCTTGCTCTTTCCGAAGAAGGGGATCTCATGGGCGTAGGTGACCTGATATTCTAAAAGGGGCTCAGTCCTTATGTCCATCGGCTTATTATCTGATACAGTGACAGTAACGGTATTGGTATTAGTATCTGCCGGTTTGGGATCTGCCGGTTTAGGATCTTCCGGTTTGGGATCAGGATTCTCCGGTTCTGATGAAGTAAGCTCTACCACAGCGGTTCCCTGGCTTTCCGGGTCTTCAAGGTAAGCATCCCTGTATCCCTCATTCACGGTAAGGGATATGGCGACTGACGCCTGTGAAACAGTCCGTCCGGGCTCCATCCTTGCATTCACGGAGTATACCTCTCCCGGCACATCATACTCTATGCTGCCGTCCTTTAATAGCTTGTAAGCCTTTGCCGAATCCTTCACAAGTTTTTCGATCTCGATGTCCGAAGCATCCTTATCCGCTGTCAGGCCGTCTTCCGCTTCTATCCCGATGACCTCCCGGCTGTCCGCAGCCACCGCAAACTCCGAGAACTCCCTCACGTTCTTCCTCACAGTCTTTGTTTCAGAGTCAAATTCACCCACTCCGGCTATAAACCATTCGTCAGAAGCAGTATGCCTTGACATTATAAGGAAGTATTTTGCTATGCTGATCACTTTCTCTGTAAAGCCGGATACGTCAATACTTAAATCTATTCCCCGGTCAAGCTTTTTTATGGTACCGATATGGGCTCCGTTATCCGCATAGATATCTATTTTTATCTCGACTGAAGAGATCATTGCCTTCGGATCCGCAAGCTTAAGTCCCGCCTCCTTTGCGGCGTCCGCTCTGGAAGCATCGCCGTCAAGGGAATCCGAGGACACGGAGTTCACACTTATTATAAGCTTCTCCGGACTATTCAGGTAATTGGTAATTTCTTCATTACTGAGTTCTTTATTGAATTCCACGGAAAGGTCGGTGTTTTCCTCTCCCTCTTCCTTCTTTCCAAGCGTCTCCGCCGCCTCCGCAAGTGATACCCCCACATCATTGGCAAAGCCTTCCCCTTTGACAGAATCCAGTTCCACCGGGCTGTCTTCCGGGATATGAATTTCAATATTCTCTGCAGGGATGGGGATCACGGACTTTTCATCTTTTCCGGGATCGTCCTTTTTTCCGGGGCGTAGACAATGTCTCCGGCGGCTTCCGCCTCCACGGAAAGCATGTTACCCGCGGTGTAGCCGTAAGTCAGGTTCAGGTCTTTAGGATCTGTCTTAATAACTGGTGCTGCTGCCGGAATGTTTTCTGTGACTGCTTCAACCGTCACGGCTTTGGTGGGCATGGCAAACGTCGCTTCCGAAGTGTTTTCGTTTCCGGAAGTGAATTTCAGGTCATCCGCACCTTTCCACTCCTTGAACTGTTTTCCGGATGCGGGATCCTCAGCTTTGATAGTGACGCTTGCTCCCGCAATATATCTGCCGCTGCCTACGCCAACCTTTACGGTGACCTCATAGGTTTTGCGGAGCTCTATCTCGCCATCGTTAAGGAGAAGCGCATATTCCTGATCATCGCTCTTTAAATAGGGTGACGGGGCTTTGGTACTCATATTTGTCTTCCATCCGCTGGTGACCTTGACCGGGCTTTCCGCAGTTGGTTTGGTAAATGTCGTTATGCCAATGGAAGTGGTTTCGGCAAGATTACCATTGATGGTAATGGTTTTTCCTTCATCTAAATAGACATTCTCGGTTTTTTCGCTCTCATCCCCCCTCTTCACAGTATTATCCGTGATCCTGCCGCCGGTTATTTTGAAAAGAGCCGTATCATTAACATTAACATACACACCGCCGCCGCCATATTTATTATTTCCCCCGGTGATAAGGCCTGTCTTTTCTATGCTGTTGTCAGCGAGCGTGAGTTTTCCGGATTCTTTGATCCCGATGACATATCCATTTATCACAGTCTCACTTTCCCCCAGCCCCCGGTCTATGGTGTGGCCGTTAAGGTCGAGGATGAAATTCCTGCTTACGGTCAACGGGGATTCAGTCTTCACGTCCTTCAGCAATTTGACAGTATCGCCTGGATCTGCCGCATCCATCGCCGCCTGGATGGCGGGATAATCAGTTTCACCAATCGACGCTTCTATATAGGGAACGATGGTTTGTCCGGCTATGGCGTCTTTCTGTTCTTCCTCCAGCTTGCCGCTGAAAAACTGGGTGCCATCTATGGTGTAAACTTTGCCGTCCGCAATTTTCACATAGTCGCCATCTTCTCCGGCAAATGCCGATCCCGGGGTGTAGTCTGACTCCCCCGCAGCAGCCTTAAGTTTCCCGCCGCTTAGGATGACCTTTCCATAAATGCCGCTGCCGCCTTCTGAGCTGCCTGCCCCTCCGGTAACGGTCAGCATTCCGCCTTCCAGAGTAACATCTCCCTCAACACCTTTACCACCAAAACCGGCGCTTCCTCCATGAGCGGTCAATGATCCTTTTTTCAGGGTGATGGATCCGCTAATGCCATTTCCGCCAGATGCCTCGGTACCTGATCCTCCGTTAGCGACCAGCGTTCCGCCGTTTTGGGTGACCCTTCCGACAATGCCATCGCCTCCATAGTAACTGCCATCCCCCCGTTAGCATTCAGTGTTCCGCCGGCTATTTCGACATCACCCCAAATACCATAGCCACCTTCTCCGGAATCTTCTCCGTTTGCTATTCCTCCGGTGACATTCAGTGTCCCTTTTTTAAGTATGACATTTCCATTTCCCCAAATGCCGTAGCCGCCGCAATCATCGCCTTCATTCCCGATGACAGTAACAGTTCCCGGTTCATCAACAGTAAGGGTATGGCCATTGCAATTTATTCCGCCATTAATTGTCAGTGTCTTGCCCTCAGCAACCTTCAATGTGGTGTTATCATTGATTGTGACTGTACTTCCTATAGTCACTTTTTCCTCTCCCGTGAGAGTCATTTCGCCCGGCCATTCAAACGTCGTACCCGTTATCTCCCCCGCGGCATGCTCCGTGAACAAAAGCGGTGCCGCAGGTATGCCTCCCATACAGAAACCGCAGAAAGAACCGCAAATATTGATCCCTTTACTATGATGTCCTTTATTCCTTTCATGACTTGTACCTTGCCGCAGGCAAGAAAAGCTCATCGGTGACAGCCTGCACGGCACCGATGAAATTTTGAAAGCACTCCTTTCAAAATTTGTCTCCTTATATCTACCTCTCCGGAAAGAGGGGTGGGTTGCTCTGATAAAATCAAGGATATTATATTAAAAAACCGGCAAAAAAAGAACCCCCGGTCCATTTTCTTGTTGCCATTTTCGGTTCTTATGCGTATAAATAAAGCGCATGATCCACCGCTTTCTCTTTACCCCCATCATCGGTATATCTGTAAAATTGTAATGGCAAGCTCGCCACCGCCTCTGACAGGATCCTCACACAACAGTACACAGCCGTCATCTGCATTGCAGATCTCTCGGTCACATACTTTCCTGCGGAACTTGTCCCCAGAAAGAAACTGTAACTGCTGCCTGCTGTCCTGTCCGTGGGCTTATCCCTGCTCCTAAATATTCCACTAAAAATGTTCATTCTATTTTCATCCTTTCCGCATATTTTCGCCATCTTCAAAAGTTTATATTTATATTTTTATATTGACAAAACCCACACTTTTTCATATACTGTAGATGAGCAGGAGACTGCTTCAAATGTTTGTTGCTACCCGATATGCAACTAAAACATGGTCGGGTTCAAATGTTTGTCGCTACTCGATATGCGACTCACAAGAGGTCGAGTTCAAATGTTTGCCCCATCCTTGACAGGATGGGGCTTTTTTTGGAGGTACCCATGGATAACGGACATTTTTACTTTATCAACGATCAATACTTCATTGATTTTCCCGATCCGTATCTTATGCAGAACAAGGAAGTCATCAATGGACAGGAACATAACCGTCCCTGTTTTTATGCCTTTGAAGATAGCAATAGCAAAGGCCTATATTGGATGATTCCCTTTTCTTCACAAACAAATAAGTTCCATAGGATTTACAACAACAAAATAGCCAAATATAGGAAACGTGATACCATCGTATTCGGTAAAGTTCTTGGACATGAAAAAGCTTTTCTTATCCAAAATATGTGCCCTACTTCATCTAAATATATCAACAATGAATATGTTGATTCAGCCACCAATATTCCTGTTAGAATAAGTGGTATTCTTGAGAGTGAACTTATATCAAAAGCAAGGCGTGTATTGGCACTTCAACGCCAAGGAAAAAAACTGGTATTTCCTGATATACTAAAGATTGAGGCCGCAATAATTAAAAGTCTGCCATAATCCATTATAAAATAAGCAATCCTCTGCTCTCGTATACACTTTCCTGCTGTTCAGCTTCATGCCGCACACAGCGATCGAGAGCCATGACAGTTGCGACAATGCCATCGATCTTCTCTTTGGATTTTGCTTTTGTCAGCTTAATGTTTCCGGCATCATCCGTCTCAATGACAACGTTTCCTGCCATCCATCTGAGCACCGGGTTTCCTCCGTGAACCATTCGTCCTTGCATAAGCACCTTATAGAATTCCTTACATGCCGGACTCATATCCTTATAACCCTGACCAAACTGAACCATAGTGAGTCCTTCTTCCATAAGATTCGTCACAAGCATCGTGGCATTCCAACGGTCATAGGCAATCTCCAAAATGTGACATCTCTCAGCACACTCTTCTATAAAATGCTGAATCCGGTTATAATCCACCACATTCCCCGGTGTAGCCATAAGGAAGCCCTGTTTTTCCCAGACATCATTTTCCTTTTGTATGTCTCAGTGCCTCTATAAACTTAACCGCCCTATCAGCTTTTTTCTTATCATAGTGAGAAGTCGGAAGCATAAACCTCGACGGCTTAAGTTTTCTCTTCTCATACGCTACCGTACCCCACTTCCCTCTCAGCTACAAACTGAGCATGAATCTTTTCCTTTTCAGCCTCGAATCTCTTCTGAAGGGCTTTCATTTCTCTGTCCATAAAAGCCTGCTCTGCTTTAACCAGTTCTGCTCTTTCGGCATCCGGCGTGATAACCAGCTTACCGTTCCGTTCTCGCAGGATACGGAAACATAATCGCCGATCTCAAATCCGAGATCCTTCAGCCACTGACCCTTAAGTGTGATCGTGGGTGTCTCGCGGTACTTATATCCGCTCTGGGCGATCACCTTTAAATTTCTGTTTTTCATAATTGCCATATGCTTGTCTCCTTCCATTATCTCTGATTGACGAAAAAAGGACCCGGACTGCCAGACAGATTTCTCTATCCAGACAGTCAGAGTCCTATTGCGCATAATTTCCCTGCACTCAAAGAAGATGAACCGCTCCGTGGGCGTGGAGCTTCATCCTCTTTTCAACTTTCTTTGGTTAGATTGTACGGGTCCGTCCTGATCTTAACCTTTCACAGTTAAAAATAGGACTCAACCGTGCAAACCCTTGATTTTCCTTAGGTTGCTCGATTTAGCCCTATTATATCAGAGGCACATTTTGAGACACTTTTATCACTTACTCCCAGCTTTTCCGCCAACTGAAGCTGTGTCATCCTGTTCTTTTCCCGCAGCTCCTTAATAACTGCGCCTGTAACATATTGGTTCATATTCGTTCTCACCTCTTTCCATAGTTAATGCCCCCTCACGGCTTTCGGCGGCACATCGGCCGGTGCATTAAAATCATGCTTCGCATGATGGCACCTCCCTCATGCACAGATTGTAACCCGGTGCCAGAGAAAAAGGTACCTACTGAAAGTAGAGTTTACCCCTCTGACCCCTGCTCGAATGTCCCCATTTTATCAGCTTTTGAGTCATTTCCTTAATATTCAATACCACCAAAAGTTGTCAGAAAGTTGTCATTAACAAGTCATGCTATCCATATTTTACTCAAATATATCATCAAAGTCCTTCATTATATCCATAGATTGCAACTTACCGTAATGATTATAAACCCTTTTTGTTATTGTACTGCCATCAGCATGTCCAAGCCAGGCTTGAGTATCCTCCTCCTTCTTTCCTTTCTTGAACATGATGCTACAACAACTGTGACGCATATAAACTCTATAGCCGGGACTGTTCTTTGTCTTTTTTTCATACAAGTCCCCTGTGCTTGTTTTTACACGTACTCCCTGAATTGTCAAGGTTCCTTTTTCATAATTAAAGCAATCCCACTTAAGTCCAAGTAATTCTTCTCGTCTCATGCCAGTGTATATCATAAGGTCGCATATTTCTATCAACTTATAAAGATGAGCTTTTCTCTTCGTCTGCCCCACTGTCATAAGCCATTTTCTAAACAGCTTATATTCATCTTCATCCATCCAACATTTTCTTTGTTCTTCAACATTATCAGGCTGAACATATGGGACTTCAGAGTCTGTAATAGGATTAACAGATAAAATTCCTTGTCCTACTGCAAATCTAAAAAAAGTATTCAGACGCTGACTCAACTCTTTTACAGTACGCCTTGCTGTACTCCAGCATCTTTGCGCCTCCCGGCTGTTCGCCCGCCTTGTTTGCAAGATGGGCAGGCGTTACCATAGCTCCAGGAGCGACAGCATTGATCCTGATATTCGTATCTATCAGCCGCATCGCCACATTTTTTGTCAGCGTATTGATCGCACCCTTTGACGAGGTATAGGAAGCTCCGCAGAACGGACGATCCCCGTTGACTGAGGAAATATTGATAATGCAGCCCTCATTCTTCGGAAGAAAAATCTTCAAGGACTCCCTGATAAAGCGGAAGGGACCGAACACGTTTGTCTGATAGACATGCTCCAGCCATTCGTCATCCGTCTCGTCAATCATTTTCTGCTCCCCAATGGCGGCGTTATTGATAACGATATCCAAATCCCCATAAACATTGACAGTCGTCTGAATAACATTCTTTACATCATCGAGGTTCTTGTTATCCGCCACAACGCCGGTCACGTCATAACCCTTCGCACGGATTTCCGCTACCGCTGCATCCAGCTTTTCATGCCCGCGAGCAGTCATCACAACCTTTGCGCCCTCTTTGGCGAACAGTTCCGCCATCGTCTGTCCCATGCCGTAGCTTGCTCCTGAGACGATTGCCACCTTGCCGTCTAACATTTTTGCATCCATTTCAAAACCTCCGTATCCGTATCACAGGGATTTACATCCCGTTCCAATTCAGCCCTTTGCCAGCCGATAGCTTAAGAAATCCAGCCTGTCAATGCAGACTTGTGATTCATGAAGTTTCTCAAGCTGTTTTTTCCGGCATCTGGCTATCAGCTTTTCTGTTTTCTTAGAATCTCAGTTTCGGTAGCAGGTCAGAATCTGCTGTATCTCATTCTCGTCACATCCAGTATCACGGAGATTTTCGATGATGTCATTTTCCGCTTGCATGACAGCTCCTTTATTTCAGATGTTCCATAAAGAAACTTTCCAGCTTGTCAAACGGAATCGCATCCTTATCGCCTCCGTCATACAGATCCGTATGAACAGCATCCGGAATGATCATAAGTTCCTTATTGTCCGCATACTTGCTGTCCTTAATCATGTTCTCATAGGCATCCTTGCCCATGTAGCATGAGTGGGCTTTTTCACCGTGGATGATAAGTACCGCACTGCGGATCTCATTACTGTACTGCAAAATCGGTTGGTTCAGGAAGGACATAGTTCCTACTGCGTTCCACCCATTGTTGGAATTAAGCGACCGAGCGTGATAGCCTCGATCCGTCTTGTAATAGTCATAATAGTCCTTTACGAAGAACGGAGCATCCTCTGGCAGGGGATCGACAACACCGCCGCCAAGCTTATATTCGCCGTTTTTATAATCCTCGGTACGCTGGGTATTAAATGTTTTTCTTGCCTCAAATCTTGTCTCCTCACTGTCAGCGGAATCGAAGTAGCCCTTCGCTGCGATTCTCGTCATGTCGTACATCGTGGATGCCACCGTTGCCTTGATGCGGGTATCCAGAGCCGCCGCGTTGATGGCCATGCCGCCCCACCCACAGATTCCTATGATTCCCACTCGATCCGGATCAACTCTGTCGTTCGTCACAAGATAATCCACCGCTGCCTGGAAGTCCTCCGTATTGATATCGGGGGAGGCCATATAGCGGGGATATCCTCCGCTTTCCCCGGTAAAGGACGGATCGAATGCAATCGTGAGGAATCCTCTCTCCGCCATTGTCTGTGCGTAAAGGCCGCTGGACTGTTCCTTGACTGCGCCGAAGGGTCCGGAAACAGCGATAGCGGGAAGTTTGCCCTGCGCATCCTTCGGAACGTACATATCCGCTGCCAGCGTAATCCCATAACGGTTCACGAAGGTCACCTTGCTGTGTTCCACCTTTTCGCTCTTTGGAAATGTCTTGTCCCACTCGGATACGAGGTTCAGTTTTTCTGCTTTCATCATGATATTCATCCTTTCTGTCTGTAACGGTCCTGGCCGACTGCTTTTAGCTTATGGTTATATTATAATTTCTCCTCTTCCTATAATCAAATACTTGTTTTCTATGCTCTCCTATGTTAAAATTGAATAGGAAGAAGCAAAGGAGGATGCCTCAATGGACATACGAACCATGCAATACTACCTGGCGGTTGTCCGGGAAGGGACAATTTCGGCCGCCGCTGAAGCCCTTCATGTGGCACAGCCATCGCTTTCGCGCCAGATGAAGGAATTGGAAGAAGAACTGGGAACATCCCTTTTCGAGCGTGGCAATCGCAAGATCACGTTGACCGAAGAAGGGATGGTGCTGCGCAGACGTGCAGAGGAAATGGTACGTCTTATGCAGATGACCGAAGAGGAAATCTCCCAGGTTAAGAACCATGTATCCGGAACCGTGCGGATTGGTGCCGGAGAATCCGCTTCATTTCATTTTCTTTCCCGCACGGCAAGCCTGCTCTCACAGGAACATCCTGATATAAGGTTTCAGATTACCAGCGGAGATACACAGGATCTGATGGATGAGCTGAATAACGGACTCATTGATTTTGCCGTCATATTTACGTATGTAGATCATTCCCTGTACCAGGCCATAGAACTTCCGACAGAAGACAGTTTCGGACTGCTTATGCCAAAAAGCTCCGAATTGGCGAAAAAAGATGTTATACGCTGGTCTGACTTGAAAGATCTCCCCATATTGATATCCAGAGCATCAGAGCCGTACTTTTCCGGCTCCGACAGGCTGTCCGGGATGCACATCATAGCCACCTACAACCTGATCTATAACGCATCCCTTATGGTAGAGGATGGTGTTGGGTATGCGCTGTGCTTTGACAAGCTCATCAATACAACAGGGGACAGCCCTCTTACTTTCAGACCTGTTACGCCGCCGCTGAAAGCAACAGGAACGCTTATCTGGAAGAAGTATCAGGTGTTCTCGCCGGCTGTGCATCTGTTCATTGACAAGATTCAAAAGATAATCCCAGTAGAATAAAAGAATTCGCAGGCGTGTATATATACATTATCACCTGCGAATCCAGTAAAACTGCTACCATCTATCTTTTTTATAGAACGGCGTTTCATAACCATCTGCCCGGAGAACCAGACCCTCCGCCCAGGGCGGTGTCCTTCCCATCTGCTCACAGATCGCCGCAAGCGAAACATCCTTCCTGGTCTGGACAGGCAAATCATCATCATGGGGTGAACAATTTGACATTTACGTACACTAATCAGCCTTTTGAAAGGAGCACATACTATGTTTGAATCAACGCGCAGTTTCATGTACAGAGTCGGGGAGCTTATCGGTATCATCGCAGGTTTATACACTGGATACCTTATTGGTCGCTGGCTGTTCTTTTAATAACAACAGAATACATAAAAGCCCGAAGGTAGTGATCATTCATTCACTGCCTTCGGGCATTTTTTTACAAAAAATGAAAAAGCGTGGATATCCACGCTAATTCTTAAAATAGTATGTTAGTCCGAAGCCTCCCCGGAATATCAAAACATCAAGGTTTTCCGGGTTCTCAACTTCGTACACAACTGCGAAAGATGGGACTATTTCCAACAACACAGTATTTTCAATACTTTCAGACCGTTTGACCCCAATTCTGACCCACTTTTATATTATTTCACCTGTTATCATAGTATTAAGGTTGTATTATCAGAATGATTATGATAAATTATCAGTATAAAGGTGCTATCCGTAAAGCAAACGGTTCACCTTTGGTTATAGGCAAAAAAGCAACCTAATTCCTTTGGTCGGGGCGGTTGCTTTTTTGATGTTTAAGTATCTCTTTGTTCTGCCGGATACTGATAACGGTTACGATAATGCTAATAACCGTAACCACAATACCGACTATCCCAGCAATTAACTGTAACGCCTTATAGCGTTCTGCTTCCTCTCGTTAGATTTCCCATTCGAACACCTCCAATCATGGGAGTTCTCGGAGTTTCCTCCGGCGAAAGGTGAACCGCCTGCCGTTTTAGATAACACCCGGAGAAATTATAATGATTATCTGCCAAATATGCAATAAAAACAGCGGGCTTTTTCACCCGCTGCCGATCCTCATAAAACAATCTTTAATTTTTCCATTGCCGCCGTTTTGGTATCATCTACAACATGCCCGTATAAATTCATTGTCAAACCATAATCAGCATGTCCTAAAAGCTCTTGAAGCGTGCGGGGATCCATCCCCTGTTCAATACACCGGGTTGCAAAAGTAGCCCGTAAAGCGTGCATTGTGAATTTTTCAATCCCGGTGCGCTTACATATCCTGTTAATCTCCCTGTTGGCCGGGGTATCCATAAGCAATCCCCTTTCGGGTGCTTTGAAAATTCTTTCCGTGATAGAGGTTACTTTGTCACCATCCATCATCCTGTTAATCTGCTTTTGATGCTCCAATACGGCCTTAATATCATCATTTAATGGAATTGTGCGCCGTCCGTGCCACGTTTTAGGATCCTCACCGATAGTATACGCCCCTGTTTCCGTTTTTGTGATTGTTCTTTCAATGTGGATCATGCCGCCGGATATATCCGAAAGATACAACGCCCCTATTTCACCACAACGCATCCCGGTCAATACCGCTATTCTGAATACATCATAGTAAAAGGATCTTTCAGCCGCTTTAAAAAATGTTTCCTGTTCATTCTGTGTTAATGCTCTATGGTGTGTATCACGTGCGGCCTTTTCCGTCCGTTTTAAGGGCTTTACTGCTACACAAGGGTTATAATCAAGCCTCCGCTCTTTAACAGCCGTATTGAAGATATGAGACAGTACAGCGAGCTTATCATTAACGGTCTGGGAGATATTATCACCCTCTGACAATTCCCGCTGCACCTCTCTTATATCATCCGGGTTAATCTCTTTCAATTTCATATCCCCAAGCCTTAAACCGTTGGATAGAATAACACCAGCACACGATTCATATTGAAAATGCTGACAACGCAGCGTTGATTCTTTCACCGTCCCCCGCCTTGCATCCGTCCAAAGTGTATGATACTCGTTTAATGTTGGGTTGTCGTGATGCTCTTTCCGGCTTTCAAGCTCTATGCGCTTTTCATGCTCTTTCTGATCCAGTTCTTTTTTTGAATAACCATATACAGAATACTGCCGCCCGTTAAATGTGAATGTGCGCTTATACCGTCCGTCCGATCTCTTTTTCATCCTTTACCGCCTTTCCTGTCCCCTGTCTGATTTCCCGGTTTTTCTCTGCTATTTCTGCATCAATGCGCCGTACAAACCGGGGAAATAATCGGATCCTCTCATTTTCCGAGTAAAGTTTCATAAAGTCATAATCAAAAATACTCATTTCTTCCCCCTTTTCCCGGCCTTATATCCAACAGCCCAACCGATTTTTAATGAAAGATCCATCAAGTCAAAAATACAATTTGCCATGCTATGAATTTTCATTATTTTCGATACTTTCATCTCGTCAAAACACTCTTTACCCTCACGGTTATAGAGTTCTAAAGCCTGTTCAATATCTATCTTCATGTTGTCCTTTCTTGCCATTCACGGCATTAGGGATATAATATAAATATCCCGTTAATTTGACAGTTTCCGGGTTACCTGGGCGCATCCGTTGCAGCGGTTACGCCCTTTTTATTGCTTTATGATGTATCACCTCGCTTTCTGTTTTGGTGTTGATGATATTATAATATGTGTATGCTTATATCTCTATTGACAATTTTTACAAATGTGTATGCTTATATTTGTTTTTTTTATCTATGGATGCATATATTGATTTTTGATATACTTTTATCGTAGTGTGGAAAAGGTATATCCAAAAATGGATTGACCTTTTCAGAAAGGATCTATCTTCTATGTCTGAAAAGAAAAGCACATATAAAGGCAGCTCTGAAGCTCAAAGAAAAGCTGTTGCAAAATATCATGCTGAAAAAGTTGATAATATACAAATCCGTGTTCCCAAAGGACGCAAGGATTATTATAAAATTTATGCCGCCTCTGTTGGATCTTCCCTAAATCAGTTTTTTATTGATGCAGCTGATGAGAAGATTGACCGGGATAATAACGGTGAATAATTTGATCTGATATGTAGCGGATCACTGCTATATTGATCTTAACAGGGGAGCCGATGGGGTGTTACGTCTGCCGCCGGACTTGCAAAAGAAAGGTAGGTAGGTGCTATGACCTGGATGGAGATTTTTACATTCGTAATCATGCTTTGCGCTATAATTGCTCTTGTACACAAAAAGTAGCACCCTCTGCTTGGACGGCTAAGGTGCTACTTTTCTTAAGTAACTCGTAAACCGCCGGCGGCTGGACTGCACCCAGCGTTCGGCTCTCTTGTTAAGGTCATTATAGCACCGGGCATCTAACATTTTCAATTGTCATTTATCACAATCTTTTTTGTAAAAGGGCATAAATGGATTTATTCCCTTTTATATTTACCCGGACAAGCTCACTCGTCAGAGTTTCCCGTTGCATCAATGCTCTTGATGGCCTGTATAGCATCTGCAATCTGTTCACGGGTCTGTATGTCCCCCCGGATGAATCTTAAAACATTTACGCAAGTTTCCAATGAGGAAAATTCACATAGTTTA
>CAMJPM010000093.1 GCA_946407725.1 uncultured Lachnospiraceae bacterium
GAATATCCGTTCCCAGGAGGCTTCCGGAAAATGGAGCCATACACGGCCCAACGGACAGCAGGGAGCAGATATGATACCCGCAGACAAATGGAGAGGGGAAAATCTGTCATATGTCACAGGAACTGAGGATCCGGCTGAGGCAGCGGAGATCATGTTCAAGGATCTTGTAGCCTCCCCGACCCACTATGACAATATGGTCTTCGATAAGTTCACCAAGATCGGTATCTCAAGCTACGTTGAAAATGGTAAAATCACGGTTGCTTATATGTTCAGCAGCTGAAAAACTTTAGCTTTCATCCGGAGTATTTGCCGTCTGAGCTGGAACGGTTCTGACGGCATTCTTTTTGATTAATGGCAATGAGGGCAAAAGACCTTACGACCCTCATATCATGATTTATGACGAGAAAGGAAAACAGGGGAAATGCAGGAGTTCGAGAAAAATGAAAATGTGATAATCATTGACCATCCTTTGATCCAGCATAAGATCACAAGGCTCAGGGACAAGACTACGGGTACCGCGGAATTCCGCCAGCTGGTGAATGAGATCGCAATGCTCATGGGATATGAGGCCCTTCGTGATCTGGAATTAGGGGATATAGAGGTGGAAACACCCATTGAAAAGACGGTTTCACCTGTGCTCGCGGGCAGAAAACAGGCTGTTGTGCCTATTTTAAGAGCCGGTCTCGGTATGACTGACGGTATCTTAAACCTGCTGCCGGCTGCGAAGGTTGGCCACATAGGTCTTTACAGGGATGAGGAGACCCATAAGCCCCATTCCTATTATTGCAAACTGCCTGCTCCCATAAATGAGAGGACCATTATTGTTACGGATCCCATGCTGGCTACAGGCGGTTCCGCCATTGACGCCATAAAATTCATTAAGGAAAAGGGCGGAGTAAAGATCAAATTCATGTGTATCATAGCTGCCCCCGAGGGAGTGAAAGCGCTGACCGAGGCCCATCCCGATGTTCAGATCTATATCGGACATCTGGACAGGCAGCTGAATAAGGACGCATACATCTGTCCCGGACTTGGAGACGCCGGAGACAGGATTTTCGGAACGAAATAACGAAAAAACGAAAAATGTTTCAAAATAAATACAAAAATCGGGCTGGACAAATCAGCCCGATTGGTGTATTGTCTTCTTCAACATCTCTAAAGCATATTTGCCGTTCGGCAGAAAGAGTTGTTTTCAATAATTCATTTTTCCAAATTGAATTAAAAATCTATATCAAGGTACAAAAAAAATGGAAAAAGCTGTTTTATTTATTTTCCTTGCAGCCGCAGCCGTTTCAGATCTTAAGTACCGCCGTGTCAGCAACAGAATGATTATTTTATTCCTGGTTCCGGGACTGTTTTTAAGCTTTGTTGACAGAGGAGCTTCAGGCGCGGCAGACGGTATACTGACGGCCGTTCTGGTATTTACACTGCTGTATTCATTTTATGCAGCGGGATACCTGGGAGCAGGGGATATCAAATTCATAATGACCGCAGCGGTATATACGGGACATGTTGTACTGTACCGTTCCCTTATTCCGGCGGGTGTATTCAGTCTGATGACGCTTCTGGTAATGATCATTGGAAAGAGAGGCATAAGGGGAGTAAGGGATCTTAGAATCCCCATGGCGGTGCCGGTAAGTATGGGGATAGCAGTGGCGGTTCTAAGAAACAGGGGGTGATGAAATGAAGAAAAATACACTGGCAGTATTCGACAGGGATGAGGAATATGTTACAAAGCTTATGAGCTACTTAAGCGACAGAAGATCCGTTCCGCTGGAGATACAGGGTTTTACAGACAGACAGAAACTGAAGGACTTTATTAACGAATATCCCGTAGACATCCTTCTGATAACGGAGGAGGATCTGGATGAAGAGCTGGAAGCCTGCAATCCCGGAGAGATGATGATCTTATCGGAGGACGACAGCTCAGTAAATAATAAGGGACATAAAAAGATATGCAAGTACCAGTCCTATGAAAATATCATGCGGGAGGTGATGTGTTACTACGCCGACAGTCCCATGACAGAGGAATGTATAGTGAGTCACATTAATACCGAGATCATAGGAGTTTATTCCCCGGTGAGACGGTGTTTCCGGACATCCTTTGCATTTGCCCTGGGGGAGATCCTTTCGGAAAAAGAAAAGGTGCTGTATCTTAATCTTGAAGAATTCTCGGGTTTTAACCAGCTCTTAAAAAAGAACTACATGTCTGATCTTTCGGATCTCATTTTCTATATCAGCCAGAAAAAAAGGAATTTCCCCTGTAAGCTTGCAAGTCTTGTGGAAAAGGCAGGAATGATGGATTATATCCCTCCGGTGATTTCTCCGCTTGATATCCTGTCAGTGGATAAGAGCACATGGATACTGTTTTTTAATGAGCTTGTGAAGTGTGATTATTCAAAAATAGTAGTGGATCTATCCGATTCCGTAAGTGCTTTTCCGGAAATACTTCTCTCCTGCAGGAAGATTTACATGCCCTTCAGGGAGGATGCGGTATCAAGGGCAAAAACAGAACAGTATGAAGCGATGCTGAGGATAATGGAAATGGGAGAGATACTTGATAAAACCGAGAAGATAGAGATCCCCTTTGTAAAGGGATTGAATCCGGATCTTTATTCAATTGCCGCATCTCCCCTTGGAGACTATGTGAGGATGAAATTATGAAGAATCTGAATGTAATAAGGAGAGAACTTCATGATGAGATACTGAGGGAAATCGACCTCTCAAGAGAAGTCCCGGATGAAGAAGTGGAGGAGATCATAAACAGGGTCATTCTGGAAACCGGAAAAAGGGTATTTTTAAGTCTTGACGAAAAGAAAAGCCTGATGGGAGACCTTTTTGACTCCATAAGAAAAAAGGGAGTCATCCAGGCGCTGATAGACGATCCGAAGGTCACTGAGATCATGGTAAACGGCACGGATAACATTTTCGTGGAAAAAGAGGGAAAGCTGTTTTGCTGGGATAAGCGGTTTGAATCAAAGGAAACCCTGGGGGATGTGATACAGCAGATTGCCGCGGGATCAAACAGAGTGGTAAACGAAGCTTCTCCCATAGTGGACGCAAGGCTTTCCGGGTGCAGGGTGAATATTGTCATGAATCCCGTGGCATTGAACGGGCCGGTGATAACGATCCGGCGTTTTCCCGACAAGCCCATAAGGATGGAGGATCTCATAAGGTTTGGCTCCATTACCACAGAAGCAGTTGATTTTTTAAGAAAGCTTGTGATAAGCGGATATAACATCTTTGTTTCAGGAGGCACAGGCAGCGGAAAAACCACATTTTTAAATGCACTTTCCGCCTTTATCCCGGAAGACACTAGGGTTATCACCATAGAAGACTCTGCGGAGCTCCAGATCCAGGGCATACCGAATCTTGTAAGCCTTGAAACCAGAAATGCCAACGTGGAGGGCTGTCTTCCCATATCCATGAGGGATCTTATCAAGACCTCTTTAAGAATGAGGCCCGACCGGATCATAGTGGGCGAGGTCAGGGACGGTGCGGCTTTTGATTTTTTGCAGGCTGCGAATACAGGACACGACGGGAGTCTGTCAACAGGCCATGCCAATTCTGCGGGGGATATGCTCTCAAGACTGGAAACCATGGTGCTTATGGCCGGTATGGAGCTGCCTCTTTCAGCAATCAGAAGACAGATAGCTTCAGCGGTGGATATCATAGTCCATCTGGGGCGTCTGAAGGATAAGAGCAGGAAAGTACTGGAGATCACCGAGATCACGGGCTATGGGGAGGGCGAAATAAGATGTGAGAGTATCTTTAAATATGACGGCAGATCGTTAAAAAGAACGGGAGAGCTTATGAATACGGACAAGCTTGAAAGGAGCGGATTTTTTGAACTATGACAGATATGACTTTTCTACGGGGGAGTTGTTAATATATCTTTTTCTGGGTGCTGCCCTTGACGGGATCATCGCCTGGACATTTTACAGGAGCATACCGGTGTTTTTTATAATTCTTATTCCGGTGGAGTATTTCTTTATTAGCCATGTCAGGCAAAATCTCATTGAAAAGAGAAAATATGAGCTGTCCCTGGAATTCCGCGAGGCCATAATGGCGGTACTTGCATCATTAAATGCAGGATATTCCGTGGAAAATGCCTTTATAGAGACCGGAAGGGTCATGGAGGGACTTTACGGGGACAGCCTTATCACAACAGAATTCAAGGTGCTGACCCGGCGTCTCCGGTCAAACGAAGCCCTGGAAAAGATTCTTATGGATCTCGCTGAACGGAGCGGAAACGTGGATATAGAGGATTTTGCCGGAGTGTTTTCGGCGGCAAAGAGAAGCGGCGGTGATTACACCAGGATAATCAGAAAAGCCGCAGATACCATAGGAGACAAAACAGATATCCGTAGGGAGATCAATATCTCCATCAGCGCAAGACGGTATGAAACCTGGATCATGGAGGCTGTGCCCTTTGTGATCATCGTTTATCTGAGTTTAACGTCATCGGGATTTTTATCGGCGCTGTATAGCGGGATCACCGGAAGAGCAGTGATGACGGTGTGTCTCATCATGTATGGCACAGGCTTTTATATGGCGGAAAAGATCACGAAAGAGGCGGAAAAGATTTGAAAAAACTGTTCAATAGAATTGCATTATTAATAATTACGGGGCTAAAGCTCCCCGGAAACGCCGAGATCATAAAAAAGCAGGCTCTCTTAAATCCTGCGGACAGCGGTTACAGGAAGGCGGAAAAGTACCGGGTGGAAAAGCTGGCCGAGGTGTTGATGATACTGTTTTTCGGAGTGGTAATCGCACTTATGGCGGCTCTGTCCGGGGGTCTTAATGACAGCGGTATAGAGAACGGGATCATAGAGAGAAACGGGTACGGGGGCGGAGATAGGACGGTCAATATTATTGCGGATATTGACGGAAAGGAAATAGAAGAGCCTATCGGGATTACCGTAAGAGAGCGCTGTTATACCGAAGAGGAGACCTTAAGGATCTTTGAGGAAACGGGAAAAAATCTTCCGGAACGGATACTTGGGGAAAACAGTTCCCTGGAGCAGGTGGAATATGATCTGGACCTTATTGACATGGCGGAAGACTATCCTGTGAATATCGAATGGTCTTCGGATAATTATGAAGCTCTTGACAGTAACGGGGTCATTCAGGAGGAAGTGACGGATGTAAACGGAACGCCGGTGATCCTGACAGCGTCCTTAAGCTATATGGGACGCTATGCAGACTATGAGATTCCCGTGCTGGTTTTTCCGAGACATAAGGATACGGTAGGAAAGATAAGGGATATAGTACAAAAAAAGATACTGAAATATGATGCCCTTACTCTGTCTTCCGATAAGCTGATCCTGCCTGAAAGGATAGGGGACAGCATTATAAGCTACAGAAACGCCGATAGTCCGGCCTTTGTGCTTATCCTGGTGATGGCCGCGGTATGTGCCATCGGAGTATGGTGCGGCAGAGACAGGGATCTGAACAAATTGATAAGCATAAGGGAAAAGGAGATGTTGACTGATTATCCGGATATAGTGAGCAGGCTCAATCTGTTCTTTTTTTCCGGAATGACCATAAAAGGGGCTTTTGAAAGGATTGCCTCTGATTACGAAAAAAGGCTTCAGGAGGGAAGGACTGTCAGGCGGTATGCCTTTGAGGAAATGCTCGTGACCTTAAGGGAAATGAAGGGCGGAGTAACCGAGTCCCAGGCATATCAGAATTTCGGGGCCCGCTCGGGCATCCGCAGATACACAAAGCTTGGTACACTTCTTTCCCAGAATCTGCAAAAGGGCAATGCCGGACTTATGGAAGCGCTGGAGGCGGAAGCGAAGGATGCTTTTGAAGAAAGAAAAGCCAATGCGAAAAAAGCCGGTGAAGAGGCGGGAACAAAGCTGCTTCTGCCCATGGGGATAATGCTTATGGTAGTGATGATAATAGTGATCCTGCCGGCATTCCTGTCATTTTCAATCTGAAATAAAAGCTGTAAACCTTTGAGGCAATGCCAAAATGCCTTGGTTTTCCACTTGCGGTTCCGCAAGTGACTGTTCTGAACAGTTACAAACGGCTTTTATATAAATCCCAAAGAAAGGAGGAAAAGAAATGTTTAAGCGTTTTCTTATGGAAGAGGATGCCATCGGCACTGTTGAAATGATTCTTATTCTGGTAGTTCTTATCTCTCTTGTGATCATTTTCAAGACACAGCTGACAAATCTCGTAAACAAGATCTTTAAGACAATCAACACCAAAGCAACATCGATCTAAAGGATCAAAACGGAGGATACTATGAAGAGGGGAACGATAACTGTTTATTTAAGTCTTACATTGACTGTAATCCTGTCGCTGACACTGGCAATTATAGAGAGCGCGAGATACAGTGCGCTGAGAATGAGAACGGAAATGGTCATGCAGATGGGATTGATGTCGATATTTGCGGAATACAACAGGGATTTGCTGAAAGACTATGATCTCCTCTTCATAGATACCACCTATGGAACAAAAAAAGCGGATATCACCGCCACAGAGGATCATCTGAAAAAGTACATCCGGTATAACTCCCGTCCGGGGAAGGGAATACTGTCCTTCGGATTGGATGAGATGATGGCTATGGATGTTAAGGATGCAGGCATTACCATGTATTCCTACGCATCTGATCAGGGAGGCCGGGAATTTAAGAGACAGGCCATCCATGCGGTAAAGGATCATTTTGGCATGGGAGTGGCAAAGAAGATAGCAGACAACGTTAAGGATTATGAAAAGAGCGGAATAGATGAATATGACGTGGACAAGAGGAGAGCAAAGGTTGAAAAGAAGCTGAAGGGAGTGGATCTCAAGGTAAATAAATGTCCGGTGGACGAGGTATATGACGAGAGGCCGGGAATAATAGAAACGCTGGTTTCTGACGGCATCGCGGTTTCGGATAAAAAGCTGGATCTTAAGAATACCGCGTCACACAGAACTCTTGTGAAGGGAGACGGTGTCATAAGGCCGGATTCCAATCCGGATTCCGTGCAGAACGAGCTGCTTTTTGATCAGTATTTAAGATGGAAGATGAGTTCTTTTATCAATGATCTTTCCCACAGCTCCTGTTCATACGAGCTGGAATACATATTAAACGGGAAGAACACGGATCAGGCTAATTTCCGGGATACGGTCTTTAAGCTTTTCACCATAAGGGAGGCAGCTGACACAATGGCGGTATTTAAGGACAGCTCAAAAAAAGCACAGTGCAAGACCCTGGCCGGGGTAGTTGCTTTTATTTTATGCAATCCCGAGATCGTCGATCCCCTTACTGATATGCTGCTTTTTACCTGGGGATTTGCGGAAAGCGTGGTAGATGTGAGAACCCTTTTAAAGGGAGGAAAGGTCCCTCTTATGAAAACCGGAGATGAATTCAGTATACAGCATATCGGACAGCTGGTGCTTTTCTTAAAGCTTCCGGTATCAGGAGCAGGAACCGGAAAAGGTCTCGATTACGGAGATTATCTCACAATGCTTTTAGCTGCCGGGAATAAGGATAAAAAGGTGATGCGCGCCATGGATGTGATAGAGATGAATATGAGGACAAAGAATGGGAATAAGGGTTTTCGTATGGATGCCTGTATCGACTATGCCATGGCGGATGTGGTGCTGGATGCAAAGGCCGGATACACCTTTACTATCAGAAGAGATTATTCCTATGAACCCATAGTGGAATGAAAGATGAATAAGAAACTTCGCAAAAGCAATTTACTTTATTAAGGAAGGAGGATGCGGATGGATTTCGCAGATCGTGATAATGAAATGAAAAAAACAGAAGAATCTCCCCAAACAAACAGTATATATTTCTCCTTGTGTAAAAAAATCCGGAATTTATCCGCATCCTCCTCTCTTAAAGGAAGTCTTACCGTTGAAACCGCCCTGTCTCTGCCCCTTTTTATTTTTGCGGTGCTGATCCTTATTATGACGGGAGAGGCCGTAAGGTTTTCAGGGAGTCTGAATGCCGGGCTGATGGAGAGCGCAAAAACACTGAGCGTATATGCCTATGCGGGAAAGAGTGCGGGACTTGGCGGCAAGACGGGGGTATTAGGGAGCAAGGCCGTTTCCCTTACCCTCGGAAAGACCATGTCAATAAAGGAACTGGGAAAGAACTATGACGGAAAACCGCCGGCTGCTGGCGGAACGGGCGGGCTTTCCTTTGTTCATTCAAATGTGATGGGCGCGGATGAGATGATAGACCTGAATGTGGTATGGAAGATGAAGACAGATTTTTGTCTGCCGGGCATAAACGGTTTTAAGGTTATAGACAGGGCGAGGATCCGGGCCTTTACGGGATATGACAATACCGGAGCTATAGACAGCGGTGAAACGGAGGAGGAGATGGTATTTGTGACCGAAACCGGTACCGTATTCCACCGCAGCAGGAATTGCAGCCATTTAAATATCCATATCTCTGCTGTGGAAAGGAGCAATGTGGGAAAGATGAGGAATTCAGGAGGGGGAAAGTACCATCCCTGTGAATTCTGCGGCGGAGGTACGAAAGAGTGCCTGTATATTACCGAGGATGGCGACAGGTATCATACAAAGGTAAGCTGTCCCGGCCTGAAACGTACGATCCATACCGTGCCCATTTCAAAGGTGGGAGGAAAGGGACCCTGCTCGGAATGCGGGTAAGGGATATTACGCAGGAAAAGCAGATAATTTACTGATGAAAGGGGCGGCATAGAAAAGAAATGACTGAAAATCTGATCACGGGAATGTATCTGGGGTTTTGCTCTTATACGGACATAAAGAGAAAAGAGATATATGTAAAGCCTTCGCTGTTACTGATGGCAGCGGGAGCAGTATCATGCGCGCTTTCAGGACGGGAAGCTCTGTTTAACGCTGCTTTGGGCATACTTTTGGGGCTCATGATTTTGTTGATATCAAAGGCTTCAAAAGGGGCTGTGGGAGAGGGCGACGGACTGATCCTGATGGTTACGGCTTTTTTTCAAGGCTTTTTTGGAAACCTTCGAATGTTGATGACGGCTCTTTTTTTATCGGCGGCGGCTTCCGTGGGGGTCCTGCTTTTTAAGAGATGCCGGAGAGATTACGAACTGCCCTTTGCACCGTTTTTATTTATCTCATTCATCATTACGGGAATAGGAGAAATATTGTGAGAAAAAAAGGATCTTTTACGGTAGAAGCGTCCCTTATCTTCCCTTTTATTCTGGCTGTTATAGTTCTAGTTATATATGCGGCTTTCTTTATTCATGACAGGGCAGTGATGAATGCAGCAGCGATAGAGTCTGCCATAAGGGGCAGCGAGATCACAGGCCCCGGAACCGATATCGTATCAAAGGTCCGGGAAACCTGTGAAAGGGAAACAGAGGGACGGCTGCTCTCCACGAAGATCACAGGGATGGATATAGATGTTGATGCCAAAGAGATAAAAGTGACCATAACCGGGGATTTTATCATTCCGGGGGGACTTATAGCCGTTCCGGGAATAAATGATGATGGTGCAGAGATCACGGTAAAGGCAAAAAGCAGCCGGCTTGATCCGGCGGAATTCATAAGGGAATGCCGTCTGGTGGAAGAACATGTCAGCCACTGAACGATCAACATGAGGAGGATAATACAGAAGTATGGAAGCTGAATTCAGACAGGATCTTAACAAACGGACCATGGTGGTAAAGCGGAACAGTGATGGAAAAAAATCCTTCAAGGAGAAGATGGCTGTAAAGAACAGGATAAAAGGAACTGCAGTTATTAATATCCGCTATTTAAATGGAGAATCCTTTTACTGTTATGATATGGGTTCTTATCAGACGCTGAAAAAAGTATTTGACGGGAGATCCATGTCTTTTGGGGAAATGAAAAAGCTTCTTTCGGGCCTTGTTTCCGTTTCCGCAGAGCTTGAAAAATATCTGCTGGATATCAATGATCTGCTAATGGATCCGGATCAGATTTTCTGGGATATGGAAAAGGAGGAGCCGGTATTCTGTTATTATCCCGGAAAGGGTAAGGAGAAGGAAGGGGTTATACTTCTGGGACAGTTTCTCATGGACTGCGTGGATAAAAATGATGAAAACGCAGTCAAGACGGCGTATGCATGGTTTGATCGTATATGTGACGGAATAATACTGCCCACGGAGCTTTTAGGCAGTGAGGATCTATATAAGAGCTGCGGAAATAATGAGGAAAATGAGGAGGCGGGAACGGAGACGGAAGTCTACGGCGAAGGGAATATGGATGGGGAGTACATCAGGACTGAGGTTCCGGATCATGAGCAGCAAAGGGAGGGCAATTATTATCTGGAGGAGATGTCTGATAAAGAAGAGGGAGAGGAAAAAAAGGAAAACCCCCTTTTTCTGCTCCTTGCCTTCGTGCCGGCGCTGCTGTCAGCTGCTGTTTACGGGATAGTTTTTTTCCATCCGGATATCATGCTTTTTCTCGGACTTTCCGACAGGGATTATATCCGAGCCGGAGCGGGGGTTACTGTTTTTTCCGGAGCATTTATTACGGCAGGGATATATTTTTGGAATAAAAGAAGACGGCAGAGCTTTCCAATCCGGAATGAATGATGCCTGTGTGGGTAAGCAGGAATTATTGTATTATGGCAATCTTATGTTAGAATAGATAAACAGGTTGAAAATAAAAGGAGGAGTAGAGAGCTATGACAAATGACAGAAGACCGGATGACATGACACGTATCACCACGCCGGAGCTGGCGGACGCTTTTATTGAGGAGCAGCTTGCAGCCCTGAAGGAGCAGGTGGGGGACAAAAAGGTCCTGCTGGCGCTTTCCGGAGGCGTTGATTCTTCGGTAGTGGCGGCACTTCTCATAAGGGCAGTGGGACAGCAGCTTGTCTGCGTCCACGTAAATCACGGACTCCTCAGAAAAGGTGAGAGCGAGCAGGTCATAGAGGTATTTAAGAACCAGATGAAGGCAAATCTTATCTATGTGGACGCTGTGGACAGGTTCCTTGATAAGCTTACGGGTGTCACTGATCCCGAGAGGAAGAGGAAGATAATAGGCAGCGAATTTATAGAAGTTTTCGCGGAAGAAGCCAGGAAGCTTGAAGGGATCGAATTTCTTGCCCAGGGAACGATCTGGCCGGATATCCTGGAAAGTGAAAAGGGCATAAAGGCCCACCATAACGCGGGAGGACTTCCCGAAGACATGAAGTTCGAGCTTGTGGAACCCGTAAAGATACTCTTTAAGGACGAAGTACGCCTGGTAGGAAAACAGCTGGGACTTCCGGACAATATGGTTTACCGCCAGCCCTTCCCGGGACCGGGTCTCGGCGTACGTTGTCCCGGAGCCATCACCAGGGACCGCCTGGAGGCAGTCAGGGAAGCGGATGCCATTTTACGTGAAGAATTTGAAAAGAACGGCCTTGCCGGTAAGGTATGGCAGTATTTCACTGTGGTTCCCGATTTCAAGTCCACGGGCATTAAGGACGGGGAGAGGTCCTTTGAATGGTGTGTCATCATCCGTGCCGTAAACACAAAGGATGCCATGACCGCAGAAGTAGAGAACATCCCCTTTGACCTTATGCAGCACCTTGTGAAAAGGATAACCTCGGAGGTGAAAGGAGTGAACCGGGTGCTCTATGACTTCACTCCGAAGCCTACAGCCACAATAGAATACGAATGATGTATTCGAGCATGCAGGACATCACCCTTATTTCACTTTGATGCTCATCTTGTACCTCTTATTCAGATACTGGTACTGAAGTTTAATAATGTCCTTCACGGCAGGGTTCACGGTAAGGGCGTTGCCGGAAAGGGTCGCCTGTCCGTTTACCTTTTCTTTGAGGAGCGTCAGTTTGCCGCCGTTTATCGAAGTACCGAAGAGGTCTTTTATCGTCTTAGTGACGGGGGCTGAGCCTGCCGTCATCTTCCCTTCGCTCTTATTCGGCTTCGGCTTTTCTACCGTAAAGGCTACTGTATAGGAACCACCGTCTTCCATATCAAATGTAGCCTTTCCGGTATTTTTACAGGTAATGGTCACGGTGCTGTCCTTCTTGTTGAACCTGGCCTTCACGCCGCCCTCGGTATGCACGGAGTTCTTATCCCTGACCTTTGCCTTCGTCGTGAATTTCGAGCCGTTAATAGCGGTCATTTTAAGCCCGTTCGGATCCACTCCGGACTCCTTTACCTGGGAGAAGTCGAGTTTCAGATTCTTGATGCTTCCACCGGTGCCGTCTGAGGATTCCGGTGCCAAGGGGGCAAAGTTATCTTCCGGGGCTGCATAGGTAGATGAGGGGTCTGAAACAGGCACTTTTTCGGGCACTTGTTCAGGCGTCTTCCCGGAGTCGGGGTTTGACGGATCCGGGTTTACGGGATCGGGGTTTACCGGTTTGGGATCATCCTGTACGGGATCATCCCCTTTCCCGGGATCAACCTCTTTTCCGGAGTCATCCTGTCCGGGATTATCCTCATTTCCGGGGTCATCCTCATTTCCGGGATCATCCTTTTTTCCCGGATCATCCGGATCAGAATTTTTCTCTTCCTTATCCTTATAAGTGGCTGTAACCGTCACGGCAATCGAGGGCATCGTGAAGGTGGTCTCCGGTGAAGCCGCATCAGCGAATTCCACACCGTCATCTGATATCCATTTATCGAAGACCTTTCCTTCAGCAGGATCATCCGCCTTTATTGTGATGGTTTCATTTTCTTCGTATTCCCCGCCACCTGAGCCGTTATTTACCGTAACCTGGTATTTGGTAATTACCGGAGTCTCGGAACCTATCGTATATGTCGCTACGGAAACCGTACTGTCAGTCATTCCGTCTTTTACCGCAACAGCTTTAATGGTCATATCCCCTGTAACCGTTATGGGCTCCGAATACTTAACGCCGGCAGCAGTGGGAACAGATCCGTCCACAGTGTAGTAAATTACAGCCCCTTCCGTGGCAGAGGAGATGGACACGCTCTGATTTGCAGTATAATTCCCGCCGTCAGGGCTGAATACCGGAGCTGCCACGGTGTCCATATCCCTGTAGACAGCCTTAACAGTGACTGCCTTCGTGGGCAATATGAAGGTGGTGGTTTTAGATGCCGCATCGGTAAAATCCACGCCATCC
>CAMJPM010000094.1 GCA_946407725.1 uncultured Lachnospiraceae bacterium
TCTGAAGCTTGACAGCGAAGACTGAGGAAAGATTATGGATGGCAGTATAGGCATCTATGTCCATATCCCTTTTTGTGTGAGAAAATGCAGATATTGTGATTTTCCCTCTTTTGAAGGCAGGAATGACAGGAAGAAAAAGTATTTTAACTCTTTATTTAAGGAGATAAGGGAAGAAACCGCCACGGAGGGGAGGAAAGTACCCACGATATATATAGGAGGCGGCACACCATCAAGTGTACCGCCTGTTTTTATATACAGTCTTATGGAAGAGCTCCGGAGGAAATACCGTATCGATCCCGATGCTGAGATATCCATGGAGCTTAATCCGGGAACTGCCGTACCGGAAGCGTTGAAGATCTACCGTGAAGCCGGGATAAACAGGATAAGTGTCGGATGCCAGTCCTTTAATGATAAAAGCCTGAAACGTCTGGGAAGGATACATAACAGGGAAGATATATTGATAACGTACGATATGATACGAAATGCCGGATTTGATAATGTTAATCTGGATCTTATATCATCCCTTCCGGGAGAGAGTGTTAAGGATCTGGAATACAGCCTGGAGAGCGCCATAAGCCTGGAACCCGGACATATTTCGGTATATTCATTGATACTGGAGCCCGGAACCGAGTTTTACAGGGAATATGAAGATAAAATAATGACCGATATTCCTGATGAGGATCAGCAGTGTGAAAATGACAGACTGGTGAGAAACATGCTGGAATCGGCAAGTTACAAGCGTTATGAAATATCGAATTATTCCCGGGCGGGGAAGGAATGCAGACATAATCAGAACTACTGGAACAGGGGTGATTACAGGGGCTTTGGTCTCAGCGCCGCTTCTCTTACGGGAAACAGGAGATTTGCCAACACGGATGATATGGACTATATGGTTTCTCCGGGACATATCCTCAAAGAAGATCATATGTTATCTGAAAGAGAAGCCATGGAGGAATTTATGTTTTTAGGCCTGAGGCAGTGCCGGGGAGTATCTGAAGAGGATTTTTTATCTTCATTCGGATGCAGTCTGCTTTCGGTTTTCTATCCTGAGATCCGTGAGCAGATACGGCAGGGTTTTATGAGATACGAAGACGGAAGGTATTATTATACGGAGAAGGGGCTGGATGTCTCCAATGTCCTCCTTGCCCGCTTTTTGAAATAACAAAAAAACATGGGGTGATTTTGGGCATAATATCAATTGCCAAAGCTTATAGTTACTGATAAAATAGAATAGAATTTTTGTGGGGTTATCCTGAATGGAAACAATTGTATTTGAATATGATATACAGTCTGACGTAATGAGTTTTTCGCGAAATGTTGCGAAATTCATTCCCTGTCAGGTCAAAATATCTAACTACAGCGAATCACTTGAGATCGCCGGGAAGGTCTGTCCCGACGATGTTAAGCGTGCCATCACTTTTTTCAGACCCATGCGCTATGATTCTCCCGGACGCAGGGAGTTTTTCAGGTGCATGGATTTCAGCGGCGCATTTAAATGGTACAAGGTAAGCGGCAAGACCATTATGGATGAGAATAACAGGCCTGCCCTTCTTTACGGTACCTATAAAAAAGTGGATCTGGATGATGAGGTTGAGGGCTCCGAGGTCAGGAGCGTGGCTGATGAGCTCACCGGTCTTGACAGCAGTAAAGAGTTCCGCCAGAAGCTTAACATCGCATGTGACGAAAGGAAGGTCGGGGAGATACCGAATCTTATCCTTGTGGAGCTGCCGGGCTATTTAAGGCTGGTGGAGGAAGAAGGCGGAGAAAGGGCGGATTCGCTGATCATTGACATTTCCAGGATATTCAGAAGGTCACTCAGGGCCAGTGATATCATCGGAAGACTTGATAAAAATAAATTTGTCATTTATATGAGGGGTGTCACAGATGCCGGGATAGTGGCGGATAAGTCCACTTACTTCTGCAGAGCCATTAAAAACCTCTGGACAAATTCATTTGTGGAAAGTCTGGACAACGTTGTAAATATCGGTGTGGCCATCGTTTCGGACGACAGTATAACCGATTATGACGCCATGCTCGAAAAAGCCGGGACTGCCGTAAAGGAAGCTGCCAAAGAAGGCAAAGGCGGGCTCGTGATCTACGATACTGTTATGAAGGGGCGGAAGGACTTAAGCGATAAGCCTGAGGATCTGAGTGATATCAGGCTTATAAAGAGCGTTCTTGATCCCATTATGTCCCTTGCCTATGCAGTTGATGAGAGCTACAGCCTTCTCTATATGAATGACGCCCTGCTGGAAAGGGATCCCGAAAAGACCACGGGTTTCTGCTATGAGGTGCTGAAGGGCAGAAAAGAGCCATGTACCGACTGCCCGATAAAGCTTTTGGATGACGGGGTTTCATCCATGGATACGGATGTTTATTCTCCATATCTGCGTACTACGCTCCGCACCAGGATCACACGTATTTCCACGGGTAACAGAAAGAAAGCCTATGTGCTTCTGGATGTCAATGAAGACATGAAAGCCGAAATGCAGCACATCCGGAAGAGTATGGAGCGTTTCAATGATGCCATATACAAGGCTTCTGATCTCATCTGGGAGATAAATATCACCAGGAATAAGTGCACCAGGGTCAGGGAAGAGAACATAATGTATGTTCTTGAAAACCATGTGGCGGATTATGAGAAGCTTAGGAAGCAGTTCCTGGATCACGTTATCTATTATGATGACAGGGAGGATTTCCTCTATGTTACCGATCCCGGATATTTCAGGGAATCCAGGAAAAAGGGAGAGTCCGAGCTCCACAGGCAGGTACGTTTCCTTAATCAGGACGGCACCTTCCACTGGTATGATATCAATACTGTATTCCTTCCCATGAAGGATTCCGAGGAAGATGAACTGGTATTTATCACTGCCAGGGATATTAATGATATTAAGAAGGACATAGCAAGGGCTGCCGCCGTGGAGAATAAATACAAGGCCATGGTGGACAACAACGTCTTCTTAAGCGAGCTGGCCCGGGACAATGAGAGGTATGAGCACGTAAATGAGCTTACGGGCATTTATGTATTTGAGTACAATGCGCCGGAGCACAGCTATTATATATGTTCCACCTTTGAGGATATGTTCGTTCTTACTCCGGATATGAAGGACGATGCCTGGTCTCTTCTTGAGAGCTTAAAGACTGCAGAAGATGACAGGGCAAAATATGATCATTTCCTTGAAAACGTCAAGAACCAGCCCAATACCAACAAGATCACCGTAAGGCTCATTAACAGGCATGATGTGGCCAGATGGTATACCATCACGGTACAGACCTTAAATGGTTTAAATAACCAGCTGGTGCGGGTAACCGGCATACTCCAGGATGTTAATAACGAAATGGAGGTCAAGGCCGAGCTGGAATTCAGGGCGGATTACGATTCCTTAACCAGTCTGTACAACGCGGAGGCGTTCTACAGGAATGTTTCCGAGAGGATACATCTGGAAGCTGATACGGAATTTGCGATAGTCGGAATGGATATAGAGCATTTCCGGATAATCAACGACCGTTTCGGGGTGGATACCGGAAACAAGTGTCTTATAGCCATGGGACAGGCCATAAGGGAAAGCCTTCCGGAAAACGGTATAGCCGGCAGGTATGAAGCGGATATGTTCTCTATTCTTATCGAGTATAAGAAGGATCAGGATATCATCGAATATATCAGAAAAGTGGATTCCTTATTTGATTTTGAGGAAGCAAAGCTCTGCGGCTCCACATTGAGCTTTGGTATATATAAGATCACGAACAGAGACGTTGCCATACGGCTTATGTGTGACAGAGCCCGCCTTGCAAAGAAGGATATCAAGGGCAATATGCTCAGTAACTTTGCAATATATGACGACAAGATAAGGCTCATGCAGAGAAGGCTCTCCCAGATGGAGAGTGAGATGCAGACGGCTCTTGATAACCATGAGTTTGTTATGTATCTACAGCCCAAGATCGATCTGAAGAATGAAAAGATCTGCGGTGCGGAGGCACTTGTCAGATGGCTGCATCCCACCGGCGGCTTAAGGCTTCCCGGTGAGTTCCTGCCCTATTTTGAAACCAACGGCTTTATAAAGAAGCTGGATGAATATATGTGGGCCACGGCGGCAGAATATCTTTCAAGACTCAAGGAAAAGGATGTTACTGTTCCTATTTCCGTCAATATTTCCAGGTATCATGTGGGAAGTACAAATCTTATCGATACTCTTGTGGGGCTTACATCAAAGTATGGTATAGATACCAGGAATCTGGAGCTTGAGATTACTGAAACCCTTTTCACCCAGGATGTGGAGAAGCTCTATGAGCTTATGAACGCTCTGAAGGCAGAGGGATTCATTATAGAAATGGATGATTTCGGTTCGGGCTATTCATCCCTCAATATGCTGCGGGAAGCTCCCGTGGATGTAATAAAGATAGACAGGTACTTTGTGGATGAGATAATGTCCACGAAGAGAGGCAGGATCATCATAGAGAATTCCGTCACCATGTCAAAACAGCTGGGACTTGTTGTCATTGCTGAAGGAGTGGAGACAAAGGATCAGGTGGATTTCCTTAAGGCTATTAACTGTGATATAGCCCAGGGATATTATTATTCCAAGCCCGTGTGCCTGGATGAATTTGAAAGGATGTTACTTAAAGTAAACAAGGGCGTGGAATAAGATTATGATTTTTGTTAAACAGGCTGATCTGAAAGAGGGAATGAGACTGGCAAAGCCCATTTATGATAAAAAGGGTGTGCTTTTGTATGAAAGGGATTCCAAGCTTACAAGACAGGGTATAGAATCCGTACACAATTTCAATATAATCGGTCTCTATATTCTGGAACCGGCAGAACCCCTGCCGCCCTTAAGCGAGGAAGACATACTCTTTGAGAAATTTCAGACTGTGTCCACTTTTACCATTCAGGATGAGTGGAAGAGTATAAGGGAAAAGAATAAGGCTCCGGGTATACCATCCCTTGTTTCGCAGATTATAAAGAATTACGGCAGACTGGATCACAAGATTAATTTTGTCCAGTCACTCCGCAGTCAGGAAGACAAGCATTACAAGCATTGTCTTAATGTGGCAATACTTTGCGCCATTATTTCCCATAAAATGAATATCAAGCTTACAGAGCAGAATGAAACCATTACCAGTGCTCTGTTACATGATATAGGGAAGCTGGATATTCCCCAGGAGATAGAAAAGAATAACGGCAAGCTCAGTGAGCAGGATATGGATGCCATCTCCAAATATGAGGCGCTGGGCTTCCAGTACATAGAGCATACATTTGAGTCTTCCCCCAATATAAGGCGTATAGCGCAGCAGGCACAGAGACAGCTTGTGGCGGTCAGAAAAGGAAATGTGGATCCCAAAGCCAAGATGTCAGTGGGGGCAAAGATCCTTATGGTCGCTGATAAATTCGATTCCATCACTGCCATGAACGAGCATGCAGAGCCAACCTCAGAGATATCAGCAGTCAGATATCTTCTGGAGCATCCGGACGAATATGATTCCATTGTGGTAGATGCCCTTGTTGACAGCATAAATCTTCTGGTGCCCGGATGTACCGTTGAGCTTACAAACGGTGAGAAAGGGCTTGTGATCTCGGAGAACCCCCGGAATGTTCTTAAGCCTGTGGTGCTTACATTCTCCGATAATTCCATTGTGGATCTGGGACAGGAACTGATATACGGAAACCTGGATGTTAAGGATGTCATGAAGACCATGGACAACAGAGTGTCAATTGACAGAGGTGCCATGGAATCCATGTTCGGAGGCAAGAAGGATAGTAAGGAAGAGCCTATGGAGGCTATAGATCCTTCTGCCCTGGTGGAATAATGTAATAATGAGGTTTGATCTTAATGCACTTTTAAGGGATGCTGCTTCAAAGGGCGCTTCCGACATACATTTTGCTGTGGGAGCATCACCGGCATACAGGATAAACGGTGATCTCGTCAAAACGGCTTTTCCAGAGATGACCCCGGGCGATACGCTTGAGGTCCTTCTTAATATCATGGCTCCCGATCAGAGGGAGATCTTTGAAAAAAACTCCGTAATAGATACTTCTGTTACCATTGAAAACGTGGGAAGGGTAAGGGTGAATGCCTATAAACAGAGGGGATTCATCACTGTTACCATGAGGCTGGTGGACGGGGATATCCCGGATCCCGAAAGCCTGGGAATTCCCTTCCGTGCAATAAAGGTATGTGAGGAAAAAAGAGGACTGGTCCTTGTTACCGGGCCTGCAGGCTCCGGGAAGACCACGGTGATCGCATCCTTTATTGAAAGGATAAACAGAACCCGTTCCTGCAATATAATAACCATCGAGGATCCTGTGGAGTATCTCCATGAGAACAGGGAATCCATAGTTAATCAGAGAGAGATCGGAATAGATACCGTGGATAAGGTCTCCGCCCTGAATTCGGCCCTCCGTCAGGATCCGGATGTTATAGCGGCGGGAGAGGTGAGAAACGGTGAAGAGGCTTCTCTTGTTTTGACCTGTGCTGAAACAGGAAGGCTTGTTTTTTCTTCTCTTTTTACAATGAGTGCGGCGGACACCCTGGAATCCTTTTTAAGTATGTTTCCGGAACAGAAGATTAGGCAGACGCAGCGCAGACTTGCAAATATGCTCCGTGCCATTATTTCAAGACAGCTTTTGCGCTCCGGAGACGGGAGCCTCATTCCTGCCTATGAGATTTTGATCATTGATAATGAGATCAGAAGGATGATACGGGAAAACCATATTCCGGAGATCACCGAATATATGAAAAATAACCCGGATAAAGGTCTCATCACCATGGATGAATCTCTATACGGGTTATATCAAAACTCATCTGTCAGCCCGGAAGAAGTCCTTCAGGCTTCCATTGACCGGGAGAAAATGTCTGAACGTATTTCCCCTTCAGGAGTTTAATTCTTCTTAAGTCGCTCGGGATGAACTGCATAGCGCTCGGCAGTCTCTAAAGAGATCACGCCCTCCTTTAATAGCTTGCTGATGCTTTCATCCATTGAAACCATGTTCTCATCGGGGCTGGAATAAATGACGCCGTCTATCTGGTGAACCTTGTTATCCCGGATCATGTTTCTGATAGCGGGGGTCATGGTCATGATCTCAAATGCCGGTATAACTCCGCCGTTTACCGTGGGCAGGAGCTGCTGGGAAACAACGGCATGGAGAACGGAAGAAAGCTGAACCGTGATCTGCCTCTGCTGGTTAGCGGGGAACACGTCTATGATACGGTTGATGGTTGCGGAAGCACCCATGGTGTGCAGGGTTGAAAGCAGGAGGTGTCCTGTCTCCGCTGCGGTCATGGCTACTGAAATGGTCTCAAAATCACGCATTTCTCCAAGAAGTATAACTTGGGGACACTGTCTTAAAGCAGCCCTTAAGCCTGCCACATAGCTCTTTGTGTCAACCCCTACCTCTCTTTGGCTCACTATGCTCAGGTCATGCCTGTGCAGATACTCTATAGGGTCTTCAAGCGTGATAACGTGGGATTCCTTGGTCTTGTTAATATGGTTTATTATACAGGCCAGTGTTGAGGATTTACCGCTTCCCGCAGGTCCCGTCACCAGGACCATTCCGTTAGGCTGGTTTCCGAGATTTACGATATTCTGCGGAATGCTGTAGTCCGTGGGATTTGGCAGCGTAAAGGAGATGACACGGAGAACTGCGGAGGCAGTCCCGCGCTGTTTGTATGCGCTGACCCTGAATCTCGAAAGACCTGCTACAGACAGGGAAAAGTCATCATCTCCCTCGTCGGTAAGCCTTGAATAATCCCTGTGTGCAAGATCATATATCTCACGCACGTCCTCTTCCACCTCATCCGGGGAAAGCATTACAAAACCCTCTTTAGTTATGACGCCGTTTTTGTAGAAAGAAACGGGACGTCCGGGCACAAGAAAAATGTCCGAAACCTTCTGTTCCACTGCTTCCCTTAATATCTCCTGTATCATTTATGCTCCTTTCTCTAATCAGGATGTGATATAAAACCTGTATTATTCTCTAAAACATAGCGGATGTGAATAGTAACTCTTTATTCAGCCGGGGCCTGGGGGCCGGCATCCGGAGACTGGGGGCCCTGAGGTCCGCCGCCTCCGCCGGATGATGTGTCTCCGGCTGAAGTCGGAGCTTCCCAGCTTGCTGTATCGGCGATGACCCAGCCTGTGATCTTATATCCTGTACCTCCCTCACCGGGGACTACGGAGACAAGTACCTCATCCATTGCACTTCCGAAGGGGAAATTATAAGTGGCTCCCTCTGCCGGAACTTCTTTAAGACTGGAGAGCATTTCCTCCGCTTCATTGCAGGCTCCGTAATAATTTTTTGTACGTTCCACCATACTGATGCTCTGCTCATAGCTGTGCCTTGCGGTGGAATATGCTATACCGCTGAATGAGAACAGGCATATGCTCATCAGAACGACTATGAGCATGGGCAGTCCTATGTTTCTGGGTGAATTATCTCCCATAATGATCTCCTATTCCGAGCTACTGAAAATTATTTGGCAGCCTTGGGATTTTGTACAGATAACGCATGTTTTATATTGATCTCGTATATTGGTTCTGTTGTGCCTTTTGTATCCTTACAGACAATATCAGCGGAAAACAGGTTCACGTTCTGTACGCCGATTATGTTTATGGAATATTTTCCGTCTCCGTATTCCTTTGAATAGACGCCTCCTGACCCTGTGAAACCCTCTGTCTGAAGCATGGAGTAGATATCATCCGCAGTGTTTGCGGAACGGATGATCTCTGCGGCCGAATTGGCTTCCCGTACCGCCGCATCCAGTTTTTCGGCCTTTGACGACATTTCATAGGCATTGCCGAATACAGCCATGGAGGCAGACATTGTAAGGCAGAAAAAGATGATGGCGAAAACGAGCTCCAGAAGCAGGAGATCTCCTGATGTAAGTCTTCTCTTAAACTTCATCCGCTGTCACCTCCTTACTCCTGGTGGAAAGGCAGGTATCCATGGTTTTTCCGCTTCTGTCGGTAAACTTCAGGTGAAAGAGGGAATCGGAAGGTTTCTTCACTTCAAACCCGTCCATTTCCAGAATTTTTGTACCGCTCTCCCCGTTACATTCCGGAAGAAGCTCCTTTTCAACATAGAGTTCACGTAAATATCCGTCGTAGGAATAGATCAGGGTTACAAATGTCTGATCTATGACCTGATCTGTAAGGATCAGCGCGTCGGTGCCGGAAAACTCCGTGGCATCTATGCTTCCCAGGGAATCGTGGCTCCTGAACTTTTCAGTAACATAAGCCACAGCAATTTCCATGTCATAGCTGTCTTCGGACTGCTTTAATATCTTCTGGTATATCTGTACGGAAACCATGACGATCCCCAGTGCCGACAGTGTAAATACGAGGAAGAGCAGGATGGGGAATATGTCATTTATCCTGCTTTTGTTACTGTTCTCCATTTGAACCTTCCTTATCGTCAATTTGATTTACTGTTACTTCGGGAGGAATACGGCTTCCTTTTACGACATAGTCAACGCTGAATAGCTCCTTGTCATAGGTGAGACCGTAGACCCTCTCAATATAGTCAAGGGTTTTCGGATATCTTCCCGTAGTGGCATAACAGTACGTAACATCCCTCTGAATGGCTTTTTCCAGGCTTTCCTTCTGGCGTTCAACATTTCCCTTTGACGCAATGTGAACGGAAATAAGGAAGGCCAGCATAATGGCAGCAAAAGTGATGAGAGTGAATATTGTTTTTTTGTTCTGTCCTTTTTTTCTCATATGGATGAAACCATTCCAAGGAAGGGGAATATAACAGACATAAGTATTGCCCCGATGATCAGTGAAAGAGTAACTATAAGTACCGGTTCAATGGTACCCAGGGCATTGTTGATGCTGTTGTCAATATTTCTCTGGCTTAAGTCGGATATCTGCTTCATCACTGTATCCGCAGAACCGGTCCTGTTTCCGATGGTCATCATTCTGGCGGGAACTCCGGAGAGTATTTTCGCATCCTTTAAGGCCTCGTCAAAGGGAGCGCCCTCGTTAAGCCTTTCTTTACATTTATCTATTTTTTTCACGAAAGCCTTATCATCGATGATCTCAGCCACCATCTCTATACCGAAATCCGCCGAAAAGCCGGAACGGAGCGCCAGTGCAAGACCGTCAGCGAAACGGCTGGTGCTTATGTCATTTCGCAGCTTTTTGAAGAAGCTGAAGTGTGTAAGAAAAGCGATACCGGCCTTTCTGCCGCCCTCTGTCCTTAAACAGATGATGATAATGAGCATGAGTACCGCAAAAACAGCAACTATAACAATGGCATACTGTCTGATGATATCTCCGGCGTCAAACATGGCTCCCGCAAATCCTGTCATTTCAGAGCCGAGCTGCCTGAATACCTGACGGAACACCGGCATTACCTGTAAAAGAAGAACCAGTATCACCACCATTACCATACCGGACATGACAATGGGGTAGGTAACGGCCTGCTTGATGGACTGCCGTATCTCCTCTTCCCTGGTATAGTGGATCCTCAGGGCCTCCATTACGTTATCCAATGTACCGGTTTCTTCTCCTATACGTGTCATGTTTACCATATAGGAAGGAAATACACCCACTCCTTCAAGAGCGGTGTGTAAATATCCCCCTTCCTCAAGCCTTCTCTGGATATCCTTGTATAGTTTCTTTTCTTCCGGGGTTGCTTCAGAGTCTTCACTCATCATATACAGACCTTCTATGGATGAGATACCGGCTCTGATGATCATGGACATCTGTCCGCAGAAATAAGAGAGTTCAGTATTGCCAAGTTTCTTCATAAAAAGTAAGTTCCCTTCTCCCGTTAAACAGGAATAAAAACAACACCCCTATTTTATCACGTCATTAAATAAAATAAAAGAATTTTGTTGACATGGCTGTTTTTTGGTGGTATTTTTTATCTGTTCTTAAAACATACATGTGTTCTGCATGTATTTTTCCAGATTACAGTTTTATATTTTCAGGAGTTAAAATGTTCAGTTCTGTTTATACCATGGCGCTTCAGGGCATGAATGTCTGTGAAGTATCGGTGGAGGCAGATATCGCCGAGGGCGGTCTGCCGGTTTTTGAAATGGTGGGACTCCTTGGCAGCGAGGTAAAGGAGTCCAGGGAGCGGATACGCACATCCTTAAGGAACAGCGGTTATTATCTGCCTCCTAAAAGGATAACCGTAAACTTAAGCCCTGCGGATATGAAGAAAACGGGATCACACTATGATCTGCCAGTGGCGGTATCCCTGATGGTATCCATGGGGACTATTGTACCGGAAAATCTTGAGGGTACGGTCATCGCCGGGGAGCTCAGCCTGTCGGGAAAGGTGACAAGGGTGAACGGCATACTTCCCATGGTGATGAAAGCCAGGGAAAAGGGCTACAGGAGATTTGTGCTTCCTGAGGAAAACGCAAGGGAGGGCGGTGCTGTCGAAGGAATAGAGGTTATCGGCGTTGGAAGCCTTGAAGAGACCTTCGGGTATTTAAGAGGGGAGACTGATCTTAAAGCAACCAGTATAGACCTTAAAGAGGTACTGAAGGGGGAGAGGAAATGTACTAATGATTTTTCCATGATAAAAAGCCAGAGGACTGCAAAGAGAGCATTGGAAGCTGCGGCCTCCGGTATGCATAATATCCTGATGACGGGTCCTCCGGGGGGCGGAAAGAGCATGATGGCCAAGTGCCTGCCCTCAATATTGCCCTCGCTTACACCGGAGGAATGCATGGAGATCACCGCGATCCACAGTATTGCGGGAATTCTGGGGTCGGACGGTGTTGTTAAGGAGCGTCCATTCATAAGCCCCCATCACACCGTGTCAGCCCAGGCTCTCTCAGGCGGCGGCAGGATACCCAAACCCGGGGATGTCTCCCTGTCGCACAGAGGCGTGCTGTTTTTGGATGAACTTCCGGAATTTGACAGAAATGTACTGGAGATACTGAGGCAGCCTCTTGAAGACAGGGAAATACATATCTCCAGAACATCAGGGAACTATACATATCCGGCGGACTTTCTCCTTGTAGCGGCCATGAATCCCTGTAAATGCGGGTATTATCCGGGTGAAAAATGTATCTGCTCAAAGGGTGAGGTAAAAAAATACCTGACAAGGATAAGTACCCCTCTTCTGGACCGGATAGACATAGTGTGTCATGTGGAGGAGCTGGACTTTGAGGCTCTAAGTAATGACAGCTTTGAGGAAGAGAGTTCAGAGACCATAAGGGGGCGGGTTTCCGAGACTTTTGAGATACAGAAGAGGCGGTTTAAGGGAAGGAGGATCAGGTTCAATTCGGAGATGGATGTTAATGATATAAAGGAATTCTGCGTCCTTGGAACAAAGGAGGAGGAACTCCTTAAGGAATCCTTTGAGGCGCTGGGCCTTACCGCCCGGGGGTACCACAGGATCTTAAGATGTGCCCGCACCATTGCGGATATGGACCACTCGGACAGGATAGAGAGCAGGCATCTCTGCGAGGCCATAGCCTACAGGAACCGGGACAGGGGGCTTTGATATGGAAGAAAACAGTATAAGATATATAAGCCGTCTGGATCCGGATTTTCCGGAAAAGCTAAAGAACATTCCGGAACCGCCACAGGGCATCTATTATAAAGGAAGACTTCCGGATCCGGGTAAACCTGTGGTATCCATAATAGGCTCGAGAAATAATTCGGAATATGGCAGGGGAGCAGCAGTATGCTTTGCACGGGCTCTTTCAAAAAAAGGGGTACAG
>CAMJPM010000095.1 GCA_946407725.1 uncultured Lachnospiraceae bacterium
AATAGTACGTGCCGGCGTAACGGGAATAAAAAGCCATGACTTTTCACAGGGCGCCAGTACCATAACCCAGCAGCTCATAAAGAATAATGTATTTACGGAATGGACACATGAGTCCTCCTTTATGGAAAAGCTGAGAAGAAAGATACAGGAACAGTATCTGGCAGTGGAGCTTGAAAAACAGGAGGATGTCACAAAGGACACAATTCTGGAGCTGTATCTTAACACCATAAATTTAGGACAGAATACCCTTGGGGTACAGGCAGCGTCCTTAAGGTATTTCAATAAAAACGTATCAGATCTCAATCTTTCGGAGGATGCGGTCATTGCCGCCATCACCCAGAACCCCTCCAAATACAACCCCATTTCCCATCCCGAGAACAATTCCGAGAGAAGACTTAAGGTGCTTAACAACATGCTTAAGCAGGGCTATATCACCAAGGCAGCCTATGACGAGGCCGTCAATGATGATGTTTACTCCAGGATAAGGACGGTAAATGAGGAAACAGGCACCGGAAAGGTAAACACCTACTTTGTGGATGCGCTTACGAAAGCCATTCTTGAAGACCTGGTGGAAAAGCTGGGCTATACGGAAACACAGGCTTATAACCAGCTATATTCAGGTGGATTGAGCATATATACCACCCAGGATTCAAAGATCCAGAAGATATGCGACGACTTTGCGGGCAATGAGGAAAATTATCCCGCAGGAACGAAGTATCTCCTTGATTACGAGCTTACAGTGGAGAAGAAGGACGGCGAATACCAGAACTATTCTTCTGAAATGATGTCCCTCTGGCTTGCGGACAACGGCTACAACAAGCACCGTCTTTTTGACAGCGAAGAACAGGCCAGGGAAGCGGCAGATGCCTATAAGGATTCCATACTGGAAGAGGGCAATGAGTTCATTTCAGAATCCTATTCCACGGCTCCCCAGCCCCAGATATCCATAACCGTGGCAGACCAGTACACAGGCTACGTGAAAGCCATGGTAGGAGGAAGGGGAAAGAAGGAGGCGAGCCTGACCCTGAACAGGGCAACCGACACCCTGCGCCAGCCCGGCTCTACATTTAAGGTGGTATCCACCTATGCTCCTGCTCTGGACAGCGGGTTAAAGACCCTGGCCAGTACACAGGTGGACGAGCCATTCAGCTACAGTAACGGGCGTCCGGTGTCCAACTGGTACAAGGGCTATAAGGGGATCTGCACGTTGAGATACGGAATAGAGCAGTCCTTAAATATCGTTACAGTAAAGACACTTACCGATATCACGCCCCAGCTTGGCTTTGACTATCTGCTGAAATTCGGCTTTACCACACTTGTGGACAGAAGGGTCACAAGTGACGGACGGGTGATGTCTGATATTTCACAGGCCCTGGCTCTGGGCGGTATCACAGACGGAGTAAAGAATATCGAGCTGAACGCGGCTTATGCCACCATAGCGAATAACGGGACTTATATAAAGCCCATACTCTATACAAAGATACTGGATCATGACGGCAACGTGCTTATCGAAAACGAAAAGGACAGCCATGAGGTATTAAAGCCCACCACTGCCTATCTGCTGACCAGTGCCATGCAGGACGTTGTGACAAAGGGTACCGGAGCCTCAGTCAATTTCCAGACCCAGCCCATAGCGGGTAAAACAGGTACCACCTCCGATGAAAACGATGTATGGTTCGCAGGATTTACTCCGTATTATACCTGTACCACCTGGGCCGGCTTTGACAACAATGTGGATCTCACCACCAAGGATCAGCAGAGACTGGCCCGTACCATGTGGAGAGGCGTAATGGAAAAAATACATGAGGATCTCCCAAAAAGGGAATTCACCACTCCTGAAGGGATCGTAACCAGGGTTGCATGCAATAAGTCCGGGATGCTGGCGGTAGACGGCATATGTACCCTGGACGGCAGCGCTTATACGGAATATTTTGCTTCTGACAATGTACCTGAGGACAGCTGCACCTATAATCACACCGGTATGACCTATATCTGTTCGGCTACGGGCTTTACGGCACTTCCTTCCTGCCCGTTCAAGATCATGGGGACACCCATACCGGGCATCGGAAGCTGTCCTCATACACCGGAGATCACGGCTGCACTGGGGCTTACCCCCACTCCCACCGTGGATCTCTCTGCCCTTAATGCTCCGGCAGCGCCTGCTGCGGGCATGGGAGAGGAAGGTGCGGACACGGCAGAAGTACCGGTACCTGCTGTTCCGTAAGCAGGATCTTAAGGAGAGGAGAGTAAAGTCTTGAAGATACTAATTGCCGGATATGGAAAGATAGGGGCTACTCTTGTACGGCAGCTGTCGGGCGAGGGGTATGAACTGACGATAATTGAAAGCGATCCGGATAAAATGGAGGAGTGCATTGAACTCTATGATGTAATGGGGATCGAGGGCAACTGCGCATCCATGGAGGTGCTGCGGGAAGCCAAGGTCGAAAGCGCGGATCTTCTTATCGCCATGACGGGACAGGATGAGATAAATCTTCTGTGCTGTGTTACGGCCCATCACATGAATCCGAAGATATCCACCATCACCAGGATAAAAAATCCGGAATATTCCGGACAGATCACATCCATGCAGGGGGCTTTCGCCCTTTCGATGGCAGTAAATCCCGACTTTCAGGCAGCAAAGGAAATATCCAGGCTTATCCGTTATCCGGGCTTCTTAAAAAGGGATACCTTCGCAAAGAGCAATGCGGAGATAGTGGAATTAAAGGTCAAAAAAGACAGTGCCTTAAACGGCCTCTCCCTGTTCAGGATAAACCATACCTTAAAGTGCCAGGTTCTGGTGTGCGCGGTCTTAAGGGGAGGAGAGGCGATCATTCCCTCCGGAGATTTTGTATTACAGGAAAACGACCGCATCTTTGTAACTGCTTCTAATGAAAACCTGAATGAACTTCTTAAAAGATTGAATATCATCACCCATAAGGCTACTACAGTGCTTATTGCCGGCGGCAGCCGTATAGGCTACTATCTTGCGAAAAACCTTATACTGCACGGCATTTCAGTGCAGATAGTGGATTTTAAGGCCAGAAGATGCAGGGAACTGGCGGCTATGCTTCCCGAGGCGGTCATAGTTGAGGGGGATGCCAGTGACCAGAAGGTTCTGGACAGAGAGGGTATCGGAAACTGCGATGCCTTTGTGGCTCTCACCGGTATGGATGAGACAAATGTGCTGATGTCACTCTATGCGGATCACAGAAAGGTGCCCCAGACCATTACGAAGCTTGGACGGGCGGAAAACCTGCATATACTTGAGAATCTTCCCGTGGGCAGCATCGTTTCCCCCAAGGATCTTGTCACTAATATCATAATAAGGTATATAAGGGCAAAGAAGAGCAAGGTGGGAGCAGCACTTACCATGCACCTTATTGCGGACGGCATGGTAGAGGCCGAGGAATTCAGGGTGACCCAGGAGACCAGACACTGCGGTGAGAAGCTGAAGGACATCCGGCTTAAGAAAAATGTCCTCCTTGCGGGTATTACACGAAAAGGTAATAATGAGATACCGTCCGGAGAATCGGTTTTCCTGGAGGGAGATACATTGATCGTCATTTCAGGCGGTGATCAGGTGATCGAACAGATCAACGATATTTTTGCAGAATAAAACTGGTACTGTAAAGTTTTCTATGAAAACTTTACAGTACGTAGGCCACGCATTCGCGAAGCGAACTTTAAATGGCGTGGCTCTCAAATAATCAGGGGTTTTTCTATGAATTACAGAATGCTATTTCGCCTGAGTGGACAGGTTCTCTTGCTGGAGGCAGCCTTTATGCTGCTGCCCTTTGTGGTGTCCGTTTACTATCATGAGCCGGTGTCGGCAATTGCTTTTGCCCAGTCCGTTCTTATCACGCTGATCATAGGCGGCATACTTGTGTTTTTCCTTTCAAAGGGTGCAAAACCCGGATTTTATGCCAGGGAGGGACTGGTGGTTACCGGTATCTGCTGGATAGTGATGAGCGCCTTCGGAGCAATTCCCTTTGTTCTGAATAAGGACATTCCCTCATACGTGGATGCCTTTTTTGAAATGGCTTCCGGCTTTACCACAACAGGATCTTCCATAATCCCTAATGTGGAAACAATGACCCACGGTACCCTTTTCTGGCGGAGCTTCAGTAACTGGATAGGGGGCATGGGAGTGCTGGTATTCCTGCTTGCCATAATGCCGGGAGCGGGTAAGGAGAACGGTTTTACCCTGCACATCTTAAGGGCAGAGAGCCCGGGACCCAGTGTGGGAAAAATAGTGCCCAGAATGAGGGCTACGGCGGTGATCCTCTATTGTATGTATCTGGTCATCACCCTTCTTAATATTGTTTTTCTGATGATCGGAGGGATGCCGTTATTTGAGGCTGTGTGCCACGCTTTCAGTACCGCCGGTACCGGAGGCTACGGGGTTAAGGCGGACAGCTTTGCAGGCTACAGCCCCTATATCCAGAATGTCACCACCGTATTCATGCTGCTTTTCGGCGTGAACTTCAGCATATATTACATTATCATATTAAAAAAGATAAAAGATGTCCTGCGTGATGAGGAGGTAAGGCTATATGTGTTTACGGTTCTCGCTTCTTCCCTGCTTATCGGATGGAATATCCGTTCCATGTATCCCACAATGGAGGAGACCTTAAGGACCTCATTTTTCCAGGTTGCCAGCATGATTACCACCACGGGGTTTGCCACGGCGGATTTTGATGCCTGGCCTGTGTTCTCCAAATCCATGCTTCTTTTGCTCATGATGATAGGAGCCTGTGCAGGCAGTACGGGAGGCGGTATGAAATGCGCGAGGGTACTGATCCTGGTTAAGAGCCTTATCATGAATATCAAGAGAAATATACATCCCAGGACGGTGCATGTGTTAAAGATCAATGACAGGGTTATCAGTGAGGATGTGATAGTAAATACCCATGCTTATTTTTCGGCATATGTGATCATAACAGCGGCACTGACGGTGCTTTTGTCCCTGGACGGTTTTTCCGTGGAGACCAATCTGTCAGCGGCCTTCTGTACATTCAACAATATAGGCCCCGGGCTTGGAAGCGTGGGACCTACCTGTAATTTCGCGGGATACAGCGACTTCTCAAAGATTCTTTTAAGTCTTGCAATGATAACAGGGAGACTTGAGATATTCCCCATCCTGTCACTTTTCAGCAGAAGCACCTGGAAAAAGACCTGACAATGGCAAACTGATCTTATAGTGTGTCAGCTGTTCTGCCTTTTCATGGCTGCTCTTTTTCTTAAAATGGGATCAAGAATACGCTTCCTTATCCTTAAGGATTCGGGAGTGACCTCCAGAAGCTCATCCTGATCAATGAAATCCAGCGCCTGCTCCAGAGAGAGTATCATGGGCGGAACAAGCCTCAATGCCTCGTCAGAGGAGGAGGTTCTGGTGTTTGTCAGATGCTTGGTCTTGCATACGTTTACTTCTATATCTTCGCTTCTGGGGTTGGAGCCTATGACCATTCCTGAATAAACCTTTGTACCCGGATTGATAAAGAGGGTGCCCCTTTCCTGGGCGTTAAACAGTCCGTATGTTACGGCTTCTCCGGCTTCAAAGGCTATGAGGGAGCCGGTCTTCCTGTAGGAGATATCCCCTTTGTAGGGACCGTAGCCGGAAAAGACGGTGTTTATTATGCCGTTTCCCTTTGTGTCCGTTAAGAACGGACCCCTGAAGCCGATAAGTCCTCTGGAGGGAATGTTAAACTCCAGTCTGGTGTAGCCTCCGGCAATTGATCCCATATTCAGAAGCTCTCCCTTTCGTTCGGAAAGAGAGGAGATTACGGTTCCGCTGTATTCGTCAGGAACGTCTATAAAGGCGTTTTCCATGGGCTCCAGAAGCTTTCCATTTTCGCCTTTTTTATAGATGACCTCAGCCTTGCTCACTGCGAACTCATAGCCTTCCCTGCGCATCTCTTCTATTAAAACTGAGAGATGAAGCTCTCCACGGCCCGATACCTTAAAGGTGTCGGTAGAATCCGTTTCCTCAACCCTGAGGGACACATCTGTATTAAGCTCCCTTAAAAGCCTGTCCTTGATATGGCGGCTGGTCACGTATTTTCCCTCCTGACCCGCAAGAGGGGAATCATTTACGATGAAATTCATGCTGATGGTGGGCTCTGATATCTTCTGGAAGGGTATGGCTACAGGCTCTGAAAGGGTTCCGCAGAGGGTGTCCCCGATCTTTAAGTCCGCAATGCCGGAAACAGCGACTATCTCACCGATGCCGGCTTCACTTACGTCTTCCTTGTTCAGTCCGGAAAACTCGTAGAGCTTGCTTATTTTTACCTTCTCTGTCCTGTCGGGATCGTGGTGGTTTACTATCACAGCCTCCTGGTTGATCTTTATGGTGCCGTTATCCACCTTTCCGATACCTATTCTGCCCACGTATTCGTTGTAATCTATGGTGGAGATCAGAATCTGCAGATTTGCGTCGGGATCTCCCGTGGGAGCGGGGATATAGTCCACAATGGTGTCAAACAGGGGCTTCATATCCTGCCCGGTTTCCTCCGGATCAAGAACGGCGTAACCCTCCTTTGCCGAGGCATAGACGAAGGGACAGTCCAGCTGTTCATCCGTGGCATCGAGATCCATGAAGAGCTCCAGCACCTCGTCCACCACTTCCTTTGGCCTGGCGCCGGGTCGGTCTGTTTTATTAATACAGGAGATCACCGGGAGCTTGAGGGAAAGGGCCTTTTTAAGAACAAATTTTGTCTGGGGCATTACCCCTTCAAAGGCATCCACCAGAAGGACGACGCCGTTTACCATTTTGAGGATACGTTCCACTTCCCCGCCGAAATCGGCATGTCCCGGAGTATCTATTATATTGATCTTTGTATCTCCGTACTGTACAGCGGTATTCTTGGAGAGTATGGTTATTCCCCTCTCCCTTTCTATATCATTGCTGTCCATTACTCTTTCACGGACTTCCTGGTTTTCCCTGAATATTCCGCTCTGTTTAAGAAGTGCGTCCACCAGAGTGGTCTTTCCGTGGTCTACGTGGGCTATTATGGCGATATTTCTTATGTCTTCTCTTGAAATCTGCATTTATTGTACCTTGCCGCAGGCAAGTGTGCCCATCGGTGACGTGCCTGCCACGGCACCGATGAAAGTTTGAAAGTATTACTTTCAAACTTTGTACCTGATACCTGTTTCCTTTTTTTCGCAACTTTGATATTATAAGCACTTAAATACGTGTTGTAAAGGAGGTACGGATGAAAAAGATATTGCAGCTTGTAAGCGATGATTTTGAGGATCTGGAGCTCTGGTGCCCGGTGATGAGGCTGAGGGAAGAAGGACACATAGTGGATCTGGCAGCAGAAAAGCCGGGAAAATACTGCGGAAAATACGGTGTTCCGTGTGAAGCTGAGATATCCTTTCTGGATGCGGACCCCGATGACTATGACGGCATACTCGTTCCCGGGGGATGGGCTCCGGATAAGCTCCGCCGTTTCCCAGAGGTTCTTTCCTTCGTAAGGAAGATGGACGAGGACAATAAGCTTATAGGAGAGATCTGCCACGCCGGATGGGTGCTGATCTCCGCAGGGATATTAAAGGGCAGAAGAGTAACCAGCACCCCTGGTATAAGGGATGATATGGAAAACGCGGGAGCAATATGGGAAGACAGTGCCCTTGTGGTGGACGGAAACCTGATCTCCGCCAGAAGACCGCCGGATATACCTGAGTATTCCAGGGCTCTTGCCATGTTTTTGAAAAAATGCTGAGAGAATTCAGGGATGATATGGACCTGAAGCGCATCGCGGACAGCGGCCAGTGCTTCAGGTGGAAAAGATCAGGAGAGTGGAAAGGAGTTCCCGTATACAGGGTGATCGCTTCCGGCAGGGTGCTCTTTTTTCTGAATGAGAACGGACGTCTTGATCTGTCCTGCGGGGAAGAGGAATATACATCCTTCTGGAGCAGCTATCTGGATACGGAAACGGACTATTCCGGGATAAGGGCATCTGTCCGGGAGGATGACAGCTTTCTTAAAAATGCCGCAGAGGCCGGGAAGGGCATCAGGATACTGCGTCAGGAGCCCTTTGAAGCGCTGATAAGCTTTATTATCTCACAAAGGAAGAGTATCCCCGCCATCATGGGTTCTGTGGAGAAGCTCTGCGCTGCAGCGGGAAAAGAGATCCGGTTGTCGGAATCTGAAAAAATATGGCTTAAGGAGCACGGGATTTCTTCGGAAGCATCCGAAGATCTGCATTCTTTCCCGGATGCCGGAAGCATTGCCGCTATGTCCGGAGAAGTCCTTAATTCCTGCAGTCTCGGATACAGGACTGATTATGTGAGACGCTGCGCAGAAGAGGTGTGCTCCGGAACGATAGACCTCCATGCCTTAAGTGAACTTGAGGATGAGGAGCTTCTGGAAGCGCTGTTAAAGATAAGGGGCGTGGGGAAAAAGGTGGCAAGCTGTACGGCACTTTTCGGATTTCACCGTCTCAATTTCTTTCCGGTTGATGTGTGGATAGAAAGGGTGCTTAAAGCTTACTATAAGGAAGGTTTTCCCTTTGACAGCTACTCGCCCTATAACGGTGTTATGCAGCAGTATATGTTTTACTACGGCAGGAGTGTAAGCCTTTCATAGTCCGGCAGGGCGTCTGCTATGCCTGTTTGACGTAAATGCTTCGGATATGTTATAGTAAACGAACGAAAAGCTTGAATTTAGGGCATTCTTGTGCCGTCTCAGAAAAATTAAGGAGAAAAATCATGTCAATTTTCAAGGGAGCGGGTGTGGCCATCATCACACCTTTTAAGGAAAACTGCGATATCAATTATGAGAAATTTGCTGAGATCATTGAACAGCAGATACAGAATGGAACGGACTGCATCGTTGTTTGCGGAACCACCGGAGAGGCGGCCTGCCTTACTGAAGAAGAGCATCTGGCAGCAATAAAGTTCTGTGTGGAGCAGGTAAACCACAGGGTTCCCGTTATGGCAGGAACCGGCAGTAATTCCACAAAGACAGCCATATATCTTTCGGAAGAGGCAGAGAAGGTGGGAGCGGATGCACTGCTTTCCGTGACACCCTATTATAATAAGACGACCCAGCAGGGACTTATAGTTCATTTCACGGAGATAGCGGAGAGTGTCAGCATTCCTCTGGTTCTGTATTCCGTAAAGAGCAGAACCGGCGTGAATATCGAGCCCGAAACAGTTAAAGCCCTGGTGGACAATGTTCCCAATATAGTCGGCATTAAGGAAGCAAGCGGAAGCATGGTGCAGGTGGAAAAGATCAAGGCCATCTGTCCGGAAGTGGAGCTTTATTCCGGAGATGACGAGATGACAGTGCCCATGATGGCAGTAGGCGGAATAGGGGTTATCTCGGTGGTGTCAAATGTGGCGCCCAGGTATGTGCATGATATGTGCATGAAGGCTCTTAACGGAGATTTTGCGGGAGCGGCTGCGATGCAGCTTAAGGAGCTGGAACTGGTGAGTGCCCTTTTCTGTGAGACAAATCCCATACCCGTGAAGGAAGCCATGAATATGATGGGAATGGAAGTGGGACCTTTAAGGAAGCCCCTTGTTCCCATGGCTGATAACAATCGCGAGAGACTTAGGAAAGCACTTACGGAATTCGGGCTTTTACAGTGATGAAACCGCAGGTTTCCGCGGCAGCGGACTGCCTGCGTTAAAGAGAGGACATAATGGCGGTAAAGATCATTTTGAACGGCTGCAACGGCCGCATGGGACGGATGATTACGGAGATTGTTTCTGCAGATAATGATGCAGAGATCGTTGCAGGAATAGATATTTATGATGAGGGAAAAAATGATTATCCTGTATTTAAGGAGATCGCTTCCTGTGACAGGGAGGCCGATGTGATCATAGATTTTTCCCTGCCACAGAGCACCGATGCACTTCTTGAATATGCGGTTTCAAAGACCCTGCCGGTTGTATTATGTACTACAGGGCTTTCGGAGGAACAGATCAGTAATGTCAGAAGGAGCTCCGAAAAAACTGCCATATTAAAGAGCGCAAATATGTCCCTTGGCATAAACGTGCTTATGAAGGTGCTTAAAGAGGCGGCTCCGGTACTGAAGGAAGCAGGCTTTGATATAGAGATAGTGGAAAAGCACCACAGGGATAAGAAGGACGCTCCCAGCGGAACGGCCCTCGCCCTTGCGGATTCCGTAAATTCCGCACTTAAGGATAAGCAGGAATATGTTTTTGACAGGAGCGAAAGATCGGAAAAGAGGCCGGATGACGAGATAGGCATTTCGGCGGTAAGAGGCGGTTCCATTCCCGGAGACCATGATGTGATCTTTGCGGGAAAGGACGAGGTAGTCACTTTTTCACACAGGGCCTATTCCAGGGCAGTATTTGCAAAGGGAGCGGTTGAAGCCGCAAAGTTCCTTAAGGGGAAGAGTGCGGGAATGTATGATATGGCAGATGTTTTAGGATGAAATTCAGACCGTGTATTGATATTCATAACGGAAAGGTCAAGCAGCTTAAGGGGGCTTCTCTTTCTGACAGCAGTGGTTCTGCGGATGAGAACTTTGTGTCGGACAGGGGAGCTTCGTTTTATGCCGGGATCTACAGGGAGAAAAAGCTTTACGGCGGACATGTTATAGTTTTGAATAATGCTTCCTCGGAGTATTATGAACAGTCGGAGAATGAGGCACTTTCTGCCTTAAAGGCATTTCCTGGAGGACTGCAGTACGGAGGCGGGGTGAATGACAGGAATGCGGCGTCCTTCCTGGAGGCCGGCGCCAGCCATGTGATAGTTACCAGCTTCGTTTTCAGGGAGGGAAAGCTGTTTTATGATAATCTCCGGGCTCTGCAGAGGGAAACAGGCGTTGAGAGGATAGTTCTGGATCTCTCCTGCAGGAAAAAAGAGGACGGGAGCTACTATGTGGTGACCGACAGGTGGCAGAAGTTCTCTGACTTTGAAGTGACAAAAGAAAGCTTATCGTCTCTTTCAGGGGAATGCAGTGAATTTCTCATACATGCCGTGGATGTGGAGGGCCATTCCGCCGGAATAGACCGGGAGCTTCTTTCCATTCTCTCCGGGGTTGAAAATATCTCTCTTACCTATGCCGGAGGCGTGAGAAATACCGAAGACATTGATATCATCAGGAAAGAGGGCAGGAACCGGGTGGATTTCACTGTGGGAAGTTCCTTAAATCTCTTCGGAGGAAGCCTTTCGTTGGAGGAGATTGAAGAGAGAACCGGAGAAAAAAAGCATTGAAAGAAATAGTGCGTTGTGATAGAATAGTGCCATTGCAGGTTTCCGGGAACGGGAACTGCACGGTAATAAGACAGGACGGCGTTTCGTCCAGCAAGTTTTTTGGAGGTAATTAGAAATGAAAGGAACAGTTAAGTGGTTCAACAATCAGAAGGGATATGGCTTTATCTCTGACGAGTCCGGAAAAGATGTATTCGTTCACTATTCAGGACTCAACATGGAGGGCTTTAAGTCCCTTGATGAGGGCCAGGAAGTTGAATTCGACGTTGTTAACGGCGAAAAGGGTCCCCAGGCAGTAAATGTAAACAAGCTTTGATCATCATATCAAGTAAGATCAAGCAGAATTGATCCTGATTGCAACAGATTGAACCTCTTTTGAATAAAGAAATTTTTATTTGTTACACCTGGATTCGTAAAATGCCCCTACGGTTGAGCGGGGGCATTTTTCTATGAAAGTACAGATTAAATTATGGTTGGGACAAAAGTGCTATGCGGAAAAGCCGCATAAGCAATTTGCATAATAAATCGCTCAGACAAACAAGTTTGCCTGAGCGATTTTTATGCAAATTCGTCAAGGCACAAAGTGCCTTGCGACTTTTGTTCTTTCCGTTATTGGATGATACAACTTTTGTAGTTGTACTGATTTTCGGGGTTTTAGTAAACACCACTATGCATTTTGAACAAAAAAACAATAAAATAATCCTGATATAAGTAATTGTTCATCCGTTTTATATACAAATTGACGAAGGTTGTCCCGATAATGGATAATTTGTATATATCAAATTATAAATTTAAATACAACTTTTTAAAATTATTTTTATCATTTTACTTGTCAAGAACCGCCCCGGGGGATAACATAACAGTCACAGGGCAACTGATGTCCTTGAATATTATTTACTACTTAAATTATGGAGGAAAAGAAATGAAAAATGTAATGAAGAAGCTTCTTGCAATTTCCATGACTGTTGCAATGACAGCATCACTTACTGCATGCGGCGGCGGCGCATCATCAGAAACAGCTCCGGCAGCACCCGCAGCTGATGCGGCAGCTCCTGCAGCAGAGGCAGCTCCTGCAGCAGAGGCAGCTCCCGCTGCAGAAGCAGCAGCTCCTGCAGCAGACGGAAAAGTTAAGATCGGTGTTTCAATCTGGTCTTCAACCGACGTTCTCGGTTCTCAGTGCAAACTCATTCTTGATGAGGCAGCTAAGGCAGTTGGCGCAGATATCCAGTATGTTGACCAGGGCCACGTATCAGAGCAGGTTACTGCTTCTGTTGAGCAGCTTGCAGCAGCAGGATGCCAGGGTATCATCATCTGTAACTCAGCTGATTCCGAGATGGCTTCAGC
>CAMJPM010000096.1 GCA_946407725.1 uncultured Lachnospiraceae bacterium
TGCCTCTCCGTTCCCCCGGCCTCCCCGTCACGTAAAGAGTGTGATTTAACTTTTTACTTCACATTATTATGAAACAGCCCTAATTTGGTCATAAAACAACTTGATATTAAGGTTAATAAAGAGTATAATGCTGTCATTTCAAGGGTAGATCGCCCAAAGCATGACTAAACAATCAATCCTTTCAGGGATAGTGCTCATGCTGATTATTCCCAATTTATAAAGGCAGGAGCACAGAGAAAATCTTATGTTCTCCTGCGATAAAAAATAATTTCAAAGGAGAAAAAATGAAATTCAAATGGTTAAGAAGGGTTTGGTATAAAATAAACCCGAAGCACAAGGACAGGCTTTTCTGTAAGATTTTCGGAAGGGAAAAATACAAGAGATACGCCCTGGAACTGTATAATGCAATTAACGGCAGCAATTATTCAAGTCTTTCGGATCTTGAGATTATTACCCTTGAGGATGCTGTATATATCAAGATGAAAAATGACGTGGCGTATCTTGTAAGCGGAAATATTGCCGTTTATGAGCATCAGAGTACTGTTAATAAAAATATGCCCCTCAGGGGTTTCATGTACTTTGGTGAGCTGTACAGCAAAATATTAAAGAAACACGAAAAGAAACTGTATAACCGGAGCCTTATAAAGATTCCTACACCTCAGTATATTGTATTCTATAACGGAGAGGAAGATTACCCGGACGAGAACAGACTGAAGCTATCAGATGCATTCATAAATCCTGTTAAAGATGCGGAATTTGAATTCACTGCTACTGTTTATAACATCAATCTTGGGAAGAATAAGGAGCTGCTGGATTCCTGCAGTCCTCTTAAAGGATACAGCACTTTCGTTGACAGAGTACGTAAAAATATTAAGGCGATGCCTGCTGAAGAGGCAGTGGATGAGGCGGTAAAGTATTGCATTGACAGGGACATTCTAAAGGATGTCCTTGAGGAAGAGAGGTCGGCAGTGAAACTGGAAATGCTTACAACATTTGATGAGAAGCTGTACGAAGAAGGACTTCGGGAGGAAGGACGCGAAGAAGGACGCGAAGAAGGACGCAAAGAAGAACGTAAGAATACAGAAACCGAAAGATCCAGAGCAGATGCTGAAAAAGTACGTGCAGACAATGCCGAAGCCGAGCTTGCAAAGTATAAAGCTAAATATGGCGATTTATCATAAAGGGCCGGCTTTATTCAAAAATACAAATATTGACCAATATTATCTACAGAACTCTGCGCAGACACCGGATGAAAAAACCTGTTGACAAGGGTATATTTGTTTCATATAATAGCAAAGTGCGACTTGAACGCAAAAAAGGCGGGAACGCCTTGGACTTATAGCATTAAGAAGAGACAGACAGGAGGTGTTATAGATGTCGATCTGCCCTAAGAATAAATCATCAAAGGGACACAGGGATCAGAGGAGGGCAAACTGGAAAATGTCTTCCTACAATCTCGTAAAGTGCCCCAAGTGCGGAGAGCTTATGCTTCCCCACAGGGTTTGCAAGAACTGCGGAACCTACAACAAAAAAGAGATCATCAAGACTGAGGATTGATCTTTTAACAAAGCGTAAAAAAGGCCTGCCCGGTGGCAGGCATTTTTAAAATACAGGCAGGGAGAAAGGTAATGCCAGAAATCACGAAAGTGGCCCTTGACGCCATGGGAGGCGACAATGCCCCGGGAGAGATAATAAAGGGCGCCGTTGATGCTGTAAATTCGAATAAAAACATCATTGTATATGTGGTGGGTTCAAAGGAAGCCGTGGACAGTGAGCTCGGTAAAAACACATATCCTTCAGACAGGATAAAGACTGTGTATTCCACAGAGGTTATCGAGACTGCAGAGCCGCCGGTGATGGCAATAAGGCAGAAAAAGGATTCCTCCATTGTACGGGGACTGCATCTCGTTAAAGAGGGGGAGTGTGACGCCTTTGTTTCCGCCGGAAGCTCCGGTGCGGTGCTGGTGGGGGGACAGCTCCTTGTGGGCCGCATAAAGGGAGTGGAAAGACCGCCCCTTGCCCCGCTTATTCCCACTTCAAAGGGAGTGTCTCTTCTCGTTGACTGCGGCGCCAATGTGGACGCCAGGCCTAACCACCTGATACAGTTTGCGAAGATGGGTGCGATCTATATGGAGCATGTTATCGGGGTCAAAAATCCAACGGTGGGCCTTCTGAACATAGGTGCCGAGGAGGACAAGGGAAATGCCCTGGTAAAGGAGACCTTTCCCATGCTGAAAAACATTTCCGGCATCAATTTTGCGGGCAGCGTGGAGGCCAGGGACGTGATCACGGGAGACGTGGATGTTATTGTCTGTGAGGCCTTTGCGGGCAATATCTGTTTAAAGACCCTTGAGGGCGTGGCAAAAACCCTGCTCAGCGAAGTGAAGAAGGGGATGACATCTTCACTGAAGGCAAAGATCGGGGCTGCGCTGGTGGCTCCGGAATTAAAGAGATCCTTAAAGAAATTTGATGCCAGTGAATACGGCGGAGCGCCGCTTCTGGGACTTAAGGGGCTGGTGGTGAAGACCCACGGAAGCTCAAAGGCAAAAGAGGTAAAGAACTCGATCCTGCAATGTGTATCCTTTAAGGAGGGCAGGATAAGCGAGAGGATAGAAGAAGAATTAAAGCATGCCGATATGGAGGAAGCATAAATGGAATTTGAAAAGATACAGGAGATTATAGCAGACGTATTAAGCATTGATAAGGACGAGATCACTCCCGAAACCACCTTTGTGGACGATCTGGGAGCGGATTCCCTGGATGTGTTCCAGATCATAATGGGGATAGAAGAGGAATTCGACATAGTGATCGATACCGAGGACTCTGAAAAGATCGTTACGGTTCAGGATGCGGTGAACGCCATCCGTTCAGAAGCTGATTAAACCATGCTGGAGTTTAAGCCTGAAGAAATAGAAAAACGAATAGGATACCATTTTAAGGACAGGATGCTCTTAAGATCCGCCGTCTCCCATAAGTCATATGTGAATGAGTTAAAGATCAATGCTTATCCGGAGTATGAAAGGCTGGAATTCTTAGGCGATGCTGTCCTTGAACTTGTTGTGAGCGAACATCTTTATAATATCCCGAAGGAGCTTCCGGAGGGGGAGATGACAAAGCTCCGGGCAGCGCTGGTATGTGAACCCACTCTGGCAGAGTGCGCGAAGGAGTTTGAGCTGTCGGAGTTCATTCTGGTGGGACACGGTGAAGAGGAGCAGGGCAGCCGTTACAGGGATTCCATAGTATCCGACGTATTTGAGGCCATTATCGGTGCCATATATATCGATGGCGGCATAGATGAGGCAAAAAGGCATATTGAGAAATATGTACTTAAGGATATGGAGAAAAAGCGGCTGTTTTATGACGCAAAATCCACGCTGCAGGAAAAGACACAGAAGAATGGCAGCACCCTTTCATACAGGGTAAAGGATGAGAGAGGGCCGGATCATAAAAAGGTCTATAAGGTAGAGGTCCTGATAGACGGAGTGGCCGTGGCTGAAGGGGAAGGAACCTCCAAAAAGGCTGCGGAGCAGAAGGCAGCCTATAACGCGCTGTCAGAAAACATAACGCTATAATTAATAACGCTATAAAAAAATAACGTTAAAGGCGGATTTGTCTTGTATTTAAAAAGTATTGAGATTCAGGGCTTTAAGTCCTTTGCAAATAAAATAGAGTTTAAGTTTATGGGCGGTATCACGGCCATAGTCGGACCCAACGGATCCGGAAAGAGCAATGTAGCAGATGCGGTGAGATGGGTTCTGGGTGAACAGAGTGCCAGGGAGCTCAGGGGAGCATCGATGCAGGACGTGATCTTTTCCGGTACCGAGAACAGAAACCCCATGGGATACGCCTATGTAGCAATAACCATGGACAATTCGGATCATGCCCTGGCGGTTGAATTCGATGAAGTTACGGTGGCCAGACGTGTCTACAGATCCGGTGAAAGTGAATATCTGATGAATGGGAATACCTGCCGTCTTAAGGATGTGCAGGAGCTTTTTTATGATACGGGTGTGGGCCAGGAGGGCTATTCCATAATCGGCCAGGGCCAGATAGACAAGATCCTTTCGGGAAAGAGCGAGGACAGAAGGGAGCTTTTTGACGAGGCTGCGGGAATAGTAAAATTCAAGCGCAGAAAGGCAGCCGCCATAAGGAAACTGGAGAATGAGAAAAACAATCTTTTAAGGGTGACGGACCGCCTGTCGGAGCTGGAAAGACAGCTGGAGCCCTTAAGAGTGCAGTCGGAAAAGGCAAAGATATATCTTAAGAAAAAAGAGGACTTAAAGGAGCTGGATGTGAATGTCTTCCTCCTTGAGTGCATAAAGATAGATAAAGAGCTGGATAATATAGAGAAAAAGGAAGGAATAGCAAGGGAAGACTTAAGGAAGATCCAGGAGGAGTATTCGGAGACCCAGAGCACCTATACCAGGCTGGGAGAAGAGCTTAAGACCACTGATGAGGAGATAGACAGAAAAAAGTCTGAGATCTCGGATTCTACTGTATTTAAGGGACAGATCGAGGGCCGGATAAATGTATTAAAGGAACAGATCCACACCCTGAAGGTCAGCGATGAGCATTTTGGAAACCGTATCGTGGAGGTAAAGGCGGAGTCCGAAAAATACAAAAAAGAGCTGCAGAAGTTAAATGTTAAGAAGGCCACCCTTGATGAAAAGGTGGCAAAAATAGACAGGGGTCTTGACGAGGTAAGAGAGAGGCTGGAGGTCTTAAATGAGAAAAATGCCTCTGAAAATGAGGAACTGGAGAGAAAAAAAGAGAGCCTTATTTCGATCTTAAACGGCAGAAATGATATTAAGGGAAATATCGCAAGATACGATACGATGCTGGAACAGGCAGAGCTTCGTAAATCAGAGCTTTCCCAGAGTTTAATCCGTTTTCATGCAGGTGAGAAAGAGATAAAGGATGAGATAGATGCGGCAATAAAGGAGTTTGACGAGGCGGATCACAGGCTTAAAAAGCTGGATGAGAGCCTTAAAAACCTTATGGAAGAGGACCGGAAGGTGAGGGCAGAGCTTGAAAAGGCCGACAGCGACCACCATTCCCTGGAGATAATCTACCACGAAAAGAAATCCCGTCTGGAGAGCCTTAAGGACATGGCAGACCGCTACGAGGGCTATGGCAACGCGGTAAAGCGGGTGATGGAGGAAAAACGCAGGGATAAGTCCGTGGAAGGCGTGGTGGCGGATCTCATCCATGTGGATAAGAAATATGAAACCGCCATAGAGACTGCCCTGGGTGGAAATCTTCAGAATATAGTGACGAAAAACGAAGAGACCGCCAAGAGGCTTATCGAGATACTTAAAAAAGAGCATGCGGGAAGGGCCACATTCCTGCCCCTTACCGCCATCGAAAAGAGGGAGCTTTCGGATCCTGCCCTGTTAAATGAAAAGGGGGCGCTGGGAGCCGCGGATTCCCTTGTCCACACAGATAAAAAATACGAAAAGGTGGCAGGAACACTTCTCGGAAATTATCTGGTGGTTGACAATATAGACAATGCGTTAAAGATCGCAAGGAAATATGATTACAGGGTGAGAATGGTCACCCTTTCCGGAGAGGCACTAAATCCCGGGGGCTCCATTTCCGGCGGCGCATTCAGGCATAATTCGGCTCTTCTTGGAAGAAACCGGGAGATAGAGGAGCTGGACAAGGAGATAAAGGAAACCCTGAAGGAGGTTGACAACTGTCTTTCAAAGATAGAGGATCTGAGGCGTGAAAAATCCGGCAATTCCGGAAAGAGGAAGGAACTGGAGGAAAAAAAGAAGGACGCGGAATTAAGGTGCAACACCGCGGCGCTTTCCTTAAAGCAGCTGGAGGACCGGCAGAAGGAGCTCTCCGAAGGCAGCGGCGGACTTGTTAAGGAAGCCCGGGCCATAGAGGAGCAGATCGCAGAGATAAACGGCCTTAAGGAAAAGGTTTCAATAAGCCTGAATGAATCCCTTGAAAAGGAAAAGGCTCTTTCCTCCGAGATAGAGACCTTCACCATATCCATAGAAAAGGTGACGGCCCAGTGCGAAAAGCTGAAGGAAGAGATAGCCGAAGAGGACAAAAAAAACCTTACCCTCAGGAATGAACAGAAGTTTGCGGATCAGGAGGTAACAAGGTTAAGCAATGCCTTAAGCCGCAATGAGAATGAGATCTCCATGAATGAAAAAAGCATGGAGGAAAACAGGAAGAACAGGGAGAGTAAGACAAGGGAGATAGAAGAGCTGGAAGAGAAGATAGAAAACTTCGGCTCCGATAACGATTCCAAGAACAGGGAATTAAAAGGGCTCTATGATAAAAAGAATGTTCTGACAAACAAGAGAAACGAGATCTTTAAGGAAACAGGAAATATAAGCGAGAAAAAGAGCAGCATAGAGCGTGAACTGGACAGGCTCATATCCCAGAAGGAGAAGTACGAAAGGGATGAAGAGAGCTTCACCAATTATATGTGGGAGGAGTACCAGCTCACAAGAAGTGCCGCAAAGGAGCTGAAAAATGATGAGATGACGGATCTCTATAAGATGAGAAAGGAGACCGTTGCCGTCAAGAATGCCTTAAGAGAGCTGGGAAATGTAAACGTAAATGCCATAGAGGAGTACAAAATCCTTCTTGACAGATATACCTTTGAGGACGGACAGAGGAATGACCTGCTTTCAGCGGAAGAGGATCTGAAAAGGATAATCACCGAGCTGGACGAGAACATGAAGGAGCTTTTCTCCAGGAAATTTGAGGACATTTCAAAGCAGTATGATATAGTCTTCAAGAAGCTCTTCGGAGGAGGAAAGGGAACCCTTTCTCTGGTGGATCCGAAAAATCTCTTGGAATCCGATATCAGGATAATTGCCCAGCCTCCGGGTAAAAAGCTGCAGAACATGATGCAGCTCTCCGGCGGTGAGAAAGCCCTCTCCGCCATAGCCCTGCTGTTTGCCATACAGGCTCTTAAGCCTTCCCCCTTCTGTCTTTTAGATGAGATAGAGGCTGCCCTTGATGAGGCCAATGTGGACCGCTTTGCCTCATACCTTTGCAACCTTACAAAGCATACGCAGTTTATCGTCATAACACACAGAAGAGGTACCATGATGAAGTCCGACAGGCTTTACGGTATCACCATGCAGGAAAAAGGGATCTCAACACAGGTCAATGTTGACCTGGAGGACTATGAATAACGGATATCTGACGGCAGATTTCCGTTAAAAAGATTTACAGAATCCGAAGGGTTCTGAATAGATACGGTTTATTTGGAGACAGATCAGATATGGGTTTTTTCGCAAAATTAACTTCATTTTTCACAGGCTACAAGGAAATAGACGCGGAATTCTATGAGGAGCTGGAAGAACAGCTGGTCATGGGAGATGTGGGGATAGCCTCCACCGAGGTCCTTATTGAGGAGCTAAAGAAAAAGGTAAAGGAGCAGAGGATATCCGAGCCTGAAAAGTGCCGTGCCCTCCTTATGGACAGCATGAAGGAGGCTTTAAGGATGTATGATCCCGATACCCTCTATGATTTCGAAAAAGGGCCGTCAATCGTGCTTTTCGTTGGGATAAACGGTGTGGGAAAGACCACCACGGTGGGAAAGCTGGCAAAGATATATAAGGATCAGGGAAAGAATGTGCTTTTATCCGCGGCGGACACCTTCAGGGCAGCTGCCATAGAACAGCTTGCGGTCTGGTCCGAAAGAGCCGGAGTGGATATCATAAAAGGCCGGGAAGGGGGAGACCCCGGAGCCGTGATCTTTGATTCCGTAAAGGCGGCAAAGGCCAGAAATACGGATATACTGCTCTGCGATACCGCGGGCAGGCTTCACAATAAAGCAAATCTCATGAATGAGCTGAAAAAGATAAATACTATAATAAAGAGCGAATATCCGGAGGCAAAAAAGGAGACCCTTGTGGTAGTGGACGGTTCAACGGGTCAGAATGCCTTAAACCAGACGAAGGAGTTCATGGCCTGTACCGACGTTACGGGCCTGGTGCTTACAAAACTGGACGGCAGCGCCAAAGGCGGAATTGCCGTCGCGATACAGAGCGAGCTTAAGGTTCCGGTGAAGTTCGTGGGAACAGGAGAGGGGATAACGGACCTTTCACGGTTTGACGCCGACAGCTTTGTGGATACGCTTTTCAGTTGAAGCGAACTTAAAATGGCGTGGCTCTCATAATATAGGGTTTTTATACAGGAGGTAAAAAATGTCTGCTAACAGGGAATATGAATACATGACGCTCCCCGCTTTTGAAGAGGCTTCTGAGAAAGTCAGAGAGGTGACGGTGGAGACAAAGCTCATTCACAGTGATTTCTTTTCGGTCCAGAGCGGCAACAACGTGTACTTAAAGCCTGAAAACATGCAGAGGACCGGGGCATATAAGATCCGGGGCGCTTATTACAGGATAAGCAGGCTGTCAGATGAGGAGAGGGACAGAGGCGTTATCACGGCATCCGCCGGAAATCATGCCCAGGGAGTGGCATTTGCGGCCAGGGCATACGGATGTAAGGCCGTGATTGTAATGCCCACCACCACACCCCTTATCAAGGTTAACAGGACCAAGGCCCTGGGTGCGGAGGTCATACTCCATGGTGACGTGTATGATGACGCCTGTGAAAAGGCTCTGTCACTTGCTGAAGAGAACGGTTATACCTTCGTCCATCCCTTTGACGACCTTGGAGTTGCCACAGGGCAGGGTTCCATCGCAATGGAGATATTTAAGGAGCTGCCTCTTGTGGACTATATTCTGGTGCCTGTAGGAGGAGGTGGACTGGCTGCAGGAATTTCAACCCTTGCAAAGCTCATGCATCCAGCAGTAAAGGTCATCGGTGTGGAGCCGGAGGGGGCTGCCTGCTTAAAGGAATCCTTAAAGGCCGGAACAGTTGTGACCCTTCCCACTGCCTCCACCATAGCGGACGGAACCGCGGTTAAGACACCGGGAAGGGAGATATTCCCCTATCTTCAGAAAAACCTGGATGACGTTTTAACCGTACCGGATTCGGATCTGGTCATCGCCTTCCTGGATATGGTGGAAAACCATAAGATGGTTGCGGAAAACTCGGGGCTTCTCACCCTGGCCGCATTAAAGCAGTTAAATTGCAGGGATAAAAAGATAGTGTCCATTATCTCCGGCGGAAACATGGACGTGATCACTATGTCTTCCGTGGTCCAGCAGGGACTTATTTTAAGAGACAGGATATTCACAGTGTCCGTACTGCTGCCGGATAAGCCGGGAGAGCTTATGAGGGTTGCCGGAACCATCGCAAAGGAAAACGGAAATGTGATAAAGCTTGAGCATAACCAGTTTGTGAACACCAACCGCTCAGCAGCGGTGGAACTCCGTATCACGCTGGAGGCCTTCGGAACGGAGCATAAGGAACAGATCCTTTCGGCTCTTGACCGGGACGGCTACCGTCCGAGACAGGTCAGGGCTGCGCTTTGATGTGCAGCTCTTCCCGGCAGCCTGGCAGGGAGTAATTCCGGGGCTCCGGGGCAGTAACTACGGGTGTTCATTTGATAATACCCGTGCCCTGTGGTATAATGCCGGATTAAGGGGGGCTTACATCTGTGGGTAGAAAGATATGATTTTTACTGTTTTTGCGCTGACGGGGCTTGTTTTAACATCGATCATCACAGTTCTGTCTGTTTACAGGAATAAAACAGGACATACCGGAAACGCCGGGTTCATTGTAAAGACCGGCACTTTCATTGAGCGGTATTATCCTGTTTTTTTGTTGCTGATTTTCGCCGTATTCATTTTATCCCGGGTATTAAAGCTTGAAGCCTTCCCGGACGGTATCCATGTGGATGAGCTGTCCATGGCAGTGGATGCAAAGAGTATACTCTATCACGGGATAGACCGGCATGGTATCAGATATCCGGTTTATTTCCAGAATTACGGCGGAGGGCAGAACGCGCTCTATATCTATATACAGGCCATAATCCTGCGTTTTCTGAAGCCCACCATATTCGCCTTCCGCATTCAGGCGGTGTTCTGGGGCGCAGTGTGTTTGTTCATAATGTTTTTCATGTCATACGACCTCACGGGAAGCAGGGGGTTCGCCCTCATGGGTCCCGTTCTTGTTACAACGCTGCCGGTCTATATAATGTCGGAACGCTGGGGACTTGAAGCTTATATCTTCCTGCCTTTTTCCGCCATTGTCATGTTCCTTGCAATAAAAGCCGTAAGGACCGGGAACTCCCTTATCTGGATGATAACAGGCATCTTCCTCGGGTTCTCCCTGTATACCTATGCGGTTTCCTACATAGTCTGGCCCGTTTTTCTGCTGCTTTCCCTTGTCTATCTTATTTATCTTAAGAAGATCGGGATAAAGCAGGCGCTGTTTTTTGCGATACCTCTTGGGATCATCGCATTCCCGCTGTTTCTCTTCCAGCTTGTAAATTTCGAAATAATAGAGCCCTTCTCATTCTGGATTTCCGATTTCGTACCCCTTCCCATCTCAAGACAGAAGGAGCTTTCCGTCTCGAATATATGGGACAGCCTTATGTTTACAGGCAAGCTGCTTCTGGGAGGCGAGCATCTTACCTATAATGCCGTCCCGGAGTTTGGAACCATATACCTGTTTCTGATACCCTTTATGGTCATAGGGATCATTGTATGCATTAAGAAGACCCTGGTTTCCGTAAAATCACGGACCTTTACCAGCCATGCACTGATCCTGTTCTTCTGGATCGGATGTACAGTATTTATGCTGCTCTTAAAGGGACCTACGGTAAACCGTATGAATATGATCTTTATGCCCTTCCTTTTATTCATTGTTACCGGTGTCCATGCTGTCCTTGAAAAAAATGCACTGGCCATCACTTTTCTCGCTTTCTGGACGGGAGCTTCATTCCTGCTTTTCATGTATTTTTATTTCCGTATTATGAACGGTATTTACGGAAGGAATGAGCTTTTTACAGATTCCTCCTTCGGAAGGGCCATAGTAAGGAGTGAAAAATATTACATGAGGGACGAAAATACCCATATCTATGTCAGCTTCGAAAACGCGGGGATCGGGCCGGAGCAGCAGGTGTTCTATTTCTGCGGAGGTCCGGAGGATGTTTACAGTGATGATACACATACATACGGAAGGGTGACGGCAGGTCTTCCGGAGGAAATAGACATAAATGAGAATGCGGTATATATTATCGGGGATGAGTGGCCGCACATCACATCCTGGATGATATCCCAGGGCTTTATGGCGGATCAGAGCTACCCCGGCTGCTCCATTCTTTTCAGATTAAACTAAGACGGGTTTTCATTGGCTGTTGATGCCACTGGATATCTTTCTGTTTGAGGTTCCGCAAGTGACTGTTCTGAACAGATACGATTATACATATTATGGAAAACATGACAGATAACAGAGAAAGAAATAATACAACGCCTATCCTTATCCTGGTGGTACCCTGCTACAACGAGGAGGAGGTTATCGGAAAGACGGCGCAGGTCATGGCCGATAAGCTTAAGCGCCTGTCAAAGGAAGGCGTTGTCTCGGATAAGAGCCGGGTGCTCTTTGTGGATGACGGCAGCAGGGACGGCACAAAAAGAATACTCCATTCCCTATGCACTGACAGCCCGGTGTTTTCCGTCATAACCCTTGCCGGTAACAGCGGTCACCAGAACGCAATACTGGCAGGCATGATGTTTGCAAAGGATAAGGCGGATATCGTTGTCACCATCGATGCTGACCTTCAGCAGGATATTGAGGCATTGGATGAGTTTATCGCAAAATACAAGGCAGGCTGCGAAGTGGTATACGGTGTCAGAAACGACAGGAGCACGGACGGTCCGGTGAAAAAGCTCACTGCCCTTACGTATTATAAGCTTATGCAGTTCCTCGGCAGCAAGGTGATAAAAAACCACGCGGATTACCGCCTGATCTCCGCCAAGGCACTGAACGCCCTTTCGGGATATACGGAGGTAAACTTATTTCTAAGAGGGCTGATCCCCACAATGGGCTTTCCCTCGGATGTGGTGTACTTTGACGTCAAAAAGAGGGAAGCCGGCACCTCCAAGTATACATTTTCAAAAATGCTGAACCTTGCCATAGACGGTATCACTTCCTTTTCCACAACGCCTCTGCACCTTATCGGAGTGATGGGCTTTCTGGCAACTATACTCGGAGGGATACTGGGTATTGTAGAGATTGTTGGCTGGGCGTTAGGGAAGAACTTTCCGGGATATACCACGCTGCTTATCGTGATACTTGCTTTGGCGGGATTGGAATTGCTGTCTCTTGGGGTCATAGGTGAATATATTGCAAAGATCTATATGGAGACCAAAAGGCGTCCCCATTACATAATCGATACGGTTATATGGCAGGATCCGGAAACTGTTCGGAACAGTCACTTGGGGAACCGCAAGTGACGTCTGAAAACCTTGGCATTTTGAACGGGGCACTGACGCGCTTAGCGCGTCAATACGTGCCCGTGAAAACCGATG
>CAMJPM010000097.1 GCA_946407725.1 uncultured Lachnospiraceae bacterium
AAATGCCGGGCTTAAATATGTTGAATATATACAGGGAGGTGGAGAGGTAAAATGACATTAACTGAAAACACGCCTCTTGAACGGCTTTATAACGGCATAGTAAAGGAGAACCCTACTCTGGTCATAGTTCTTGGAATGTGTCCCACACTTGCGGTCACAACCTCCGCTATGAACGGAATTGGCATGGGTCTTTCCACCACGGTTGTACTGTGTCTTTCAAACCTGTTTATTTCACTCTTAAGAAACGTGATACCTGATGACATAAGGATACCGTCATTCATTGTTATCATAGCTTCCTTCGTCACCATGGTGGACATGCTGATGCAGGCATATACGCCTGACCTCTATAAGTCCCTGGGTATTTATATACCGTTGATCGTTGTAAACTGTATAATCTTCGGAAGGGCCGAGGCCTATGCTTATAAAAACAAGCCTCTTCCGGCATTCTTTGACGGAATAGGCATGGGACTGGGCTTTACCCTGGCAATCACAGTCATGGGATTTTTCCGTGAACTCATCGGTTCCGGAGCTGTTTTTGGACATGCCGTCGGAAGTCTTCCGGATTACGCACCATCCATCTTCGTCATGGCTCCCGGAGCTTTCCTGGTACTGGCGATAATGATCACCATCCGTGCCCATATCATCAATACCATCGAGGCGAAGAAGGGGATACGGCTGGCAGTCACCCACACGGATGAAGAGGGATCGGAGTGCAGCAGCTGTGCCATGAGATTTAACTGTGCAGGAAAATTTGCAAAGGTTGAAGAGATGATGGCTGCAGAGAAAGCCGCCAAAGAGAAGGCGGCGGAAGCAGTAAAGAAAGCGGCGGAAGAAAAGAAAGCGGCAGATGAAAAGAAAGCTGCGGAAGAAAAGAAGACGGCGGAAGAAAAGAAAGTCGAAGACAGCGGAAAGGCTGAAGAAGGCGAAAAAGCCGAAGAAGGCGAAAAAGCCGAAGATACTAAAAAAGCTGAAGAAAGCGGAAAGGCTGAAGACAGCGAAAACGCCGAAGATACTAAAAAAGCTGAAGACAGCGAAAAGTCTGAAGACAGCGAAAAGTCTGAAGACAGCGAAAAAGCTGAAGAAGGAAAGGAGGATAAGGCATGAGTACAACATCACTGATATCGATCCTGATAATGAGCATGCTGATAAATAACGTGGTTCTGTCACAGTTCCTTGGGATCTGTCCTTTCCTCGGGGTCTCAAAGAAGGTGGAAACCGCATCCGGCATGGGAGCGGCGGTAATATTCGTTATTACCCTCTCCAGCATAATATGCGGGCTTATCTATCATTTTATCCTGCATCCTCTGGGACTGGATTACCTTAATACCATAGTGTTTATCCTGGTAATAGCCGCCCTGGTGCAGTTTGTGGAGATGTTCTTAAAAAAGATGATGCCCGGACTCTATAAGGCACTGGGAGTTTATCTTCCCCTTATAACCACCAACTGTGCGGTTCTAGGCGCTGTACTCCTCAATGTACAGAATGAATACAGTGTTATTCAGGGTATAGTAAACGGAATTGCAACCAGTGTGGGTTTTGCGATCTCCATAATCATTCTTGCGGGGCTCAGGGAAAAAATGCAGTATAACCGTATCCCCAAGGCTGTCCGGGGCTTCCCCTTCACAATGTTTACGGCCTCTCTTATGGCCATAGCATTCTGCGGGTTCTCCGGGCTTAAATAAAAAGTGTACGGCGCCTGAAACACGGCGCTAAAATCACAATATAAGGAGCATAATATGGGTATTTTGATTGCGACCGTTTGTGTGGCGGCGGTCGGTCTTTTAGTAGGAATATTCTTAAGTGTAGCAGGAAAAGCCTTCTTCGTGGAAGTCGATGAGCGGGAGATCGCCATTGCGGATGCGCTTCCCGGAGCCAACTGCGGAGGCTGCGGCCAGGCCGGCTGTTCCGCCATGGCTCATGCCATTGTTACCGGAGCGGACCCTGTTAACGGCTGTCCGGTGGGCGGAGATGCTGTAGCTGCGAAGATAGCTGAGATAATGGGCCAGACCATAGAAGAGTCAGAGCCCCAGGTGGCCTTTGTAAAGTGTGAGGGAACCTGTAAAAAGGCTAAGGATCAGCATGATTATAAGGGCATTACGGACTGTAAAATGCTTGCCATGGTTCCCGGAGGCGGCCCCAAGGCCTGTTCCTTCGGCTGTCTTGGCGGCGGTACCTGCGAAAGGGTCTGCCCCTTTGATGCCATCCATGTAATAGACGGCATTGCCAGGGTGGATGAAGACAAGTGCAAGGCCTGCGGAAAATGTATTGAAAACTGTCCGAGACATATGATAGAGCTGAAGCCTAAGAAGAATAAGTATGCGGTGGCATGCTCTTCAAAGGATAAAGGCCCTGCTGTCATGAAGGTGTGTACTGCCGGCTGTATAGGCTGCGGTCTCTGCGCAAAGAACTGCCCTAAGGACGCCATAAGCGTCACTGATTTCGTAGCGCATATCGATTATGAGAAATGTGTGAGCTGCGGGATCTGTGCAAACAAGTGTCCTAAGAAGGTTATCGTAAAGCTGGATAAAGCAGTACTCCCAGAGGCTGTAGGAGAGTGAGTTTATCAAGAGTAAAAAAAACCATGGAGCACGCGTTATCTGCGTGCTTCTTGGTTTATCTGGGTGTCGTGGTGCTGTCCGGATGCGCCCGGGAGGAAAAGCCGGTAAACAGGACGGATTTTGTGCTGGATACGGTGGCCACCGTTTCAATCCTTGACGGATTAAAAGGAGAAGAGGCAGAAAACGCTCTGGATCAGGTGTTTGAGGAGATAAAGCGTTATGAGGGGCTGTTTTCCACAGAGACAGAAAGCTCTGATGTGTGGAGGATCAACAGCTCCCGTGGGGAAAAAACAGTCATTTCCCCGGAAACCGCAGAGCTTATTGACAGAGCTCTGTATTACTGTGAATTAAGTGACGGAGCCTTTGATATCACCATAAGAAAGGTTTCAAAGCTATGGGATTTCAGGAGCGGAGAAGGCAGGATACCGGAAAAGTCCGATATAGATGAGGCCCTGGCCCATGTGGATTACAGAAAGATCAGCCTGGATAAAAGGGATAACAGCATTATACTTTCGGACCCGGAAATGGAGATTGATCTGGGCGGAATCGCCAAGGGCTATATCGCAGACCGGATAAAGGAGCTCCTTATTTGTAAAGGAGTTACCTCCGGGATAATAAACCTTGGGGGAAATGTGCTTCTCATCGGCTCAAAGCCCGGAAACGAACCCTTCAGCGTAGGTATTGAAAAGCCCTTCGGTGAGGGAGAGATGATAAAGATCCTGAAGGTCTCTGATACTTCCATGGTGACCAGCGGAAATTACCAGAGGTATTTTTACTCCGGAGACAGGCTTTTTCACCATATCCTTGATACAAAAACCGGTTTTCCGGTGGAAAGCGGCTTAAATGCAGTAACAGTCATAACGGACAGTTCTGTTGACGCGGATGCTCTTTCAACTGTTTTTTTCTGTCTCGGTACAGAGAGGGGAAAAGAGCTCATAAAACGGATAGATAAGGAAAAGGGCGGGGAGACGGAAGTATACTTTACGGATACCGGAAACCACATTACAAAAGGAAATTGATAATATGTCGATGTTAAAGGGCGATGATGAAGAATATATGGAAATGAGAAGGGCAAAAAAAGGTGTCGTCCTGGGCCTTTTTCTTGCGGTTTCGGCTGTAATACTGGTCCTCACCCTTACCCTTGCCTTAAATAAAAAGCCTGAAAAACCTGTATTACCGGCAAAGACAGAGGAAAAAGCGGAGAAGCCCGGTGAAGCAGCTCTTTCCGATGTCATGGAGGATAAAAGGACCAGCGATGACCTTTCATTCTGGCATATGTACGATGAAGATGAGGACAATACCGTGGTTCCCCGTCTTACTGATGAAAGCAGGGATGAAAAGATAAAGGAGAAGTTTATCCCGGAGGAAAAGGAACCCCTGTCCGAAAATGAGGTTTCTGAAAACACTCTTGATAAACAGCAGCAGGACAGGGTAAGTGTGTCGGGAAATGTATTTGATGTGAATGAGCTCTCCGAGGGCACGGCCCAGTTTGTGGATATCCTGCCCTCAGTTCCCTTTCACGGGCGCTTTGATGAAGCCTATACCGATGAGGGTATCTGGAAGGACTATGCCTTAAACGGCAGAAGATCAAGCTTCAGGGGTATAGATGTGTCCTCATATCAGAAGGACATAGACTGGGAAAAGGTGGCGGAGTCCGGAGTGGATTTTGCCATGATAAGGGTCGGCTCCAGGGGCTACGGCTCAGGAAAAGTAGTGCTGGATGAGAATCTGGCCGCAAATCTGAAGGGCTGCTCCAATAACTCCATAAAGACCGGTCTCTATTTCCAGTCCCAGGCCGTAAACATGATAGAAGCCATAGAGGAAGCCAACTACTGTGTGGCATCCATAAACGGCCATAATATTGAATATCCCATAGTCTTCAGCTCTGAAAGCGTGGCGAACGACAATTACCGCACGGAAAACCTCTCAAGGGAGGAGCTTTCAACTATAGCAGCGGCATTTTGCGAAACCGTGAGGGCCTATGGTTATAAGCCCATGATCGCTGCCACAAAAAAGCAGTTTGCCTTAAGGATGGATCTTCCCTCCATAGCCGCCTATGACCTGTGGCTCTATGACACAGATGATATTTCTGTCTTCCCCTACAGGCACAATATGAGGCAGTACAGCGTGACCGGGGAAATAGAGGGCATAAACGCTCCGGTGAATCTGGATATTTCCTATATAGATTACTCCATGAAGTGATACAGAAATAGAAAATGTTCAGGACAGTCTCTTGCGTTCACCGCAAGTGACATCTGAAAACCTTGCCAGAAATTTAAGAAAGTTATCAGGAAGCACTATTTCGTTATAGATCTTCAGGTATTCCTCTTCAGACATGTCGGAAATGTAATTTGCCGGCGTGTCTTTTTTTATCCCTGCGTCTTTAAGGGCTTTTCTCGCCTTGTTAAAGGCTATGGCGGCCTTTTCCTCGGTGTCGAAAATGCCTAAGTTGTAATAACCCTTCACATGTATATAGGAACGGTATTTTTTGGGAATAGTGTTTTCAAGCAGCTCCACTCCGATATATCTGTTTATTATCTCCAGATTTTCATATCTGTAGTCTGTATCATCCCCGTTCATGAAACGGAAATCCCTGCCGGGAACGGAAAAAGGGTGAAGACCGTACCTTGAATGAACCGACATCTGTGTTCCGTAGTTTTCCACAAAGAGATGGCCTCCCCGACGCTGTATTCTGTGCTGGGAGTAAAAGAAAAGATCGTCCGTATCGAATTTAAGCTCCGTATTCTTATCGAGAAAATAGGAAAAATAGCGCTGGTGAAGATAAACGGGATTGTGAAAATACACGCCGTTATCCCTGAAATTAATAAGGACAATAAACTTGTCATAGGGGATGTGGCTGTAGGAAGAATAGCTGCCAATGTCGTCATCGCCGTGCAGGAGGGCGGAAGCTTCCTTATATACCTCAGCGGCGGCGTTTATATCTTTGTTGCTGCCCAGACTGATATGACGGCCCCTGTAGGTTATGGATATCCTGTAATAAACCTGGCCGTTTTTCTTTACGGAACGGTAAACACCCGCCGGTTTAGTCATTGTTTAAAACTCCTAAATGAAAAATACACTGTTATCAGGCTTTTTTTGAGGTTACAAAATAAAAAGTTTACATAAGCAACAATTTCGTAATATTGTTCATTATTATTACTATATAATTTCGTATACAAAATAATAACATAACAGGTAATATAACACAAATATTAAAAGAACGCAGTGGAAATAATTGCAAATAATTACAGAAAACGACAAACTTTGTAACAAATCCTTAACAAATTGAAATCAAAATGATATAATCTCTATATCAAAAATAAAAAAGAAATGCTGTTCCGGTACCGGGGATGTGCCGGAGGATGTTAGAAAACGTTACTGTTTAAGCAGACTGGCAGGCCGATGAACAGTAAAATGGAAAACATACGGAAAGCAGCAGACAGGAGTGAAATATGAGTATATCAAAAAGAAAAGAAATTATTGCGATTGTAATTACATTTGTGGCAGCCCTTTTTATTACGGCATTCTTATTTGAGAACAGGGTATATGCCGATGAGATCGTTGCAGTAGCAGCAGCTATGGATGCCGATAACGACGGCATCGCTGACAGCCTTGAAGCAGAGATAGCAGCACAGCAGAGAAATGCGGAAATGGCAAAGGTAAAAGCGCAGGAGCAGATGGCAATCCAGGTCAGAGCTGCTGAAGAAGCCCGCGTCAAGGCTGAAAACGAGCTGGCCGCAAAACAGAAGGCTATAGAAGACGAGCGTAACAGGCTTGAAAATGAGAGAAAGGCCAGGGAAGAGGAAGCTGCCAGAAAAAAGGCAGAGGAAGAGGCCCAGAAGCGTTTTGAAGAATCCCTTACCGCTACAGGAATATCAGATGCCGATTTTAATGCTCTTTGCAAGATAGTACAGGCAGAGGACGGCCATGATTCCATAGAAGGCAGGATAGGTGTTGCCAACGTTATATTAAACAGGGTCAGGAGTCCTTTCTATCCCAACAGCATTATGGGTGTTATAAACGCACCCGGACAGTTCGGCCCTGTATCCAACGGATCCTTTGCAGCCGCTGTTCCCACGGCATCCACGGTTGCAGCAGTAAAACAGGCGATCTCAGGTGCAAATACGGTGGGAAATGCGCTTTATTTCCACAGGGGAAGAAGCTTTGGCAACAAAATGTTCATAACAACGGCAGGAGCACATGCATTTTTCGCATAAATCTGCATAAATCATAATAAACGCGTTTGTAATAAAACCTTAATACTTCTTCATAACAAAAGAAGCCTGACCTGTTTGCGGAAGGGCTTCTTTTGTGGTATAATCCAAAGGTCATGGATTTATTATATAAAAGCACAAGAGATAACAGCATAAGGTTACACGCATCAGAGGCTATTTTGAAGGGCTTAAGTGACGAGGGCGGATTATTTGTGCCTGAGACTCTTCCGAAGATAGATATTCCCTTAAGAGAGCTTTCGGAAATGGATTACAGGGAGACTGCTTTCTGTATCATGAGAAGCTTCTTAACGGATTTTACGGATGATGAGCTGAAAGACTGTATTTCAAAGGCCTATGACGAAAAGTTTGATACGGACGGGATCGCTCCCTTAAGAAAAGCAGGCAATGCCTGGTATCTGGAGCTTTTTCACGGAAAGACCATAGCCTTTAAGGATATGGCGCTGTCCATTCTTCCGCATCTCATGATCACTGCGGCAAAGAAGAATGGTGAAAAAAATGAGATAGTGATCCTTACCGCCACCAGCGGAGATACAGGAAAAGCGGCACTTGCCGGTTTTGCCGATGTTCCCGGCACGAGGATAATAGTTTTTTATCCCAAAGATGGTGTCAGCCATGTGCAGAAAATGCAGATGGTGACGGAAAAGGGTAAAAATACGCTGGTCATTGGTGTTAACGGTAATTTTGATGACTGTCAGACCGGCGTGAAAAAGATGTTTTCAGACATGGATCTGCGTTCGAGGATCCTTGAAAAGGGTTACAGATTTTCCAGTGCCAATTCAATTAATATTGGCAGACTGGTTCCCCAGATAGTATACTACTTTTATGCTTACTGCTCCCTTTTGAAAAAAGGGGTTATAAAGGATAAGGAGAAGATTAATTTTGTTGTTCCCACCGGAAACTTCGGAAATATCCTGGCTGCTTATTATGCTATGAATGCCGGTCTTCCCGTGAATAAACTGATCTGTGCTTCCAATGAGAATAAGGTGTTGTTTGATTTCTTTAATACCGGAAGCTATGACAGAAACAGGGAATTTATCCTGACCAGCTCTCCCTCCATGGATATCCTTATTTCCAGCAATCTGGAAAGGCTGATCTATGCGGTATCGGGAGAAGACGCCGTGAAGAATACAGCATTTATGGAGAGCTTAAGGGCTGAAGGAGAGTACCGGATCACCGATGATATGAAAGAAAAGCTCAATTGTTTTAAGGCTTTTTATGCTTCGGAAAGGGATACGGCGGATAAGATCAGAAACCTTTATAAGGCAAGCGGATATGTCATAGATACGCATACTGCCGTTGCAGCAAGCGCTTATGACAGTTATCTTAAAGAATGCGGCGATATGAGTGTTACAGTTATCGTCTCCACGGCAAGCCCCTACAAATTTGCCGGAAGTGTTATGTCCTCAATAGATGGGTCATACGGTGAAATGGAAGATTTTGCTCTTATTGATGAACTTTCAAGGATCTCCGGAGTACCCGTTCCCAAAGCAGTAAGTGAGATAAAGGATGCAGAGATTTTGCATAAAACAGAGTGTGAAAAAGACAAGATGATGGAACTGGTTGAAGCTTATTTGACATGAATGGCCTATGAAAGAGTTAACTATTGAAGCAAAAACAGAGAATCTTGACGAAGTACTTGAGTTTATTGACGATATCCTGTCGGAGTACGACTGTTCGATGAAGCTGCAGATGCAGATAGACGTGGCAGTGGAGGAAATATTTGTCAATATTGCGCATTATGCTTATGATCCCGGAACAGGAGATGCTGTTATCACTGCAGATGTGTCCGGAGATCCTTCCTGTCTTACCGTTACATTTGCGGATTCCGGCGTACCCTATAATCCGCTGGCCAAAGAGGATCCGGATGTGACACTTAATGTTGAGGACAGGCAGATAGGAGGTCTTGGCATCTTTATGGTAAAAAAATCCATGGATGGAGTGGAGTACGAGCATAAGGATGGCAAAAATGTCCTCACCATAAAAAAAGCGCTCGTTTAAGGTTTGTATCAAATATGTAGGAAACTGCAAGTGCTGCAGTCCATATAAAGCATCATTATAATGATCAGGAGGTTATGAAAATGCTTAATATCAGCAAGGAAAAGAACGGGAAAGCCTGCACATATTTTCTTGAGGGAAGGCTTGATACCACCACGGCTCCCCAGCTTGAGGGAGATATCAAAGAATCCATTTCAGACGTTAACAGTCTGGTTATGGATCTTGCAAAGCTGGAGTATATTTCCAGTGCGGGGTTAAGAGTGCTTCTTTCTGCTCAGAAGACTATGAATAAGCAGGGAAGCATGGTTGTCAGGAATGTCAGGGATGAAGTAAACGAGATCTTTGATGTTACCGGATTTGCCGATATCCTTACCATAGAATAAAACAGAAAAGTTATTTTTCCGAGAGGACGAAGTTTACGGTTCCGAAACTGAAGTCAAAGGGCATCACATAGGTATCAGAATAAGCTTTCAGCGGTTCTCCGCTGGAAGCTGATACCGGTGGTGTGAGAGTGGATTCCACATTTTCAGTTTCCGAAAGGTTGACAAGAAAGAGCCCATTGTGCAGATTTAAAAAATCCGCCGCAAGCTCATTGATGATCTCATCATAATGATCCAGCTCTATTTTGGAGTATTTTGCGGCAAATAAAGTAAGCACCTCAGGCTCGGCATACAGGGCAGAAATTGCGATATAATCGCCTGTGATTCCCTGGGCGATATGGCAGCCTTCCGGAATGCCGGGAACCGTCTCGACAGGCCTGGAGGTTATATTATCATCCACGAACCGGTTCAGGTTATACATGAGCTCGGTCTGATAATCAGCCTGTCTCGCCATTTATTCTTCACCTCCGGAAATGTGCTCAAGCGCATTCTTTATCTGTTCCGGTGTCGCAGGTTTCTGGAGGAAATCCTTTGCTCCAGCCTTTATGGCTTCACGCAGGTGAACCTGGGTTCCTACGGATGAAACCATAACGATATAAGCATCCGGATCGGACTCGCAGATTTCCCTTGCAGCGGTTATGCCGTCCTTTACAGGCATTACTATGTCAAGGAAGACTATATCCGGCCGGTCATTGATATAGGCATCAATAGCAGCCTGTCCATCAAAGACTTCCGTAATGTTTTTACATCCCAGACCTTTAAGGCCGTCCCTTAAGTTTTTTCTGGCGAGGAGAGAATCGTCGCAAATCAATATCTTGAGATCTGATATATCCATTATTGTTATTCAGAGCCTCCTATAGATGAAAATTTCGTTAGACTGTATAATTATATATCAAAAACATAACAAATACAATTATATAGTAGACGAAATTGGAAAATTCGCTTAATATATAGCGTCAGACGGGTACAGCCGCAAGAGGATTTATTGAAACTGCTGATAAGCTGGCCGCATTGGTAACAAGCTTCCACCGGAGGCGCGCAGGCACGTCACCGGTGTGTATTATTTCCTGCAATAAGGTACATTATATGGCAGACAATGAAATGAATTATTCTGAGATAACTCCCGAAATAAGAGTACTGGCGGATGAAGCCGCCAGGTCTACAGTAATAGATTCTGAGCTCTATCTCAAATACGATGTAAAAAGAGGCTTGAGAGATTTAAACGGAAAGGGCGTTCTGGCAGGACTTACCCATATTTCCGATATACAGGCCAAGAAAATAGTTGACGGGAAAGATATTCCCACAGAAGGACATCTCTATTACAGAGGCTACGATATTGAGGATCTTGTAAGGGGTTTTACCGGAGAGAAACGGTTTGGTTTTGAGGAGATCACCTACCTTTTGCTTTTCGGACATCTTCCGAATAAAACAGAGCTTGAGGAATTCAGTAATCTTCTTGGGTCATACCGTTCCCTGCCCACAAGCTTTGTGCGTGATATCATAATGAAGGCTCCGAGCCATGACATGATGAACAGCCTGGCCCGCAGTGTTCTCACCCTATATACCTATGATGATGCCGCAGATGATATCAGCATTCCAAATGTACTGCGTCAGAGTCTGCAGCTCATTGCTCTTTTCCCCATGCTTTCGGTGTACGGCTTCCATGCCTACACTCATTATCATGACGGGCAGAGCCTGATTATCCACCAGCCGGACAAGGAGCTTTCAACCGCTGAAAACCTCCTTCGCATTTTGAGGGCGGATTCTGAGTACTCTGAACTGGAAGCAAGGATACTGGATGTGGCGCTGGTGCTCCATATGGATCACGGCGGAGGTAATAACTCCACCTTTACCACCCATGTGGTTTCTTCCACGGGAACCGACACATATTCCGCTGTTGCGGCATCCTTAGGCTCTCTTAAGGGGCCGCGCCACGGCGGTGCAAATATAAAGGTTGTGCAGATGATGGAGGATTTAAAGGCCAGTGTCTCCGATATAACGGACGAGGAGGCGGTAAGTGATTATCTGCAGAAGCTTCTCCACAAGGAAGCCTTTGACAGGAAGGGTCTAATATACGGCATGGGACATGCGGTTTATTCCATTTCCGATCCCAGGGAAAAGATATTCAGGCATTTTGTGGAGCTTCTGGCCGACGAAAAGGGCTATTCCCAGGAATTTGCCCTCTATGCGATGATAGAGCGTTTAGGACCCCGGATAATTGCCAGGGAAAGGCAGATGTACAAGGGTGTCTGCTGTAATGTGGACTTTTATTCCGGGTTTGTTTATAAGATGCTGGGACTTCCGGAGGAGCTGTTCACACCCATTTTTGCCTGCGCAAGGATAGCAGGCTGGGGCGCCCACAGAATAGAAGAGCTGAGCAATAACGGCAAGATCATAAGACCTGCCTATAAACCGGTTTCCCCCGTCAGCACCTATGTGCCTATGGAAAACCGTTGACTATAACGACTGACGGCAACGCAGAATAATGGGAATTTAGACAGGTAAATAGTAAAGTTATTTTTGCACAGATCCTAACCTGTGTCAGGGTACGTATCGGTACGGGAGTGCCCGGAAGGAATGTCCTGCGGAAGAAACGTCCGGCGGCAGAAACGTCCGGCGGACGTTATTTAAGATATCTGTCCTGTGATATCCTGGTCATGGATGCGAAAACTATACAGGTCACAAGCAATACTCCTGTTATGGTAAGGTTTGCCCAGAGCGGGATACTCAGGAAGTTATCTATATAGAGGGAAGCTGCTCCCAGTATTACGAATATGCAGCCGCAGGCCATGTCTATGGGGAACATGGTCTTTATAAAACCCTCAGGATCCCTGGGGGATATAATGTCTATGTCCTTCCCCACAAGCTGGCTTGAGAGTGAGCCGGTAGTCTTCATCTTAAATCCGGAATACAATATAAAAATCCCTGCAAGTATCTCTATTATGTCAAATATACTGTTCATATCATGTTTCCCTTTCGTAAGTTACATATAGTTATGATATCAGATATGTTATTTTTTATCAACTGCATGAAGATTAGCCATCTACGTAATTTAGCCGAAATTTAATTGTTTATTTTTTGCATGACAAATCGATCTAAGCGTGCTACAATCTCGCCATAAGCAGTTTCTTTCATGATAATCATTGGCTTTAAGCTTTCTATAACATTCTGTTTTTCAAGATTCCTGCTTATACCCCACATAACATAGGCA
>CAMJPM010000098.1 GCA_946407725.1 uncultured Lachnospiraceae bacterium
ATAAGGGAAAAGGAAGAAAGCGCGGGAGCCTTTACAGCCCGGCTGCTGATATGTTAGAATTATCTAAAATGTTGATTGATAATACCTATTAATATTCTAAAATGTTGATATGCAACATTTTTAGCATTCTAAAATGTTGATAGGAGTGTTGAAATGCTTAGGAGAAAGGCATCAGAACAGTTACAAAACTGGATCAGGACAAAAAACAGAAAATGCCTCGTGGTTCAGGGTGCGCGTCAAACAGGAAAGACCTTCACAATAAAGCGCTTTGCAGAAGAGAACTATAATGAATATATTGAGATAAATTTTAAAATGACACCTTCAGCTATTGAGCTGTTTTCAGGGGATCTGAATGTTGATGGTATGATAATGGCACTGAGATTCAGATTTCCGGAGAAAAAGATCATACCCGGCGAAACCCTTATATTTTTTGATGAAATCCAGGAATGTCCTGAAGCAGTCACATCGCTGAAATTCTGGGCAGATGACAACAGATATGATGTGATTGCTTCCGGTTCATTATTGGGAATTGATTATAAACGTTCATCATCATATCCGGTAGGGTACATAGATTACCTTAAAATGCATGGCCTTGATTTCGAAGAGTTTTTATGGGGACAAGGGATATCCGCAGATATGATAGATTCAGTCCGGGAATATCTTTCCCGGAAGAAGCCGGTACCTGATGCTATACATAACCGGATCATGGGCTATTACAGACAGTATATAGCGACTGGCGGAATGCCTGAGGCAGTCCAGGAATATGTGGATTCAAAAGATTTCAGGGAAGTGGACAGGATACAACGAAACCTTCTCCAGGGATATCAATATGATATCGCGCACTACGCCACTGCTGAAGAAAAAGTTAAAGCTGAAAAATGTTATCTTTCCCTCTCAAAACAGCTCCTTGATAAAGAAAACCACAAATTTCAGTATAAAGAGATTGAACATGGCGCAAGAGCACAGAAGTACTATTCAAGCATTGAATGGCTCCTGAGGGCAGATATTATACACTTAAGCCGGGCTGTATCCGATATAAAATATGATCTTGATGATTATGCAAAAAACGGGCTTTTCAGGGCATATACAACTGACCTGTCTCTTCTGGTTGCAATGAAAGATTTTTCACTTAAGCAGCATATTGTCGAAAATACACTGTCAGGAAATACAAAAGGTGGTATCTATGAGTGCGCGATTGCTGATGCATTATATAAGAATGGCTTTTCGCTTTACTATTATAAAAATGATACTACCAAGAAGGAACTGGACTTTCTCATACAGAAAGATGGTTATGTCATCCCGATTGAAGTGAAATCCGGGAACAATAAAGCCACCACTTCTCTTGCCGGTGTAATAAAGAACGAACAGGAAATTTCCTATGGATATAAATTCATCGACGGAAATACCGGAGTAAGTGAAGATGGAATAATCACGCTTCCGTTATATATGTCCGCTTTCATTTAACCATGGGGAAGTCAACGGGGACGGTTCTTGATAGAACCGTCCCCGTTGATTGGTAGGCTGTATTATTTCCCGGATGTCTTTTTCAGATATGCACTGATCCTTGTCCGCACATTCTCACGGATATTTTCCCAGAAAGCAGGATAATCCACATTGTGGAGGCTGGCGGGTCCAAAGGGTGGCGGCGTGCCGGGAACAAGCGGTTTGACATAATAATCAGGCATAGTAGTACAGACCACGACGCCGCGCTCAACATTAAGTTTTGCATCCGCAAGTCCGGGGCGGTGTATCTGATAGTCAGTTGCTATCTTTCTCCTTTCATATTCCGGAATAATTATCTGTGTGTTCAATTCTGAGAGTCAAGTCTTAGCGCTGAAAAGTTTCCATAGAAAACTCTGCAGTATAGATTGTATTTTTAATTGTATCACGAAATATATTCTTAGATGACTTTTTCCTTGACATTTTTTGTGACAGGAGATATAAAAAATGGCGGTATTTGTACTATCGTTTGCTATAGATTTTTCATGAATTGATAACGTAAGGAAGGATTGAATAAAAAATGACACTTGATGCGTATCTGAATCCGGATTTTTCCAATTCGGAGAAGCTTTTATTTTTCATATTGTCCGTTGCCGGTATTATAGTCTGTAATATCCTGATCATCGCCGGAACCGGGTTTGTCTTTCTTTTTTCAAAGGACAGGAGGAACCGGAATAAGAAAAACAGCAAAATACTTGATACAGTACAGATGTTTTATGAAATGATTATTTCTGCCACATCAGTCATGTCCTTTGCCTGTGCTTATGTCATTCTTAATCATGTGTATTCCCTCGTTATTTCAGATGGAACACATCGCGGATATTTCAAGCTTTTTGCCGATACCTGGGAGCAATGGAAGGACTTTATACTGCTTCTTCTTATCCTTTTATCCTGTGTGCTGAACAGTCTGCTGGACGGACTTTTTATCCCACTTAAGAGGCTCGGGAAGGATACAAAAGCCACAATACGCATGCTTGCGATGTTTTATGCGATCATTGTGCTCATATGCCTGAATTTCTATGGAGATGAGAGCGAGTACAGCCCGGTGATGATGTATTATCTCGGCCTGATGGTAGGCCGGTTCGTGTACTTTGACGCTTCCTTCGGTGATTTTATTTCAGCGTTAAGTAATGCTTTAATGAAATCCCCTTTACTGCTTCTCGGTCTTTCCCTTTCGGGAGGCTTATGCTGTATCGGTTTTAAGGCCGGATTTTTCCTTGAAAGGAATTATTATATAGTGGGAGTATTCTATACCCATATATTCCTGCTGGCAGCAGTATTCATCCTGCACCATTCGCATATCCTGAACCTGATCTTCAGGACAAAAGATACTGATGAAGAGGATGAGGCGGATGAAGAAACCGGATATATCGAACAGGACGTTTAAGCTAAAGCCTGATCGAAGGAAGCTGACTTACTTTTTATTGAAATAAGCCCTCCTGTCATGTAGAATAGCGGCAGGAGGGTTTTCTTATGCAAAAGATCGGAATAGGTTACGAAAACTATAAAGAGTTTATTGACCTGAATATGTATTATGTGGATAAGACACTGCTTATCCGGGATGTGATAGAAAAGGGTGGGAAGGCCACCCTGTTCACAAGACCCAGGCGTTTCGGGAAGACCCTCGCCCAGTCCATGTTAAGGACCTTTTTTGAGATCGAATTAGACCGGAACGGGGAAAAGATCGATAACAGCAGGTACTTTGAAGGTAAGAAGATAATGGGTGCAGGGGATGATATCCTTTTGATGATGGGGCAGTATCCGGTTATCAAGATGTCCTTAAAATCTGCAAAACAGCCGGATTTTTATTCTGCATTTCTCAGGCTTCGGGAAGAGATCATTTCGGAGTTCAGTAGACATGATTATCTCCTTAAATCTAATAAACTGGATCAGGTTGATATTGACAGTTTCAATAAGATTAGAAGAGGAGAGGCTGTCTGGGACAAACGGTCACAGGAAATCAAGAACATTGAAGAGAAAAATGCGGCATTCAAAGAAGAAGTCGCTAAATATGCGACAGCAATAAAAACCCTTTCCGAGCTGCTTAAGAAACATCACGATAAAAATGTGATATTCCTTATCGATGAATATGATGTACCTCTTGAAAACGCCTATTATAGGGGTTTTTATACCGAGATGGTGGATTTTATACGCTCCCTCTTCGAATCTGCCTTAAAGACCAATGATACTTTGGAAAGAGCGATTATCACCGGATGTCTCCGTATCAGTAAAGAGAGTATATTTACAGGATTAAATAATCTCGAGGTAAATTCCATACGTGGAAAAGAATTCGGGGAATACTTCGGTTTTACCATCGAAGAAACAGAGGAAATGCTAAAAGCCTATGGTCTGGAAGGAAACATGGATATAGTAAAGAACTGGTATGACGGCTACATTTTCGGGGAAGCGGAAGTATATAATCCATGGAGTGTGATTAAATATGTAAGTGAACATGAGGGGAGCCCGGAGAGGTTTCCGGAGCCTTATTGGTCAAACACATCATCAAACAGTATTGTCCGTGATCTGGTGGAAACAGCTGATGGGGATACCAGGGAAGAACTTGATGTACTGATAAACGGCGGTACCATTGAAAAGAAGATTCATGAGGACATGACTTATGATGAGGTGTATTCATCAAAAGAGAATCTCTGGAATTTTCTTTTCTTTACCGGCTACTTGAGAAAGGTATCAGAAAGGCAGTCGGGGAGGGATATTTTTGTCACTATGCGGATCCCAAATGAGGAGATCCTTTATATATATGAAAACCATATCCGTGACTGGTTCAACGGGATAGTTGATCAGACTGACCGGCAGATATTACGTGATGCCATTTTGAAAAGAGATACGGAAACCATGTCTGATTATATAAGCGACCTTCTTGAGAAAAGCATCAGTACATTTGACAGTGACGAGAGCTTCTATCATGGCTACCTTTTATCGCTTCTTATTGGATTTCCAAGATATATTGCCCGCTCAAACAGAGAAGAAGGGGATGGCCGCCCGGATATAGTCCTTTACCCTAACCGTCCGAAAGATCCTGCCTATATCTTTGAAATCAAAGTCAGAAAAAAGTTCAACGGGATGCAGGATGGTCTCGAAGAAGCATTTACGCAGATAAGGGATAAGAAATACAGGGAGGGAATCCTTGACGACGGCTACGCCGGAGCCGTATCATTCGGTGTCTGCTTCTGTAAGAAGAGCTGTATAATAGGACTCTTGCCCGTTGATTTAGGCGAAAATCTTTCTATATGAAAATCTGTATCACATCTCGAGAGGGGTTTTGTTCTTGATGCTGATAACGGGCAGGCGGTAAGAAGTAGAAAAAAAGGCATAGGAAGCCGGATAATCGGAAAAACTTATGGATGCACGTGAGGTTCTAAAAACATATTTCGGATACGATTCATTCAAACCAGGCCAGAAGGAAATAATAGATTCTATTCTTGGCGGGAAAGATGTTTTGGCTATAATGCCTACAGGATCCGGTAAATCTGTATGTTATCAGGTACCGGCTATGCTGTTGCCGGGAATCACCATAGTGATATCACCGCTCATATCACTTATGCAGGATCAGGTAAAGGCTTTGAACGAAGCAGGGATCAAAGCGGGATATATCAATTCATCATTGACAGATGCCCAGATAGCTAAAGTATATTCAAATTCCCTGAGTGGGATATACAGGATTCTGTATGTTGCACCCGAGAGGCTTGAAAGCGTTGAGTTTATTAATTTTGCCGGCAAGATTGAAATATCTATGGTGACCGTAGATGAGGCGCATTGTATCTCTCAATGGGGACAGGATTTCAGACCGAGTTATCTGAAGATAGTTGAGTTCATTGATGGTTTGGCAAAAAGGCCAATTGTAAGTGGTTTTACTGCTACTGCCACAGAAGAAGTTAAAACGGATATTTCATGTGTGCTGAAGCTTAAAGAACCGCAGATTATCGCTACCGGTTTTGATCGTGAAAACCTGAGTTTTGATGTAGAGACAGTAAAAAAGAAAGATGATTTTGTCTTGGAATACATAGAGAAACATCCGAAGGACAGTGGGATTATATACTGCGCTACAAGAAAGAGCGTGGATTCGCTATACGAGCTGCTTCTTCAGGCAGGAGTCTCAGCAGCAAGATATCATGCTGGAATGAATAATGAAGACAGAAAAGAAAGTCAGGATGATTTTATATACGATAGGGCATCAATAATCGTTGCTACCAATGCATTTGGAATGGGGATAGATAAATCTAATGTCAGATTTGTAATCCATTATAATATGCCTCAGAGCATGGAAAACTACTATCAGGAGGCCGGCCGTGCGGGAAGGGACGGAGAGCCTTCCCAATGCATTCTCCTCTTTTCGGCACAGGATATTATGATTAACAGATTTTTGCTTGATCATAAGGATTTTACAGATATCCAGGATGAGGATGCTCTGCTGATCAGGCAGAGGGATACAAGAAGGCTTCAGGTTATGGAAGGGTATTGCAGGACTTCCGGCTGTCTTAGAAACTATATTCTTGATTATTTCGGAGAGAAAAGAGAGCAACCCTGCGGGAACTGCGGAAATTGCCATCGGGAATTTAAGGAAATCGACATGACCGATGATGCAAAGAAGGTCATCAATTGTGTCTATGAAACCAAGGGAAGATATGGACTTAATATAATACTGGGAACACTGCTGGGAGCAAACCGGGCAAGGTTAAAGGAACTTGGAACTATCAATTATAAGACCTACGGTGTACTGAAAGACAGACCGGAGTCTGAGTTAAGGATGCTCATAAGTCAGATGCTTCTGGATGGCTTCATATATCAGACAGCAGAAAAATACAGTGTTATCCGCATGGGAAATATAGAACCGCTAAAGGATCCGAATACCCATGTGATGATCCGTACGTACAAGGACAGTGAACCGGAAGCATGGGCATCACGACGAAGCAGAAGAAGCACGGATTCTCTTACGAAGGCAGGGTACGAACTGTTTGAGATTTTGCGCCAGTTAAGACTTACTGTAGCCAGAGAAGAGGGAATGCCGCCTTATATTATCTTTAGTGATAAAACGTTGATAGATATGAGTATCAAAACTCCGCGGGACAGAGAGGCCATGTTGAATGTGTCCGGTGTAGGTTCGGCAAAATATGAAAAGTATGGAGAAAGATTTGTTGATGCTGTAGTTTCTTTTCTGGATGAAAATCCCGGAGTAGTAACAAGTATCAAGGATGATGAGGAATCATCAGAAATTAGGAATATAACTTCTTCCCGCAGAGTGGAATACAATCGCAGTAAGAACCGGCCGGATGGTGCCGGTGCGTCATGGTCAGAAGAAGAGGACAGACAACTGGATGAAGAGTTTAAATCGGGGATGAAAATCTCTGAGATGGCCAGAATTCATGACAGGACAAGCGGAGGAATCCGTTAAAGATTAAAAAAGCATGGGTTGATAGATTAACCTATTGTAATCCGTCATATAAATAAACCTGATCGCCGGATGAAACATTCTACTGCTATTACTTGCCTTGAGGGAAAAATAGCGATTAAGGCAAGTAAAAATAAGTTGTGAGAATCTGAAAAATACTTGCCGTTGGGACAATTTAGTAATTTAGGCAAGTAAAATTGCATCGTGGGAAGCTGAAAATTACTTGCCATGAGGGCAAATTAGCGATTAAGGCAAGTAATCAGGGACATGGGAGGAACTGAAATTACTTGCCTGGATTGGGTTTTTAGCATATAATCAAGTAAAAAGGAGGAAAAAATGAAAGGATTAAAGAAATTATTAGCTTGTATTCTGACAGGGATCATTATTGTTACGACTGCAGTGCCTGTGTCGGCGGCAGACACGGTTTATACCACTGCGACACCGGATCAGTGGATGCCGCAGTGCTACACCGGCTTTTCGTATGAGCATAATCCGCTGCTTATTGAAAAAGCTGCGAAAGACATAGTTGCGGATCCGAATGCCATATACGGGTTTTCACCGGATCCTGCTTCCGACAGGCTTGGGGAATTTGCCTCCTATGACTGGTCAGATCCTCTTGTGGTATGGAAGGCAAGGCAGGATAGGTTAGAATATATGCAGCAGGATAAGATCCTGTTAAATATGTATGCAGAAATGCAGCTTCAGGGCAGAGCCATAGAAGAAACTGCCCGGGAGATAAGCCGTATGAGAAATGTGTTGCGGCTCCGCTCCTATGATAATGATCCTGTCGGGCTTGAAAAGGTAAAGGCGAGCAACTATAAAACATATGGAAATGAGGAAGGGCCAACGGCAGATTCCCTCTATAAAATGTACGGTTCTTGGGAGAGGGTATTGCAGATGGCTTTCTCAACAAACATGGGAATGGATGCCTGCCTTGGTTTATATGATGATAATTATCCGAGATATGTACTGCTGGGTGAAGTGCCGCTGGATTGAGTACAGACGTGTGGTCAGTAGAGTCAGTGGGGAGTCAGGAGTCAGTGACTCCCCTGACTTCAAAGCGTTCCGTAAAACACCAGGACATCATTATATTTTACGGTTGTTGTTTCCAGGGGGACAAAGGGTTCCCCCTCACGGACAATAAGAATTACCTTAAAGGGCAGGCTTTCCACCTTCATTCCTTTGTATTCACAGCTGCCCTCGATCTTAAGGCTTGTAATATTACTGTTATTGCCATCTCCCTGATACTTCGTATACTGCTCAACAAATCCCGCGGAAATAATACCGGTGGGGATGGCCACAGCACCGACACCAAGGAAGGTGATGCACATTCCCATAAGCTTTCCGGCCAGTGTCACGGGATACACATCCCCGTATCCCACTGTAAATATTGTTGCGACACTGTACCATATCCCGGAAAGGGCATTTTCAAACACCCTGGGCTGGGCCGCATGCTCCGCATTATACATACAGAGGGAGGAGGCCAGTATCAGTACCCAGATGATAAAAAGGGAGGATATCAGCTGGTTTCTCTTCTCGTATATGACCGAGGTTATCACATTAAAGGAATCATAGACTGAATTGATACGGAAGAGATGAAAGATCCTCGCCACCCTTAAGAACCTGAAGGCAATGAATCCCTCCAGAAAAAACAGGGGCAGGATTGTAAACAGATCGATGATGCCATCAAAGGACAGGATAAACCTGATAGCTGACTTTATCCCTTTTTCCCCGTAAAGATATTCCGAGGTCCAGATACGGGCTATATACTCTATACAGAAAACAAGCGTGGTGATCCATTCTATCCCGCGAAGCACCGGAAACATGAACGACAGGGATTCAAAGGTAAGCAGTATAAGGGCGAGGATATTCAGCAGTATCGTGCTCACTATAAATAAGTCAAAGAGCCTGCTGGGCACATCCCCCGTCTGCCCTATCTGGATAATGTCAAATAGTCTTTTTTTATCTATCCTTTTCATCTGTTTAGGTCTTACCCTTTTTCACTCCTGTTTATGCCGTAAAACAGCCGGTTATCGTATTACACCTGATCTACGACAGCTTCTTGTATAGGTGATTTCCTATCATCTGTATAAGCTGGACAAAAATGATCAGCAGGACTGAACACACCACCAGATAGTCGGTTTTATACTGCTGGTATCCGAACCGGATAGCGATATCGCCTATTCCGCCGCCGCCAACGGTGCCTGCCATTGCTGAATAGCCGATAAGGGAGATGATTAGCAGCACTACACCGTTTAACATCCGGGGAATGGATTCCTTTACGTATACATGGAAAAGTATCTGTATGTCTGACGCTCCAAAGGAACGGGCCGCCTCTATCACCCCGGGATTTGTTTCCCTTAAGCTGGTTTCAAAGATCCTTGCGATAAAGGGTATTGCGGATATGGTAAGGGGGACGATGGAGGCTGTGGTCCCTATAGCCTTGCCGACTATCATCCTTGTAAAGGGTATAAGTATGACTAAAAGAATGATGAAGGGAAAGCTTCGGAACACATTTACGATAAAGCTTAATGTCTCATATACCGCTTTATTGGGTTTTAAGCCATCAGGAGCCGTGAGTGTAAGTATCACCCCCGGGATAAAGCCTATGATGACAGAAAACAGCGTAGACCAGAAAACCATATAGACTGTCTGCTTCAAAGCAGTCATTAATATATCTGTCATCCCTGAACTGTATGCTATCATGGCAGCACCTCCCAGAGTATTTTTCTCTCATTTAAGAAATTAAGAACCCTTTCCCGGTCTTTTTCATCCACATTGATCACCAGGCTTCCGTATACATCATCCCTGAAATCCTCAAGCTTAGCCCAGCAGATGGAGAAATTGGTGTCCAGGGTCCGGGCCATATCGGTCACGGTGGGATCCATATTATTTTCCCCGTTAAAGAAAAGCTGGATATTCACACCGTATTTCGGCAGGTTTTCACTGCCCTCCCGCAGAAAGTCCCTGATCTCTTTTCTTTCGGGCTTTACGAAGAGCTCCTCGGGGCGGCCTTCCCTTAACACAGTTCCGTTGTTTAAAAATGCCACTCTTTCACAGACCTGCTTCACCACCTCCATTTGATGGGTAACTATGACAATGGTGATGCCCATTTCTTTATTGATCTTCTGGATCAGGGCGAGGATTCCCTTTGTGATCTCGGGATCCAGGGCGCTTGTGGCCTCGTCGCAAAGGAGAAACTCGGGATCCAGCACAAGTGCCCTTGCTATGGCTACACGCTGCTTCTGCCCGCCGGAGAGTTCTCTGGGTTTGGCGTGGAGCTTGTCCTCCAGTCCCACCAGTCCCGTAAGTTCCCTTATCTTTTTTTCGGCCTCGGAAGAAGAGGGGTTTATCCCCCAGAATTTCATGGGAAGTGCAATATTATGATATACATCAAGCCGCTCCAGAAGATTGAAGCCCTGGAATATCATTCCCATTCTCTTCTGGAGCAGTCTCAGATCTTTCCTGTTTAACGACGAAAGACGTGTATTATCAACGGTTATCTCACCCTCATCAAAGGATTCCAGACCGTTTATACAGCGGAGCAATGTGGATTTACCTGCCCCGCTCTGACCTATTATCCCGTAAATTTCATGTTCGTTTACAGAAAGGGAAACACCTTTCAGGACCTGAAGGTCCTGAAAGGTCTTCCTGACGTTTTCTATATGTATCATTGATGTTTCCTCTAAAACCACTTATCAAAGAGGCAAAAGCCGTACCAAATGCCGGCTTTTGCCTTTCTTATCATTTTAATTACTTAGGCTCAATAAATGAAGGGATAACTGATCCTTTATAATTCTCTTCAATATAGGCCTTGACCTCGTCGGACTGTATCGCAGCCTTCAGAGCCTTACTCTTTTCGGAATCCTCTTCCCCTGAACGTACTACGATGAAATTGGTCCTGCTTACGGTAGTTTCATCATCAAATTCTTCTATCTCGATGGCAGGGCATTTTGAGGGAAGCTCTGCTCCCAGGGCATAGTTTCCGTTGATGGTGGCAGCGTCAAGATCCGGAAGGGAAAGAGGGATATTGGCTGCTTCAAGGGGAGTGATCTTATATCCGTGGGGATTGGCCTCCTTGTCATCCGTAACTGATTCAAGTGAATAGTTGGGATCCGTTCCATAGGCTCCGGTGGAATTTAAAAGCCCTTTCTGCACCAGGAGTTTTAAGCCTCTTTCTCCGTTATCCGGGTCATTGGGTATTCCGATCTCCGCTCCGTCCGGTATTTCACTGAGAGATTTATATTTCTCTGAATAAATGCCCATAGGCTCGATATGTACGCCGGCTGTGGCTGAAAGATGCAGTCCGGCATCGCTGTTCTGCTGATTCATGTATCCCAGGGTCTGGAAATAGTTAGCGTCCAGTTCGCCGGATTCCAGGGAAGTATTGGGAAGCACATAGTCCTCAAATACTACGGTTTCCAGCTCCCATCCCTCCTTTGCCAGAACGTCCTTAACTATGTTGTCAAGGATATCCGCATGGGGTACGGGGGTAGCTCCTACTACGATCTTTTTATCTCCCGATTTCTCTTCCTTCTGTTCCGCATTTTCCGCCGGAGCCGGTGTGTCCGCCGCAGCCGGTGCTCCCGCACCGTTTGATGCGCATCCGAAAAGCAGTCCTGCTGTAACTGCACCCGTAAGTAAAACACTTATGATCTCTTTTTTCATAATTCTCCTCCTTTTTGCTCTCTGCAGCCGGAATACAGGATATCCGTTGTGATCACTCACAGCCGCTGCTATGCAGGTATCTGTGAATAATAGCTATCCTTTCCGGATCGCAGATTTTTGCAACAAGGATATTGTAACAGTTTGGCATGATATTGGGAAGTATAAATAAACTTTTACGGGTAATAGCTCAAATCTATAACTGATCCGGGGCGTATCCTTTTCAGACAGCCGTGGGAAATGCGCATATCTATTCAGAAGCCGAGGGGTTCTGAATAGATATAAACATTTGTGTTGGTGTCATCGGGGAATCTTTATGCTGAGATAAGTGTGTTTTTCCCATGCTGTTTTCCGTAATACATACGGTTATCGGCGGTCTTTATTATCTCTTCGGGGTCGTGGTAATTTTCCTTGAATTCCTCAAGCCCTATGGTAATTGTTGCCGGGATACGTTTGTTATAGAAGATCGTGGGAGTATTTTCGATATACTGTCTTAAATATTCCATCTTTTCCTTCGCCACGGTAAAATCATAATCCCGCATAAGGATAATGATCTCTTCCCCTCCCCATCTGCAGATATCACAGCCGGTCATTT
>CAMJPM010000099.1 GCA_946407725.1 uncultured Lachnospiraceae bacterium
GCCGTGCTTGCACGAGCGGACATTTGGCGGCCAACGGTCAATCGAGTAGGGGCGACCTTTCCCCTACTCGATTGCGATAAGCCGCCAAGCGGGCGCCGTGCTTGCACGAGCGGACATTTGGCGGCCAACGGTCAATCGAGTAGGGGCGACCTTTCCCCTACTCGATTGCGATAAGCCGCCAAGCGGGCGCCGTGCTTGCACGAGCGGACAATTGGCGGCAAACGGTGATCGTCAGAAATATCAGGGAGGACAGGATAGCAATGTTGGAGCAGTTTTCCAGGACACGTTTATTATACGGAGAGGAAAAAATGGAAAGGCTTGGGGCTTCCCGTGTTGCTGTTTTCGGAGTAGGCGGAGTAGGCGGATATGTGGTGGAAGCACTTGCAAGAAGCGGAATTGGTGCGTTGGATCTTATTGATGATGACAAGGTATGTATTTCAAATATAAACCGTCAGATAATAGCCACGGAAAAAACCATTGGAAAATACAAGGTGGATGTGGCAGAGGAACGGGTTCACGATATAAATCCCGAATGTGAAGTCAGAACATATAAGACATTCTTTTTGCCTGAGACACAGGATCAGTTTGATTTCCGTCTGTATGATTACGTTGTGGATGCGATTGATACTGTTACCGGGAAGCTGGCGATAATAGAAAAAGCGAAGGAAGCAGGCGTACCCGTTATTTCTTCCATGGGAGCGGGAAATAAGATCAATGCGACAATGTTTGAGGTGGCGGATATTTATGAAACCTCCGTCTGCCCTCTGGCAAAGGTGATGAGGAGTGAATGCAGGAAGAGAAACATTGATTCTCTTAAAGTCGTATATTCAAAGGAAAAGCCATTGAGACCTTTGGGGGATACGGCAGCAGACAGCACCCGGCAAGACATCAGTACAGAGGGAACTGTCAGGAAATGTACGAAGCGGCGGAGCATTCCGGGATCCACGGCATTTGTGCCGTCAGTTGCCGGGCTGATAATGGCAGGTGAAATCATTAATGATCTGGCAGGTGTTGCTGACTGAGACTGAAGTGGTATCAGGCTGATAGAAAAACGTGTGTGACGATCAGTAATTGCAGGATTTTGGACCGTTGAAAAACGGTCTGTATTTTGTGCGATAAGCCGCCAAGCGGCCGCCGTGCTTGCACGAGCGGACAATTGGCGGCCAACGGTCAATCGAGTAGGGGTGGACATACCACCCCTACTCGATTATAATAACTTTGTATACATTTTTTTATAAAGATCCGATATATTCATAAAGAAACGAAAGGATAAATCATTGATATACAGTAAAAAATATAAATATCTGGTTTCGGTTTTGATCTCTTCGATGCTCATTACTTCACCGGCATATGCGGCGGAGACGGTGGATGATCCGCGCTGCGGTTATATTGTGACCGACAGGGACCGGATCGTCAATATGACTGATGAGGATATCTCCTTTGAGGAGGCTCTGGACAGAGTCATAGACAATAACGGTAAAAATAAGGAAGATGAGAAATCTTTACTTTTTACCATAGACGATTATACCCCACGGAATGAGCTGCCGGACAGCTTCCCTGAGGTGGCCGGTGAGGATGAATTACAGACATATCTTCAGGAAAAATATCCCTCCTGCAGGGACCAGGGATCCTTTGGCTCCTGCTGGGCCCATTCTGCCGCGGCACTGGCGGAATTCTATGCCGTAAACAATCTGGACAGGACAAAGGATATCGACTTAAGTGAAGAGTATCTGGCATACGGCGCCTTCAGGACCAGACCCAACCCGGTGGTGGGACATGAGGAAGCCCTTGACTCAGTAAAGCTCGGTTCTAATGACAGAGAACTGCTGGACTACGGCGGCAATTATGAGGTTGCGGGACAGTTTCTCTCAAAGAATTACGGATATGTGGCAGAAGAAGTCTTTCCTTATATTAAAAGCTATCCATCGGATGAATTCGATGGGGAAAAAAATCTTAAGGTGGACAGAAGCAGTCTCTATAATAATTACGACAATAATATCCTTCACCTCACAAATATGTACATCTTAGGGATAAAATCCGACAACGGTAAAAAGATAATGAAGGAAGCCATAATGAGAAACGGAATTGTGGGCATATCTTTTTACCACAGCAGCGGCTATTATAATACAGAGGGAACGGCTTACTATAATAATTTCAACACCGGTGCCAACCATGCGATCTGTGTGGTGGGCTGGGATGACAACTATTCCGTGGACAATTTCAATCCTTCAAGAAAACCTTCAAGTCCCGGCGCCTGGCTTTTGAGAAACAGCTGGGGAAGCGAAGGCAGCGATTTTTTCGACAGGGGTACTTATTTCTGGCTGTCCTATGAGGATAGGAGCCTGCAGAAAGCGGCTTATGTTTTTGATGTAGTGGATTACGGGGATGTGAATTTTGACAACCTCTATTATTATGATACACAGGTGCATAATACCGGAACCATATCCTATCCCGGATGCAGTATGAAGTCCGCAAACGTATTCAAGGTTCCTGAAGGGAAGAATGAGGAGCTTACCGAGATCACGGTGGAGATAGATGAAGCATCCGATTATACGGTGGATATTTATAAGAATCTCACGGATTTATCCAAACCGGATACCGGAAGCCATATGTCGGGGGCTTCAGTATCGGGAACCTTTTCTTTCCCGGGTATCTATACCATATCCTTAAATAAGGCAGTAAAACTCAATGGAGGTGATACCTTTTCGGTAGTGGTAAGTACCGACAACAAGAGCGTTATGTATGAGCTTACATGTTCGGCATATCAGTCCACCAGCGATCTGAAAGCCGGCCAGAGCTTTTATTTCGACCCGAACAACGGCGGATACTGGGCGGATAAAGCAGTGAATTACGGGAAAGGCGGGAACTTCTGCATTTCAGCCCATACCAGGAATCTGGAATCCGGTGAAGGCAGTGGGAACAGTGGGGACACGGATCCTGATGATGAGGATGATCAGAATAACGACGGACCTGTCAACACGGATGACGATGATAATAAGAATAAGGACAAAACTGATAACAGCAATACCGATAACGGAAATACCGACAACGGCAATACCGACAACGGCAATACCGATAACGGCAAAACCGACAATGGCAATACCGAAAACGGCACTACGGAAAACGGCAATACTGATAACGGCAAAACCGACAACGGCAATACTGATAACGGCAAAACCGACAACGGCAATACTGATAATGGCAATACCGACAGCGGAAATAAGGATAATGGAAATACGGATAACGGATCCGGGGATAACAGATCAGGAGATAACACATCCGGGTATAACGGAAACTCTGCCGGCGATAAGGTTTCTGAAAACAGGATCGTGACCGTCAGCGTGAATGACAGCACCGGAAATTCTGTAGAGTTAGAGTATGACACTGAAAACATGACATATAATGCAAAGGATGGTAAGGATGTGCTGGTGTTCTCTCTCGGGGACGGAAAGAACGACGAAGTGCTGCCCCAGTATCAGTTTACCGGGAAAAAGATTACCCCGGGAAAGGACGGATATGTGGTGTATGACGGTGCACTATATAAGGATAAGACCGACTACACCATGAGCTTTAAGAAGAATAAGAATTCCGGAAACGCAACGGCAGTTATCAAATGGAAAAAGACTGCTGCCCCGTATTCTGATGGAAAAAAGATCACAAGGCACTTTTTAGTAAAACCGAGAGCAGTAAAGGATTGCAGGGTAGACTTTTATCTGATGAATTATAAGATAAAAAAGCTTACCGTTACCGCAGAGGGAATCACAATGAAACCGAAGAAGAAAGATTACATCTATAAGGTATCTGACACCGGGGTAATTATAGATTTCTGCAATAATTACAGCGGAACGGTATCGGTTAATTACTCATGATAATAAAAAAGGCTGCAAAAAATCCTCAGGGCAGGTTCTCAGGCTCTGAGGATTTTTATGTGTCCTCAGGTTCTGCTCAGGCTCAGGCCCTAAGAATTTTTTGGTGGTTGACAAAAGCCGGTATTCTGTGTAATAATCCATAAGTCTTTCAGCAGGGTTCCCTGCAGTTTTTCCAATTTTAAAAATCTTTACGTTAAGCGCATAAACACCGTGTTTGCTGGCGTAATATCTCAGTATGTTACAGGAAGGAGGCGACTATTTAACCCCGGGCACTTTACAGGTCAGCGGACTGGCAGGCCGTTTAATTGTGACGGGAGGAGGCATATAGATAATAACCTTGACAAGGAAAAAACTATCTGTTACTATTTGTATCGAACTTTAGTTCGATTGCTGCGCGAAGCGAACTCTAAATGGCGTGGCTCTCAGATTGAATTGAAAGGAAGAATAAATTATGGAGATCAATGAAAACAAATTAAAGGCACTGGACATAGCGCTTTCGCAGATAGAGAAGCAGTTCGGAAAGGGAGCCGTGATGAAGCTCGGCGACCAGAATGCCAATATGAATATAGAGACAATTCCCACAGGATCCCTGTCCCTTGATATAGCTCTGGGGCTTGGGGGGATACCAAAGGGCAGGATCGTGGAAATATACGGTCCCGAATCTTCGGGAAAGACCACGGTCACTCTTCACATGATATCGGAGGTTCAGAAAAGAGGCGGTATAGCCGGGTTTATAGATGCGGAGCATGCCCTGGATCCGGTATATGCAAAGAATATCGGGGTAGATATAGATAATCTCTACATTTCACAGCCCGATTCCGGAGAGCAGGCCCTGGAGATCACCGAGACCATGGTGAGATCCGGTGCGGTGGATATCGTAGTTGTGGATTCAGTTGCAGCTCTGGTTCCTAAAGCGGAGATAGACGGCGAAATGGGGGATTCCCATGTGGGACTTCAGGCAAGGCTTATGTCCCAGGCATTGAGAAAGCTTACGGCAGTTATAAGCAAATCAAACTGTACCGTGGTATTCATTAACCAGCTCAGGGAAAAAGTGGGCGTGATGTTCGGAAGTCCCGAGACCACCACCGGAGGCCGGGCACTGAAATTCTATTCCTCTGTAAGGCTGGATGTGAGACGTATTGACAAGATAAGCCAGGGCGGAGAAGTGGTCGGAAACCGGACCAGGGTCAAGGTGGTGAAGAATAAGATAGCACCGCCGTTCAAGGAAGCCGAGTTTGACATCATGTTCGGCAAAGGCATTTCCACTGTGGGAGATATCCTGGACCTGGCTGTCAGCATAGATATCATAAATAAAGCCGGTGCCTGGTTTTCCTATAACGGAGAGAAGATAGGGCAGGGCCGGGAGAATACCAAGGCATATCTGGAAGAGCACAGCGACATTCTGACAAAGGTGGAAAAAGAGGTAAGAAAGCACTACGGTCTTCTGCCATCGGAGGGATCAGAGGATAACGGCGATGCTCCGGGAAAGGCAGCAGAAACTGCAGCGGAAAAAGCAGGGGAAAGCACTGCGTCCTCTTCCAGAAAAACAGCAAAGTCCTGATGTATGCAGCATTCTGATCAGGTGCCGGGTTAAAGATTATGACGGTTACGGATATCTCTGAATGGAAAAAAGGAAAATATTTAATATACTTAAATGATGAGCCCGCTTTCTTCCTGTATGTAAGGGAAGTGAAGGACTATAACCTGAAGGAGGGAGAGGAACTGACTCCGGATAAATATGAGGAAATACTGCAAAATACCCTTATAAAGAGGGCCAAGAGCCGAACCCTCCACATTCTGGACAGATATGACAAGACGGAAAAGGAACTGAGAGATAAGCTAAAGGCTGATATGTATCCTTCGGAGGCCATAGATGCCGCAGTGGAGGCTGCAAAATCCGGAAAATTCCTGGATGACAGAAGGTATGCCGCCTCCTATTTTGAAAGCAGGTCAAAGAGACACAGTAAAAAAAGGATCGTGGCGGATCTCACGGGAAAGGGTATCAGCAGGGAAATACTGGATGATGTGATAAGAGAGGCCTCTGAGACAGAATATGAGAATGGAGAAGATCCGGAGGAAGAACTGATACTGAAGCTGATACGGAAAAAAGCGGGCAGAGCCCGGGAATTTCATGCGGAAGAGGAGGCAGGGATATACCGGTATCTTTTGGGAAAGGGCTTTGAATACGGGAGAATTAAAAAATCCCTGTATAAATATTTGCAAGAAGTAAATGAAATGTTATAATATTCTTTAACAGTATATTAAAACTAAGGAACTGCAGCAGACAATATGGCATATTTTACTGCAGTTCCAAAGATCCGGGAGGTTAAGTTTGAAAGTAATACTTTCAAACTTTCATCGGTGACGCAGCAGGCACGTCACCGATGGCACACTTGCCTGCGGCAAGGTACAAAGTATGAAACACATTAAAACTCTTAATACAAGGGATTACAAGGAAAGCATGGCAAAGGGCGGATGCGGAGAATGCCAGACATCATGCCAGTCAGCCTGCAAGACCAGCTGCACAGTAGGAAACCAGTCATGCGAGAATAAAAAGAAGTAAAAATGATTTTAGTTCCTTACGGGGAGAGCCTGAGGGCTCTCCTTTTTTCTGTTTGTGCTGCAAGCTGCCGGTGGTTGTGACAGTATGAGAGTAGATTGGTCGGCTATAAACCATGTCATTCCGGGGCATTTATAGATGGGAGCTGAAAAAGGAGGATTATGGTTCATCAATATAAAAGCGGGGGATTTAATATTATTCTGGATGTAGAGTCCGGTTCGGTGCATCTTGTGGATGATGTGGCCTATGACCTTATCCCCCTTATGGAAGAACACAGGGATATGACGGTTTCCGGAGCGAGGGAGCAAATAGGGGACAGGTATTCCGATGAAGAGATAAAAGAGGCAATAGAAGAGATAAATGAGTTAAGAGATTCCGGTACTCTGTACGCAAAGGATATTTATGAGCCCTATGTGGAAAAATTTGCACAGAGTAAAGAAAAGGATCAGATAGTAAAGGCCATGTGCCTGCACATTGCCCATGACTGCAATCTCCGTTGTAAATACTGTTTTGCGGAGGAAGGGGAATACCACGGAAAAAGAGCATTGATGAGCTTTGAAGTGGGAGCGAAGGCCCTGGACTATCTCATAGAACACTCCGGAAACAGGAGAAATCTGGAGGTGGATTTCTTCGGCGGGGAACCCACCATGAATTTTGACGTAGTAAAACGTCTGGTGGAATATGGCAGGTCAAAGGAAAAGGAGAAAAATAAAAACTTCAGATTTACCCTTACGACCAACGGAGTACTCCTTAATGAGGATATACTGGATTTTGCCAACAGGGAAATGGGAAATCTGGTGTTGTCCATAGACGGGAGAAAGGAAGTAAATGACCGAATGAGACCCACGGCCTCAGGCAGCGGTTCCTATGACATCATTTTGCCGAAGTTCTTAAAGGTAGCAGCTTCAAGGGATCAGAAAAACTATTATGTCCGGGGGACCTATACCCGCTATAACACTGATTTTGCCGCGGACGTGCTGCATCTTAATGATCTGGGCTTTGAGCAGATCTCGGTGGAACCAGTGGTCTGCGATCCGAAGGAGCCATATTCCTTAAGGGAGGAGGATCTCCCGGTGCTCCTTAAACAGTATGATATACTTGCAGAGGAAGTGATAAAGAGGAGAAAGAGCGGAAAGTATATCAATTTCTTCCACTTCATGATAGACCTCAAAGGGGGACCGTGCATAGCGAAGCGTCTTTCTGGATGCGGAAGCGGCGGAGAGTATATTTCCGTAACTCCCTGGGGGGACATATATCCCTGCCATCAGTTTACCGGAGAAGAGGAATTCCTTATGGGAAACGTCTTTGAGGGGATAAAAAAACCGGAGATAGCAGCGGATTTTGCAAAGTGTAATGTTTATTCCAAGAAGGAATGTAAGGAGTGTTTTGCGAAATTCTACTGTTCCGGGGGCTGTGCGGCAAACTCCTATCATGCCACAGGCTCTCTGAACGGTAATTATGCCATTGGCTGTGCCCTTCAGAGAAAGCGTGTGGAATGTGCCATCATGATAAAGGCTGCCCTTGCCGGTGAAGAGGACTTTAAGGAAAAAGAGGAGAATAACAGTATTGCAGCGGATTGAAAAGTGGGTGATTACCTCAAGGCCCGGGGATTATGTGGAGATCGGGAAGCGTTTTAATATTTCGCCTGTCATTGCCCGGATTTTAAGGAACAGAGGGATTGAAAGCGACAGTGATATAAGGGACTTTCTGGAAACCGATCCCGAAAGGCTCAGATCTCCGGAATACAGCGGATCCGTATTAAAGGATATGGATAAAGCTGTCGATATTATCCTTGGCAGGATAAAGGAAGGGAAAAAAATCCGCATAGTCGGGGACTATGACATAGACGGGGTGACATCCGTCTATATTCTTGAAAAGGGTTTGAGGGAGGCGGGAGCCAATATAGATCACCGCATTCCCCACAGGATCCGTGACGGATACGGCTTGAATGAGGGGATCATCAGGGAGGCCTTTGACGCAGGGATAGATACCATCCTGACCTGCGATAACGGCATTTCCGCAAGAGCAGAAATAAGCCTTGCGAAGGAGCTTGGCATGACGGTGGTTATCACGGATCATCACGAGGTGCCTTTCCACGTGGCGAATGCTCACACAGACGTTTCCGGGAAAACTCTCTCCGGTGACGCTTTCACCGGTGAAAATGGTAACAGGGTGGATGACCTGCCTTCCGCAGATGCGGTGGTTGACCCCAAAAGACAGGACTGCCCCTATCCCTTTAAGGAAATATGCGGAGCCAATGTGGCATATAAATTCATACAGTGTCTCTATGAAAAGGCGGGTCTTGGGAAGGAGAGAACGGAAAAATTCCTGGAGATCGCTTCCTTTGCCACCATCGGGGATGTGATGCCCCTTGTGGGGGAAAACAGGATCCTGGTAAAGGAAGGCTTAAAAAGGCTTGGGAACACTGAAAATGCCGGGATCCGGGCTCTTTCCGATCTTAATAATCTCAATGGAAAGGAACTCACTCCCTATCATGTGGGATTTATACTGGGACCCTGCCTGAATGCCGCAGGAAGACTTGATGATGCGGAAGAAGCATTATCGCTGTTATTATGTGAAGATCCTGATGAAGCCCATGAAAAAGCTGTGGTATTGAAGGAAATGAATGACAGCAGAAAAGCCCTTACGGATAAAGGCGTCGAAAAAGCGCTTTCCATGGCAGCTTCCCCGGAATATGAAAATGACAGGATTCTCGTGATCTATCTTCCGGAGTGTCATGAGAGCATAGCGGGAATAATCGCGGGCAGGGTAAGGGAAGCCACCGGACACCCGGTCTTTATTCTGACAGACGGTCAGACCCCGGAGGGAGAGCACTGCCTTAAGGGATCGGGACGCTCTTCGGAGAGCTATCACATGTTTGAGGAAATGCAAAAGGTCAGCGATATTTTCCTTCGCTTCGGAGGGCATGCCATGGCAGCAGGGCTTTCACTGCCTTCGGAAAAACTGCCGGAGTTAAGGCGGAGGCTGAATGAGAATACCACATTGACCGGGGATGACCTGGCTGTTAAGATCAGCATTGATATGGAAATGCCCCTTTCCTTTGTGAATATGGGACTGATAGAGGAATTAAAAGAGCTGGAGCCCTTTGGCACAGGAAATAAAAAACCCTGTTTTGCATTGAGAAACGCGGTCATTTCAGATATGCGCATATTCGGCGCAAACAATAATGTGCTAAAGGGAAAGATCAGCGACGGCAGCGGGTACTTTGACTGCGTATACTTCGGAGCGGATGCTGCCGATAAGAAAAGCTATATTGAAAGATGCCATGAGGGTGTTAAAATAATATACAGTCCCGAGATAAACGAGTTCCGCGGAACTAAGAGCATGCAGATAAATATCATGGGGATAAAGTAATTAATGCGCCGAAAGCAACCGTTTTCGTAAAAGAAATGCCTGTGGCCTGGTCAGAAGCTGCTGTTTCGTGAAACCAGAAATGTCGTGACATGGAATGAGAGAGTTATAGGATATGAAATTAAAAAGGATACTGGCTCTTGCCGGAATTATCATACTGGTACTGATGTACCTCGCAACCTTTATCCTGGCAGTTATGAATCACCCGGATACGGGCAGGCTTCTGATGGCTGCCATTGTATGCACGGTATTTGTACCGGTGCTCATTCATCTTTTACTTATGATGAATAACGCAAAAAAAGGAAAGAATGTATTTGATGAGCCCTATTCCTACAGGGAAAAAAGGGACAATGATAAATAACAGGAAGGAGAAAGCTTAAAAATGGCTACATTACTTGAACAGTGGACCGGAATGGCATATTCCGAGACAGCAGACAAAGGGGAATTAAAAAAACTCTGGGAGAATTATTTCCTTAAGGAAAAGGAGATCTATGCAGTACTTCTTAAGGATCCGGATAACGAGGTGAAAGGAACGGTCAGGGATCTGGCGGAAAAATACAATGTGGACATCATGACCATGGTTGGTTTCCTTGACGGCATAAACGAGTCTCTGGTTCAGGAAAACGATATACAGAATATGACCGAGGATACGGAGGTATCCCTTAATTTTGATAATGAAAAGCTCTATAAGAATATGGTGGCTGCCAAGGCCGACTGGCTCTATGGTCTCCCGGAATGGGACGACATCTTTTCAAAGGAAAAACAGGAGGAGCTTTTTAAGGAACAGAAGAGATCCACTACTTTTGTCCGGGAAGGCAGGAAGATCGGAAGAAATGAGCCCTGTCCCTGCGGCTCCGGCAGGAAATTCAAGCAGTGCTGCATGGGCAAGGGTATCTACGACTGAAATGATCCCGGAATACACAAAAATTCTGTCGCGAAAGATACGTTTTTTGTCGTAAAAAAGTATATGTAAACTTTTTGTGAAATATATTGTATTTTATTAAAAACAATCCTGAAAAATGCTATAATTGATTATGTATAAATGTGACAAATCCATAAGTGCATCCTGACCTGAATTTTTCGATAATTCTGTGGAATTGTGACAGGGATGTGCCACTGACGGAACTGTAACGTATAGGTTTCAGAACGCAAAAGCGGAAAATGCGTTCGGAAATCCCGCGTTCCGCGGGATACGTGTCCTATAAAGCAGGACACGTGCCAGGTACGATCATTGAATTTCTGATGATATTCAATGATCTATAGGGTATTGGATAATAGCTGCAAAACGGCGGCAGAAGTTTTTGTGGTGAAGAACAATTATTTCCGTATCGGATAAAAATGATGTATCCGGGGAAAGGAGCGGGAGAGATTATGATGAAGAAGAAGAGAGCAGGAGCAAACGTAATCAAGGCAATAAGTATAGGTCTTGCCGTGACCATGGCAATGATGCCGGCTACCGTGGCATTTGCCGGTGACAGAGGGGATGGCGGAGGACACAGCAAACATAAAGGCGGTCACGAAGGCCACCACTCACATCATGATCATGATGACAGTGACGATACAGAGAAGGTGAGGGAAGCCTACGATGAAGTGCAGCATGCTGCTGAAGAAGCACAGCATTATGAAGCACCTGCACCCGTAGCAGAGGCACCTGCGCTTGTATTTGCAGAGGCACCTGTACCTGTACTCGCAGAGGCACCTGCACCCGTAGCAGAAGGAGCTGCACCTGTAGCAGAAGCACCTGCACCCGTAGCAGAAGGAGCTGCACCTGTAGCAGAAGCACCAGCACCTGTAGCAGAGGCGCCTGTACCCGTAGCAGAAGGAGCTGCACCTGTAGCAGAAGCACCTGTACCCGTAGCAGAAGCACCTGTGCCCGTAGCAGAGGCACCTGCACCCGTACTTGCAGAGGCACCTGCACCTGTAGCAGAAGCACCTGCACCCGTAGCAGAGGCACCTGCACCCGTAGCAGAAGGAGCTGCACCTGTAGCAGAAGCACCAGCACCCGTAGCAGAAGCACCTGCACCCGTAGCAGAGGCGCCTGCACCTGCGGAAACACCTGCACCTGCAGAAACTCCTGCGCCTGCTGCAGAGGCACCCTCAGAAGATACTGCGGATCCCTATAAGGCCGTTCCTGAAAATGTTCCCAGCGAAACCACAAAGGAAACCGGTGAAGCAGTTAATCAGATTTCCGACACCAAAGATAAGATAAAGGAAATTATTGGAAAAGATAATAACGTAACTGAAGATAATAACGTAACTGAAGATGATAATGTAACTGAAGATGATAATGTAACTGAAGATGATAATG
>CAMJPM010000100.1 GCA_946407725.1 uncultured Lachnospiraceae bacterium
TTAACAAATGGGAATTGACGTAATAGTCGAAAAAAACACTTTTATAGAGGAGAAACTGACATAACATGATTTCTTAAAGAAAGGAGCAATAAGATGGAATTTAAGGAAGTAGTAAAAAACAGGTATTCATGTAAGAAGTATGATGGAAGAAAGGTGGATAAGGCGCAGCTTGATGCTATTCTGGAAGCGGGACGTCTTGCACCTACAGCAAAGAACCTGCAGGAGCAGAAGATTTATGTGCTTGAATCAGCAGAAAGTCTTGCTAAGGTTGATAAGGTGACGCCCTGCCGATACGGTGCAGCTACCGTCCTTGCAGTTGCCTTCGATAAGAACAATGTCTTCGTCTATCCCGGAGAAAAGAGGGATTCAGGTGTGGAAGATGCGACTATCGTTGCAACGCATATGATCCTTGCTGCGGAAGATGCAGGAGTGGACAGCTGCTGGATCAATTACTTTGACCCGGATATACTGGCGAAAGAGCTTGGGCTTCCTGAGAATGAAGAAATCCTTATGCTTATGGATCTCGGATATGCCGCAGAGGGAGCAGGTCCTCTTGAAAACCATAGCAGCCGTAAAGATCTGTCAGAGACAGTAAAATATATGTAATCATTGAAAGGAATAAAAAATGGGAAAAACATTAGTAGCATATTTCAGTGCAAGCGGGGTGACCGCAGGTCTGTCAAAGAAACTGGCAGAAGCGATAGGTGCTGATCTTTTCGAGATCAAACCGGAACAGCCGTATTCAAAAGCGGATCTAAACTGGCAGGACAAGCAGAGCAGGAGTTCCATTGAAATGGATGACAGAAACTCAAGGCCTGCCATAGCAGAAAAAATAGAGAACATGGCACAGTACAGCACTGTGTTTGTGGGCTTCCCAATATGGTGGTACAGGGAGCCGTCAATTATCGATACCTTTATGGAGGCATACAACTTTGACGGAATAACTGTTGTACCTTTCGCTACTTCAGGAAGCAGCGGAATGGGTGATTCATCAAAAAACTTGCAGGAACTGGCAAAGGGAGCGAAGGTTGCAGAGGGGAAGAGATTTGGAAGCACCGCATCAGCTGATGAATTGAAGACCTGGGCACAGGAGTGGATTTAATAAAAAACAGGGAACCCCGTCGAGAGTGCGGGAGTTCCCTGCTGAAGAAAATGTTGCTTACTTCTTCTTTCCGTTTACAAGATTCTTAAGAGCAGCGCCTGCCTTGAACTTAGGGCTCTTTGAAGCTGCGATCTTGATCTCCTTGCCGGTCTGGGGATTGCGTCCCTTCCTGGCTGCCCTCTTAGCAACTTCGAAAGTACCGAATCCGATGAGCTGAACCTTTCCGCCCTTCTTAAGCTCCTTAGCTACAACATCGGTGAACGCCTTGATGGTAGCTTCGGTGTCCTTCTTTGAAACCTTGGTTTCTTTTGAGATAGCTGCTACTAATTCTGTCTTGTTCATAGATGCCTCCTTGAAAAAAAGTGATAGTGACACATAAGCTGTTATCAGCTTTTAGTGACGTTAATTCCTGACCCTGCGCTCGTACCGGTCAAGCTTATCCATAAGCGTCATCGGGATAGGTGCGCCGGAGGAAAGGTGACGGAGTGCGAGAGACCGGGCATCTGCGAGACGGGGATCATTGGTCCTCTCATTAAGACGCAGTGCCTCTATGAGTTCCTGTGTTTCTAAAGCCATGTTTTACTCTCCTACTACAAGATATTGTGCTCCCAAGAATTGATTATACCACTTCTATACAAATTAACCACCCGTTTTTTGTTTTCAAACCTCCGATCTCTGTGGTATTATTTCAAAGATAGTTGATATCAAACGTTTTTTATTTAAGGAGAGAGGATCAGATGGCTGAAAAGACAAAGGTTGAATACACAGCAGAGCAGAAAGAGGCTGTTCTTAAGCGTGTAAAGGAACTCAATAACGTAAAGAAAGCTGCAGAAGAGGCAGGTGTTCCATGGCAGCTGGTATCCATGTGGAGAAAGGATGCAGATCCTTCAGCTACGAAGGCTGCACAGAAGGCTAAGAAGGATGCCGCCAAGGCAGATAAACCCAAGACCCCTGCTGCTAAGAAGACAAAGGCTTCCAAAGCAAAAGCTGATACAAAGAAGAAAACAGATACAAGCACCTCTAAGGCTAAGAAAGCTTCCGGCAGCGTTTCCAAGACTAAGACCACAGTAAGCAAATCTAAGACAGCAGCCAAGAGTACTGCAAAGACCGCGACAAAGACCAAGGCTCCGGCAAAGACATCAAAGGCAGCTGCTGCAAAGAAGAGCAGTAAAACTGCTGCCAAGACCTCTGCACAGAGCAAGAGCGCAGTAAAGACCAGTGTGAAGAACCTTAAGTCTCTGGATGTAAGCATTAAAAAGGATACACCTGCATCCAAACTTCAGATAGAGAATGCAGTTTTGAGGACAGAAAACAACGAGCTGAAAAAACAGGTTGCAAGGCTTCAGAAAGCAGTTCGTGAGCTGATGTAGGGCATTTGGCATTATAGAAACGATCATAATCCCGGCGGAACATATAACTTTCGCCGGGATTAATAGACGGGAGACACACATGGCAAATGAAGGCGGCACATGGATAATGAGAGGCCTTGGATGGAATGATCCATACAGGATCCGGACCTGGCAGGAGCTTGTTTCCTGGGTAAAGGAAGTTGGCTTCCTTCCTCTTTTTGCAAATGAGATAGAGGGCTTTTCAGCAGAAGAGCATGTATCACCGGATTACTGGTGGACAGGAGACCGTGATCAGGATCCATGGGAATGGAGAGAGATCATTGCAGCCAGCCATGAGGTGGCATACGGCAAGTTCTTTGATAAGAAGGCCGGATTCATAAGCATTGAATGGCTCCCGTACTTTGCCAACAGCCGACGGAGCGGTTATGACTTTGACTCCAGATGGGAAGACGGACATGCCACCCGCCGTGAGAAGAAGATCATGGATTTCTTTATCGGACAGGACGAGGACGGAGACAGTGTGTTCAAGGATATCCACATCCTCTCAACGGATCTTAAAAAACAGGCAGGATTCGGAAAAGGCGGAGAGAAGAACTATCCCGGAGTGATAACCCAGCTTCAGATGGAGACCTATCTCGTGATATCGGATTTCCACAGGCGTGAAAACAAGCGGGGCGAGGAATACGGCATGCCGGTATCGATCCTTCTCCCTCCGGAGACCATATGGGGATATGAGGCCGTAACGGCAGCCTATGAAGAGAAGCCTGCAGAATCCTGGCAGAGACTCATAAACCGTGTGGAAGAACTGTATCCCGATGCTGACAGACAGGATATAATACGGCTTATCGGGAAAGAGCCGGAAGAGTAACGAAGAAACTGAAAGGATAGCATAATGACCAAAGCGTATTTCATCGATTATACAGGAACCATGGTTCAGGAGGACGAGCCATATACAAGGGAACTGCTGTCATACTTTGTGACGCACAGCGATATCAGGGACCCGAAGGAGATCCTGAAGATCGTATGGGGGAAGGTGAAGGAAATTGAGGCGGAGAGTTATGGGGATTCCTTTATTAAGATCGATGAACGGACAGACAGGATACTTAAATACTGCGTGGAAAACTGCGGATTAAAGGGAGATCTGTCCTATATGCATGATGTATGGAGAAAGATCTGGATCCATGCGCCGCTATTTGATGATGTTAAGCCTTTCTTTGAGAGGTCAGAGTTTCCGATCTATGTCCTGTCAAATGATGATCTGTGTTATCTCGAAGAATCTTTGAAGATAAAGGGCCTGCATCCGACAGGGATCATCTCATCTGAGATGGCTGGGGCATGCAAGCCAAATAAACTCATATTTGAAAAAGCCCTGGAAGTATCAGGCGTAAAGCCGGAGGAAGCGGTACATATCGGCGATTCCATCACTTCCGATGTGGAACCTGCCAAAGCACTCGGTATCACGCCTGTCTATATCTCCCGTAAGGAACCGGTGGAACTCTCCGGGGTCAGGGTTATCAGATCACTGGATGAAATGTGACCTGAAGCAGTATAAAACAACAATAATCCCTCAGCGAACCCCGTGATTGCGTTTTTCACGCTTATCATTCTCATAAGTTTGCTCAGGATCCCGGGAGCCTATGTCCAGCCCCAGGTACTCCGTGATGTTCCGGTACTTCTGTTCCAGATCCCGGGCAGACTTTTTGGTTTCAGCATACTTTCTTTCCAGTTCTGACTCGTGTTTTTCAAGTGCCTGTATATCTGCATTTACCTGATCGAGCTCTTCCATTTTCGAAGTTATTCCCATCTTTTTAAGCTGATCCCTTGCCCCGTCAAAGAGGATTAGCTGCATTTCGTGCATGCGGAAATATCTGTCCGGATCCTTTGACTTTTCATACCGTATCTTGAAGGGACGGTTATCTTTATAGTCTTTGAGATAATGCTGTATTTCCCGTAGTTCCTTAAGCTGCTTTCCAATGACGGCAAGCTCTGTCCTGGCTGCATTGGCTTCTGCGGTTTTCGCATTGATCTTATCCATAAGTTCTGTAAGGTTTCCTGCCTCTGCATAGCTTGCTGCGGCAGTCTTAAGATTCTGGATCTCAGCCCAGTGCGCGAGACCGGGATTATTCTTAAATCTGTCGCCAGAAGTGTCTATAAGCTTTGCCTTTGGAGCGATTCTTTTCAGGATATCCGGGTTATGTGGCCGTATGGTCTTTATTGCCTTTTTTGGAATTATCTCTCTTTCCGATATCCTTCGGATTATGGAATCCCGTGTGTATTTTTCTCCCAGGGATCTTGCGCTTCCACGCACAAATCTCTGCTGACTCGGGGCCCTGAAGGATATGTATTTCAGAGTATTTTCGCCTGAACCCTCACCCTTAACTTCGTATCCTTTTTCACGGATAAGAAAGAGGAACTTTTCGTAAGATTCTGCAGCCTTTACCGCATCGTCAATGTCGCGGCGCATCTTCGTTTTCCACGATTTTCCTTCCCTTTCAGCCTTCCATTCTCCGTAGCTTCTACGGCATCTTTTACCTGGCTGGATTATGGAAAGATCGTGCTCAAAACACAGCCTGTCGCTTAGCTCCCGGATGTGATAATAGCTCTTCAGACAGTCATTGTATTTCTTGTGTTCATAGTTATCCGCAGCGCAGAAAATCAGATGATTATGAGGATGTTTTCTGTCGTTGTGGGTAGCTATCACATATGAGTATTTTCCCTCCAAAAGCCTGTCCGCCAGTTCTATCCCGATCTTATGCGCTTCCTCCGGGGTAACCTCACCCGGTGCGAATGACTGGATGAGGTGATATGCCTTGATCTTATCACTGCTTTTTGTCTCAGAAAGTGCTGCTTTGAACTCATATCCTGCGTACTTCGGGCTGCAGGAAAATGAGGAAACCAGAAGCTCTCCTTCGGTCTTGTCCGGATTGCAGATATAGTTCACAGACTTTTGTACGGTTGTTTTGATAGGATGTATCCTTGTGTATGCCATACTTTCTCCAAAAGCTCCTTTATTTCCTTAATGTCGTCTTCATAAATATTTCCTGTTTTCGTGCATAACCTGACGATCTGGTTAATGTTGTTTCCGATAGCATTGAGTTCCTTATTGTATTCCTTGAGACCGTCATAATTCACATCAAAAACATATCCGTAAATAATGAGCTGCCGGATGAAATCCGATCTGCTACGAAGCTCGGAGAGCTTCCATTTTTCGTCAAGAATGAACTTTTCGTCATCGTTTAAGCAAAGCAGGATTCTGTTGTTTCTCGTTCTTTTTGCCATTGAATGCTCCTTTCATTTTTTTAAGAAACCGGCATGTAATACCGGATGTTCAGCTGCTGTTTCCTGAAGAAACAGGGGGTCAGGGGGACACCCCTGTTTTTCGGATTTTCAACAGATTTTCCCGGAGGAATAATCGTCGAAAATTCTGGATGTGTATATACACATCCAATGCTGGGTAAGAAAGTGCAAATCCGCCTGCCGGATTTGCGTATCTCCCGGGAGGGACAGTCTTTGGGGTTAAGGAGACAAAAGAAAAACTGCCGAAGATCCACAGCAGTTCTCGCTGTGAACCTTAAGCAGTTCAGTGTGATCAGGTATTTATTATATTTAAGGGCATTTGGTTCGGATGCCCTCATATCGGAGCAATTGAAATATTAGTATACTTCGGTGAAGAATGCAAGGTGCAATCTAACATATTTTGAAGTAATGAGTGGTAAGCATTTTTTCTATGTTGATGTTTCTTTATCGAACCTTCCAATATCCGGATCTGTTAGAACCCACTCTCTCTATTACGTTTTTCTTTGTAAGAGAGGAAATCATCCTTTGTATAGTTTTCTCGGATTTTCCAAGCCTGATTGCCATTTCTGATTTTGAAATTTCCTCATTGTCCTTAATAAGATTGAAGACCAACTGTTCGGTTTCTGAGAGCTCAGCATTTATCTGGACATTTATCTGGACATTTGTCCTGATAAACTCAAAAAAGAATCCATATGCTTCTTTTCTGAAAGTCCAGTTAACTTTTTGTTTTCTGCACTCTTCATTCACTCGCTGGAATCCAGTCCCGGATTTTTCCACATCTCTGCTTCTGAATAAAACATCAAGGATCAGCCGGTTTCTTTTGTATGATGGAAGATTTTTTGAAATGAAATCCAGGGGAGTTAACTCATCCGGAAATGTTCCTGGATTGTATATCTCTATCCTTCCGGGATGAATACCGATTTCTATTTCGGGAAGAGTAGAGTATTCGGCATGAGCAAAAGCATTAACGATAATTTCTCTTATGGCACGCTCGGGAATCTCAGGAATGTCATTACGCTTTCTGGAACCGATCTCGCTTCTCCAGTTGATGTGATTCATGACATAGTCCAAAGCATCATCAACCAGGTTATAGATGTTACCCTCGATAAGTTTCAGGTCGGTAAAGGTCACTTTTTTATCTGTGGCATATGAAGCCAGCTTCAATCCGATCCTTGCATTTTTCCCGAAAAGCGCATATCCTCCATTTTTGATATATCCGTTATCGATCACGTCGATGGTTGAAAGGAGCTTTTCTTTATCATAGTGTTTCATGTTCAGTCGTCCGCAGCCGACAGCTGATTGATAGAAGTCTTTTAAGGCATTTTCGTCAAGATCATCTATGGTATGATCTGTTAATTCTTCTTCCCATTTTGATGAATAATCATCATTCTTTATGAGGTGCTTTAGTTCATCCGGAGACATCCTTCGGTTTTCGGTTCCGGTTCTGATCAGGTATTTTCCATTTACAGCATAGGGTCTGTTGTGTCCGGAAAAAGTCACTTTGAGGACATTGCAGCCTTCAATGGCAAGAACTTCAATAGTAGGTGTAATCCTTGGTTCGATGGAGTCATTAATAGCCCTGGAAATCTCTCTTTTTGTAGAGTCGCTGATCTGCTGACCTTTTACAAACCCGGAATCATCCACACCAAAATATAATGTGCCACGACAATGCTTATTCAGTATGGCGGAGATTGCTTCCATTGCCTCTTTCTTTTCTCCGGTAGTCTTCTTAAATTCTATTGTTTCGCTTTCTGTGCCGATTATCATATGAGAACCTCAATTGATCATAACGTATAGTGGTTATTTATACTCATTAACGTAAATCATTGCCGTTACATAATCTGTATAACGAGCAAACGCTTGAATGTTAAGATTTATACGGCAGTTAATTGCGTTTGCGAGTATAAGTCTCGAATAATGTTTTCTGTGTTACTTTAACATGGACATAGGAAAATGTCCATATAATTCACTTGAAAAATGTCCAGATAAAAATGATTTACGACATACTATTACCCAAATGGGGAATAGTTTATCTTTCTATGCTTAATTTTCAAGAGAATAATGATTTATTACAATAAAACAATAAAGGATGATCCAGGGGGGAGAGGAGGTGAGAATGAAGCCTAAGGATGTTCAGGACAGGATCATTGATCTGGCAAATTTGCGAGAAATGAGCCTCTACAAGCTGGCACAGTTATCCGGAGTATCGTTCAGCGGGATATATAACATTCGCAGCCGGAAGAATATGCCCAAAATAGAAACGCTTCAGAAGCTTGGGGAAGCTCTCGGTGTGGATGTGAGTGATTTGCTGGCAGATCCATCCAGGGTAAAAGCAGGTGGATATATTACAAAAAACGAAGAGAATCTGCTCCGTTATAACAGGACTTTGAGTGAAAAAGAAAAAGCAGAGCTTCTTCGATATGCCAAATATCTGAGCCTGGAACATAAGCATAATGATGAATCATAATCCGATGTCTTTGATTTGAGATATCGGATTTTTATTTTCTAAATATATCATGTCGGGGCAGGGGATGTTCCGGCTTTTTTAGTTGCGCTCATTTCTGTCATATCGACCGGTTATTTTCATAAAATGCATAGAATTCAATACAATCGCGGATTCCAGGGAAAAGTCTGTTTTATAGGACGTGTACCTTGACATACTCGTAATATGGATGACTGCGGTCATCGACGAGGGAAGAAATGAGGGGGCGTTTTATGGATGACAATGTCTGTAAAACCGTGATTTTTAATATTTATATGAGGTGCGTTCAGTTTCAGAAGAGACTGGGCGCTTTTTTATTTGCTATTACCCAAATGGGTAATAGTTATTCACTTCGGGAATAACACGGCAAAAAATCCGGATCCCGAAGGGACATTTCGGATTTCGAAGCCAAGTTATTTATATAGACAGGGGATGTATCGGCGTCTGCAGAAAGGAAGACGCCTATGAGAAGGGGAAAAAAGAATAATCTATCCGCAAAGAAGCTGCAGGCACAGTTTGACTGTTTCGTAAAGAGATCGATAAACAACATTTTGTGGGAGTACCTGGGTGCTTATGTGAGAAGAAAGACCCGTTTCCCGATGGACAGCATTGATGATTATGAGGAACTTGCTGCTCCCGAGGAAACGCCGGATGTGGAGAAGATAGAGGTGAAACTTGGATCCTCCACGATCTATGTTGAAAACGAATCTCTGGCAGCTGGCATTGAGAGACTGAGTGAAAACCAGCGTAGGCTTCTTGAGTGCGCATTCGTCCTGGATATGGCCAACAAGGCTATAGCCGAATTAATGGACCTTGAAGAAAAAACGGTGCGCAATAAGAGAAGCAAAATATATAGGGCTCTGAGGAAATACATGGAGGAACACTCTGATGAAATCTGAAGGAAAATACGACTATCTGAACGAGGAAACAATAAGAAGGGCGTGCAAAGGCAGCTTTGATTCCGGCTGGCTGCTTAAATCGCACTATGAAGGGTACGCCAGAAAATGTCTGGATTCCATGATCAGAAAATACGATCTGGATATCTGCTCCGATGATGAAGAAGAAATCATTTGGAAAATGTGGCCAAGACTCACAAGAGTATTGAATAAGAAATTTATCCTGTAAAACAGACTTGGATTGCGGACGCTGATCGTTCACTGTCGTAATTGTATGTCATACAAGGTTCAGAAGTATCTGCCGGTACGGTAATGGTTCCGCAGAGATTCCTGATCCTTCAGGGCAGACAATCCCTGAATCCCGGGGTTTTCGGGAATCGCACATTTACAACTGAATAACAATGTTCTGCAAACAAAAGGGAGTACCGAGTCGTGAACCGGATACGCGAAGATAGCCGGGCTTATATATGGATAAAACGGATCCATCTTGCCTGTGCCGGAGCGGTGCTTATCCGGTCAAAATGAAGCCGGGGGGCTTCAGGACTGTGACAGTGCTTCTGATAATGATACTTCCCGATACGGAATGGGGCTGAGGAAGCTGGTGAAACGCCAATGCGGCACATACCCGGTGCCGGTGCAGGGCATTCAAAATACAATCATATCTGTCGATCAGGACTTACCTTGAAAGGGCAGGTCCTGATGGGCAGATATTTTTGCCCAAATACAGCGAAAGGAGCAGGATAAATGAAGGCTGACATTGAGGATGAGGATCTGGTGGAATGCCGGTACAACAATTCAGTATTCCGGATACCAAATAAACTCTTTCTGTCTATCCTACTGAGGAGCCAGATCAATGAAAAGAAGTATGTCAGATACAAAGAGGGTGCCAAGATCTACAGCATGAGTGAGCGTGAATTCAACAGGCTTGCCCATGATGCAGGAGCCGTATACAAGAGGAATAAGATGGCACTTGTCAAGATCGATATCATCGATAAATATCTGGAATATTTCAAGGAATAGGATTCAGGATTGATCGGCTTTGTAAACAAATCTGATGGAAACCGGTATTGATTTACAAGTAACGAAAAAGTATAATCATGGTGGGTTAAGGAGGTACACGAACTTGGCAAGAACGGGAAGGCCTAAAAGTGAAGAACCAAGACGGAATAACGTTATGGTGCGTTTCACGGATAAGGAATACCAGAAGCTGAAGGCGTGTGCTAAAGAAAGAAACCTCACTATAACAGAGACTGTTCGTAAGGGGATTGGGTATATACTCAACTCCGGACAGTAAGTTTGCAAGGCTGCTCTTCCTGACTTCGTAGAAAGGATCAAGTATCATGGCGAAAGTTAGGAAAGACAAGAAAGGACGGGTATTACACAGAGGAGAGTCCTATAATAAGGCGAAGCAGTTATATTGTTTCTCCTATATGGATTCATTCGGAGTCAGAAGGTTCATATACACGCAGGATCTTGGGGAACTGAGAGAGCGGGAGAAGGAAGTTGCAAGAGACCGGCTGGATGGCCTGGATATGTATGTCAGGTCGAAGGCTGACTTGAATTTCGTGTTTGACCGCTATATCGCTACCAAGAAAGATCTGCGGAGCACCACGATGACGAATTATGTGTATACTTACGACCGCTATGTGAGGAAGGGGTTTGGAAAGAGGAAGATCGCAGAGATCCGCTTTTCCGATGTGCTGTCGTTTTATCTGGCCCTCAGTGAAAGAGGACTGGCAGTGAATACGATAGATTCGGTGCAGTCGGTTATTCGTCCCTCGTTCCAGATGGCCGTCAGGGATAATGTTATAAGGACTAATCCCACGGATGGTGTTATGTCAGAGCTGAAAAAGCGGATGGAAGGCAGTACGGAGGTTCGCCACGCTCTGAAGTACGAGGAGGAAAGGGAATTCCTTGATTATCTCGACAGACCCGAAAACCTCAGGTGGAAACCTTTATTTACCGTAATGTTTGGAACCGGCTGCAGGGTTGGTGAGATCATCGGACTCAGGTGGGAAGACGTAAATTACGAAGAGAACCTAATCAAGATCGACCACAATGTGACTTATTTTCCAAGAAGCGACAAAGGTTTCAAATGTGAGTACAGAGTGGACCTGCCGAAAACGGCTGCGGGTATCAGAACGATCCCGATGGTAGACAAGGTCAGGGAAGCCCTGATCACTGAGAAGGAGTACCAGGACAGAACCGGAAGCCGCTGTATCATGGAGCTTGACGGAATGTCCGGGTTTATCTTCTGTAACCGTTACGGGAGGATTCAGAATCACGAAAACATCAATCGTGTAATCAAGCGCATAGTTGATGATCACAACACCCGTGAAGAACTGAATGCAAAGCGTGAAGGCAGAAAGCCTTTCATGATCCCGAGGTTCAGCTGCCACGTAACCAGACATACTTTTTGCAGCAGGCTCTGTGAAAATGAGACCAATGTGAAGGTGATCCAGTCGGTAATGGGTCATAAAGATATTAGGACCACGCTGGATATCTACGCAGAGGTTTCGGAAGCAAAGAGACAGGAAGTATTTAAGAAACTCAACGACACAAAATTGTTATAGGAAGAGTCCTTTGAGAGGACTCGATGGGTACACCAAAAAGGACCCCAGTCCTACAAACGTACACGGAAGTTCAAGGATTGCAGTCATGATAGTACATGATAATGCAAAGCGTAGGACGAAAACACGGCTTAGATACACGATAATACATGAACACGACAGTGTTGCAGTAGTAATCCCGACTCTCAAGAGCGTGAACTGAAAAAACTCAGTAAAATCAAGGGCTTACGGCACTTCAGTGGCTTGGAAGTAACACAGAAGTCACACATTTTTCAAACCTTGTGAATACGGATTAGG
>CAMJPM010000101.1 GCA_946407725.1 uncultured Lachnospiraceae bacterium
TCCACCCTTTCACCAGCATATAAGTCATCGCTGTCGCTGTCCATGAAGGATTTAAGGTTGTCATCCTGAAACATGGCAGTATCCGCATCTGTTTTATTATCATTCGCCTGATATGAAGATGTGAAAGAAAGCTCCTGTGCTTCGGCCATACTGTTTTCCTCTTTAGATTTAATTCTGAGAGCCACGCCATTTATAGTTCGCTTCCCCTCGCCTCAGCTTATAACGGCTCATAGCTTGATACTATATTTAAAACTTCCTGCCCGTACTCCGGATAATCCTGGACTATGGAATTGATCTCCTCTCTTGAAATATCCCTTGTCTGGGTATTGTATTCTATACGTTTTCTTATGGAGGAACGGCGCTCGAACAGCTCGTGGCGCACCTCCACCATTTCTCCCGGATCCACCAGGGCCTCGCACTGCTCCAGCCAGATGGTGGGATCCTTTATCTTTAAGGAACGAAGCTCCTTAAGCAGCATCGTCCTCTCCATTGAAAGCTCGTTATTTGCCCGTTCCATGGCCTGCCGTGCCTGCTTTTCTTCGATATAAGCGTCCCATTGATAGGCAAGCTCATCCGAGGCATTGACACTGTATTTCCTGTATTCGTATTCCAGGAGGTTACTGGTATTTACAAAGCGGATCTTCACCTTGTTCAATTCAGCCACAACAGCATTGTAGTAGCGTTCGGTACGAAGTATCTCCTTTTGAGCTTTCGAATAGGAGGTGTATTCATAGATCAGCGCCCCCGCCGCCAGAAAAGCCGTGGCCAGAAAACCGGGTTCCGCATGCATCAGAAGTACAAACTGTAAAAAAGACAGCAGTCCCATCAGAAGTACCCCGAAAAGGAAGGTGATAAATACCATGCTTTTCATATTCCTCATGGTGGATCGGAGTTCGTTTATCCTAAAATCACTTACTGCCTTTTCGCCTTCAAGCTTCTGAAGATCTCCCCGGACAAGCTCCTTAAAATCCTCGTTTTTCTTCATATTCCTGATATCCCCGGGGATATCGGCCTCGTATTTGGAAAAAATCCGGTATCTCTCCTCGGAAATCCGCCCGAGGCTTTTATTGCTGGCACTGCTCTGGCGTTTAAGGTGATTTATCGTATCGGCTATCCTGGAGATCCTGCTTCTCCGTTCGTCTGGCAGAGCATCAATTACCTCTATATCCGTAAGATAATCAGTGACAAGCCGGTACTCCATTTTGGAGCGCTCTATTTCCTTGTCGGCCTCTATCATCTGCTCACAGCAGTTTTCGATATATCTGTCCCTCTGGTTTTTGGAACGGATATTTATGGAATCCCGTCGAATGGGCGCGTTGTCCTCACGGATGGTATCCTCGTCATACCAGTCCCTGTCTCCTCCTTTTTCCTTCCCGAAGGATGATATTCTGTTTTTCACCCAGGAAAAAATACCCACGCCTTAACAACCCGTTTTTCTGTATCTGTTCTTCCACTCACAGAGCACATTATTCCTTAAGGTCATATATCCGGAATAATTGCCCTCACTTCTCTGCTTCCTGCCCTCCTTAAGGGAACGGGCATCATTCTTTCTCCAGGCCTTTTTCTCAGCTTCCCTCATTCTTTCAAGGACTCTTGTGTAAATATCCTCCGGGATCCTGCGTTCCTCCATATAGGAGAAAAATCCCTCATTCTTTATTCCGAGCCTTGCGGCAGCTATGAGCTTATCCAGTATCTCCGGGTTTGCGGGATCCAGATCCGATGCCTCCTCAAATCGCTTTAAGGCTCTTTCAAACTTGAACATTCTGGCTTCCGCATTTCCAAGACCCGTCAAAAGCCTGGCTGCAGAAACCGGATCCTGCTCCCTGTCTATCAGGGAAAGAGCCGTATCGTACTCCATCACTGCTTCGGGGAGACGGGCACTCTTAAAGAAGAAGTCACCCCTTACCCTGTGGGCATCATTGTTGCTCATGTGCTCACCCATGGTAAGGGCTTTTCGCAATGTCTCGATCTCACTCTCTCCCGAAAAACGGGTCTCACTTAAAAGCATGCATATCCTGTCCGCAAATGAAGACCCTCCCGAGATCATGGATTCATACTTAACCCCCAGCTCCGGAAGCATGAGCCTGTTGCTTAAGAACCTTACCAGTGGAAGCCCAAAGTCTTCAGGATCAAGCATGAAAACGTTTTCTCTTATATAGTAAAAGAGCTCTTCAAGAGAGTAGATTCCGGTCTGGGTATCTCTTATGATAAACGGCTTTTCACTTCTCTTTCCAATACACTCGTATATCAAAGCAAAATCTCCTCTTTTCTCATTTCTCCCGTTGCCCTGAAGATCTCACCAAATCCCAGATCCGTAACAGTGACCGTAAGCTTTTTTTCCGACTGGAATTCAAATTCCGCCCGGATCCGGCTGGCCCTTTCGGGGCGGGACGGCATCCAGTCAAGCCTTATCACCACATTTCTTTCACTTCTGTCAATGATATCCGTCAATACCACGATAAGCTCCCTGTCATGCCCTAAAAGAACCTCCATGCTCTTTGACTGGTCATACCATTTGCCGCCGGCATCCGCTATGGGCAGCAGCACCTCCCTGCCCCCCGAGATCGCTCTTATGCTCACATTGGTGGTAAGGGAATCCTTCCCCAAAAAGAGATATCTTTTACTGATCCGGATCAGCTCCACCTCATCCGCCGCGGCATAGCAGGCTCCCTTACTGTACAGGTTCTGTCCTTTAAAGACCCTGGATCTGGTGCAGATATAGCGCAGAGTCTTCTGCTCCCATCTCTCGTTAAAGGCCTCACCCGTAAGGTAGGTGCCGGACACGCTTTTCTTAAGATCCTCCATGGCGATGGCCACTAATTTCTCATCCAGCTTTTTCCTGTCCGAACCGTAAAAGGGTGTCATTCCATCACGCTTTTTCCTGACATCCCTCACCAGCACAGGTGCTGTCCCGTGATCTATATCGAGATAATCAGATTCAAAGGCATTGTCGCTGTAATCATACAGCAGCGCACCGTTACGCCAGAGACCGATGGGCTGGCTTAAGGCATAGAAAAAGAAGCTCTCGGAATAGCTTATAACTTTAATGGATGGTATCCCTATTCCCGCAGATCTCACTGCCTCTTCAAAAACCCTCTTTGATGCGGGATGCACCTCCCTCTGTGTGATGCATAAACCGTTCACCCTGGACAGTGACGTTTCAAGTGGCAGCTTTAAGAGGTAGGAAATATATTTACCAAGGATATGGATAGCCTGAGAATCCTTTAGGAGCTTCCTGCTTTCCGCCGCCTGAAAGGCTTTTTCAAGGAGGTCGGTCTCATGCTTCATTTTGAAACCGGCGGCTCCATGTACCGCCTCATCCCCGAATACCCATTTTTCGCTTCCGGGAACCTTAAAGGCCGCTACCGGTATCCTGAAATCCTCGCTCTCCTTATTCCGTGAATATGTTATCACTCCTTCGGAGGGATCATGGCAGACGGAGATCTGTGTGTACTTTTCATTAAAATCGATCCCTACTACTAACCGGTTATTTATCAAAAGAACTCCTCCACTGTCTCCGAAAGTCTGAAATACTGCTCCATAAGATCGTCCAGGCTGGGATCGTCCTGTATCGACCTGCAAAGGAGCATGTCATTTATCATGTCATACCGGGAATCCGTCCTGAGCCCCCGGGTCAGATCCCGTTCCAGCTCCTCGCTCTCGGTAAGCTCTCTTATATCCCCGTCCTCCTCGGTAATGTAATACTGAAGCCTCTCCCCGAAGAAAAGGATGAAATCCGCGGTATATACACCGGGATAGTTTTCGTCCATATTCAATTCCCTGAAAGAAGCATCCTTTGAATCATCATCAGTTATAAGATAGTGGAGAACCACCCTTCTGTCCGGGACAGTTCTGTATTCCACAAAGGTGCGGTCGTGGTACAGGGCCATAGAGGGTGCGTATTCCCTGTATTCCCTGAAGAAATCAAATACTATTCCCTTCCGGACAAGCCTTTCCACAAGAGGGGCTATCCTCTTTCTGATCTCGGGATCCTCTCCCTCATCCGCTTCGAATTTTAACAGCGCAAGGGCAGATATCTCGCTGATCTCATCCATATCCCGGAATCTCTTATAGAGGCCCCGGAAGATTCTGGGATCCACTATCTTCCCTTCAACAAAATACTCGTTGGAAATATAATCGAGACAGGAGATAATTATCTTTTCCCTTCCCTCGTTTTCCATGCAGCTTAAGAGGATCTCATCCCTGTCTGCGGTGAAGGATCCGGCAAAGAGCATCTGCTCTAAAATCCTTTCCTCGATACGTACCGTGTCTATTCCGAATTCATGGGCAGCTCTCCAGACGTCCCGCAGATCCTTTATTGTGCCGTGGAATTCCGAGCAGAGGTAGTTCAGAATGTTCTCATCATACTTTCCCTGCTTCAGGGCTTCCCATGCGAGATTAAGGAGACAGGGATCCTCGGTATTTATCCCCTCTCCTATCATGTGGCTCACAAGCCTTACAAGGATCACCGGATCCACTCCCTCAGAACCGTATTCCTTTATCAGGACAAATACCTTCCTGTGGAGTCCCCTGGACACATAGAGCCTTGCGATCTCGGCTCTTACCTCCTTTGATGCCTCGGAAATATCCATGTTTTCCAGCACCCGGTCAAGCTCATCAAAATTGTCATTGTCGGAGAAATGGCGGATAAGGGCAAAATAGCACTCATTCCGGATACTCCTCTCAATTTCCGGTGCCTCTGAAATTATGCGGACACTGCTCTCATTCACCTGATTTACGGTAATTATATGCCTGCCGGAACCGCAGATATAAAAGGCCTGTCCGGCATTCCTCTCGACGCCGTAGCGTATGGCTTTCATAAAACGCGAAGGATTAAGGAGCGCCTTGTCCCTCACTCCTTTTTTGGCCACTGCCCTTCTCATATCACCGTATTCTGTGATAATGTCATACTCTCCGCCGTAAAAATCAATAAGGGCCCTGCCGTTTATGACCATTCCAGAGTGTTCCCTGACAAAGCCGCTTTCCACTGATGCAACCTTCTTTACGGCTGGATCGTCCACGATTATCTCATGAGAGAAGATAAGCGGGCTCACCGCCAGCATAAAACGGTTTGAAAGCTCCTTTATATTGAGAAGAGCCACATATTCATAGATAATGGCGTGATTTGCGCTTATACGGCCGTTTTCCGCCTCTTTTACGGCAAAGGCAGCGATCCTCTGCTCGTTGCTGCGAAGTATCTCTGCGGTTCTGTCCTTATTTACTATCATGGAAGCGTAAAACAGGGCCATCCTGTCATTTCCCACGCCCGCACCGATGCTGAAATACATGAGAATGGGCTCCGGCATCAGCTCGGAGGGATCGTCCGGAACCGTATTCAGATAGGATTCGTAGAGTCTTGTTATCTTTAGCCCGTACCTCACCCCTGCATTGAACCAGCGGAAATCGTCCTCGTTCCTCTTTCTGTTTCCCCTTTCCCTTATGAGCATGGTACATATGGATTCTAAAAGCTCAACGGAGCCGAACCTGTTGTAATAGGCTTTCATTACCTCAAGGAATACTCCGGAATAGCTCTTTAAGCCATAACTGAAGGACAGAATGGGCGAAATAAGCTGTTCAAAGAAAACACCGTTCTTAGCACCCCAGCGAAGTGCGTATATTTCGGAGATACGGTTTATCTTCATCTTACCGGGATTTTCGGTAAGAGCCCGCAGTACCTCAATATAGAGAAGGGGACTCCCCGAGCCTTCCTCAAACTGTCTGTCCAGGAGATCCAGCCTGACCTCCGGATGGTCTCCCAGCTCCTTATCCAGATATATCCTGAACCACAACAGCAATGCAGACTCCGGATGCTCCCGGTGAAGCCTTTTCACTTCTCCGCTCATTTCGCTTGTGAAAACGTTTTCTTTCTTATGGAGTGCCATCAGATAATTGTAATATCCCAAAGCGTCATGATGCACTTCACCCAGAGCAAATTCGTTATCTATAAGGGACAGCATGAGCCCCGCGTCATGATCCCTGCCCTCCATAAGATATATATGGGTCATTACAAGCCTGGGCAGGATATCCCTCTTGTCCTCATCTGTCATACGGCCGCAGATCTCCGTGGTACGGTCGGAAAATACCGCAAGATCCAGTCTCTTCAGACGGAAATCGATATAGTTCTTCATCAGATCATATATCCGCTGCTGCCGCCTTATTTCCTTTGATATCCTGTCCATGACAAAGACCTGGGTCGTATCAATAATGACCTCCAGGCGTATCTCCGAGGCAAAGGATCTTAAGATTATCTCCCCCTTATTGATACCCCTGTGAATACGGGAGCTGTCGATCTCAAAACCCAGAACAGCCAGGTCTCCCTTAAAATCCGTATCCTGCAGTACATCCTTACTTAAGCGGATAAAATCTCCCTTTGACTTTATGGTGAGCCTGGTGTATCCCCATCCGCTCTTTCTGATCTTTAATTCCCGGGGTTTACTCAGCTCTCCCGCATCATTGATATTCACACTTTCCTGATCGGTGGTGAAGATCACCGGGGACTTTTTATGGACCGCGATCAGAAACTCCTCCACATTCACTCCCGACCCAGGATAGACGGAAAAGGCCCTGTAGAGATTTAAGGAGCGTTTATCCTGTTCCCTGAAGATATTGATCATTTCCGGGGAATAGAAAATGCTTACTGCTTCTTCAAAATGGTTTCTGGCAAGATTTGTGAAATGGAAGAGATTTTTTATCATACCCTGGGAGCTTTCCGGGTATTTCATCACAACACTGACGGCGAAGGGAAGCCGGTATTCCCCCTCCCTTGAGATCACGGAAATATCTCCCTTTATCACCGTGCCCTCTTCCAGCCCCCTGGATCTGAATACATAGTGTACCTCGGCCCTGCCTTCTTCCACAGTGACCTTGTCACATTCCAGTCTGGGCTCCGAGGATACCAGCATCCCGTCTATTGTATCCCCTCTTTCCGAAAGCACATGAAAAACACCCTCGGTATCCTCATTTGCAAATACCGTGAGTTCCAGTTTCTCCTCCGGGAAAGAAAGTCCTTTATATCTGTGGTTTATCCGGCCTTCCATCGATACTCTTTTTTTTTGCCTTTTTCTCTGTTATGATGTAGACAAAAGAAAAGACTTTTGTCGTTGTTTATAATTATAACACTATTAGGAACTGTTGCAAAATAACATGCACATTTGCGCAGGATTTTTTTAACACAGGCAAAGGTGTATAAGTTATGTTTCAACAGGTTCCTGACAACGAGGTATGCCATGCTTGAACATAAAGATGATTTTCACGGCAGTGATCTGGAAAGAATAGAAGAAATATACGGTATCAATAAGGACGAGATCGTTTCCTTTTCGGCAAATGTGAACCCCCTTGGGATCTCTCCTCTTCTTCGGAAGACCGTGTCCGAAGAGATTGACTGCATTTCCTCATACCCCGACAGGGAATACAGGGAATTAAAAACAGTTATTGCACAGTACCTTAATACTTCTCCGGAAAAGATAATCCCCGGAAACGGATCAACTGAGCTTATATCAATGATAATTGATATTAAAAGGCCCAAAAAGACACTGATTATCGGTCCCACCTATTCGGAATACGAACGTGAGATATCCCTTTCCGGCGGAAAATCCTATTACTACCAGCTAAAAGAGAAAAGGGATTTTAAGCTGGATATGGGAGACATAAACGAGAGTTTACGAAACGACATGGATATGCTCATTATATGCAATCCCAACAACCCTACCTCCACTGCAATAAACCGCAGCGACTTAAGGTCCATAATGGATATATGCAAGGAGCGGGATATCTTTGTAATGGTGGATGAAACATATATTGAATTCGTGGAGGACAGGGAAAAGACCGAGGGTATTCCCTTAACCGACTATTACAATAACCTCTTTATCATAAGGGGAGTATCCAAATTTTTCGCGGCCCCCGGACTACGTCTCGGCTACGCGGTAACAGGAAACCGGGATCTCATAAGGGAGGTGGGAAAGAGAATGAATCCCTGGACCATCAATTCTCTGGCTGAGACCGCGGGAAAAGTGATGTTTAAGGACAGTAGCTACATTGACGAGACCGTTAAGCTCATACGTGAAGAGAGAAAATATGTGACGGACAGGTTAAAAACCATGTCCGCCACCATAAAGATCTATGAACCTTCTGCCAATTTTATCCTTTTCAGGGTCGATTCCGAAAACGTGAATGCCGACACCCTCTTTGACAGCTGTATCAGACAGAAAATGATGATACGTAACTGCTGTACCTTCCCCTTCCTGGATAACAGGTACGTGCGTATCTGCTTCATGAAGCACGAAGACAATGTACGGCTTCTGGATGTGATCTCAGGATTGTTGCAGTGAAGTAAACGCATCACAGTCACTTGCGGTATCGCAAGTGCGTAGTACGACTCTAATGAGCCGAATGTGCATATCTATTCAGAAACCGGAGGGTTCTGAACAGCTACTGCTATGCTTTCGTCCGATACAGACTGCTGTTCTGTTTCCTGGGAAACATCCGTCTCCAATGAGACGTCCGTTTCTGCAGGTCCGGTGACGCTTGTATTTTCTGTAAGCTCCTGTCCCTGTTCTGACTGTTCCTGTGCTGCAGGCTCCTGAACCGTAGGATCAGGTGTCGGCTCCGGAACAGGTATAAGGGGAGTATTGCCGCTAACAACCTGTGCCTCTTCCTGTTTTGAGGGATCACTGAGCTTTTCTTCCTCATTTCCGACAGGGCTTGAAACCACTTCGAAAGTCTGGGTTCCGGCATGGTTCATGGAAAGGCTGGTGGAATAGAAGCGCTCAAATGAGCCCTTTTCATCCTTTTCCACTCCGGTAAGCACAAAGTTATACTTTTCTATCCTGTCGCTTCCGTTCTCTTCCTTTACTCCGGCTAAGAAGCTGCCTGAAAGTACAACAAGACCGTTGTCCTCCACAGCGGAGTCTATTTCCGGAGACTTTAAGTAAATCTGGTTTGCTGACAGAGATCTTATCTCCTTACCTGACATGAACAGGCCCTTTTCTATAAGATAAGCGGCCTCAAGAGTATCATTGCTGACCTCTCCGTTATATACATTGCCGTTAGACATTATGAACAGGGAAGCAACAGCACCGGCCGCATGCTTCTTTGCCTTGTCTGACAGACTGAATTCCTCTGTTTCCGCGGCATTTTCCGACAGACTGTTGTCAGAAACCGCCTCTTCATCCGATTTCTCGTGGATGCTGTTGTCACTTTCAGTTTCAGCTTCTTCCTCAGAGATATCTATTATGGACTTTTCAACCTCCGGAACCGCAGCAGTCTCCTCAAGGCTTTCCTCGGAAGAAATCTCTGTGGAAGCTTCTCCCTCGCTCTGCGCCTCTTCTGTAGGAACATCGGAGGGAACCTCTTCAGTTACCTTTGTTTCCTCAAACTGCGCGCTGCTGTCAGTGCCGTCCTCAACATATACTATATTGCTGCTCTCTTCATTGGCTGAAACTGTTTTGGAATCGGAAACCGTATTTCTGTAGATGGTGGTTCCCACAGTTCCCCCGGTTCCTGCCACCGCAACTGCTACTGCTACCGCGATACCCTTTGCCGCACCGCCTGCCGCTACAGTGGTCGCCGCTGCTCCCGCTGCTGTTCCTGCTGCTGCGGCTCCGGCTGCTCCTGCTGATCCTGCCGCTGCGGCTCCGGCTGTTCCCGCCATCGTAGTGGCTGCCGCTGTTCCCGCTGCCGTGGTGGCTGCCGCTGTTCCCGCTGCCGTGGTGGCTGCCGCTGTTCCCGCTGCCGTGGTGGCTGCCGCAGTTCCAGCTGCCGCTCCTCCGGCCGCCACGGAAGCTGTTCCTCCCGCTGCCGCCGCAGTGCCTGCCGTAGCGCTTCCCGCCATGGCAGCTGCTCCTGCTGATGTGGTTACTGTTCCTGTAGCCGCCGAAATACCGGCTCCTCCGGCGAGGGCTGTTCCTGCCAGAGCTGCTCCGGTGGCTGCAATACCAAGACCTGAACAGATATTGCCGAAGGCTCCTGCAGCAAGGGGCGCTGCAAGTATGGTTTCCTCAGACATCACCTGGATGGCTCCGAAGATAAGTCCGGCGGTCAGTGCCATCTTACCGGCACCACCTCTCCTGCTTCTCCTGTCCTCGGCCTCCAGCTTCTTTTTCAGAGCCTGTCTCGCATAGCTTAAACGGCTCTTCACGGTGCCCACGGAGCATCCCATAACATCTGCTATTTCTTCTATTTTTATATTATCATAATAAAATGCCACCATGGTGGCACGCTGTACTTCCGGAAGTGAGTCAATAAGGGAAGCAAGCAGTTCCTGCTGCTCCTTCCTTTCCAGGGAGTGCTCAGGCATGGAATCCCTGTCAGAGGATTCCACGGAATCGAAGATATTCTCAAAATCTTCATCCAGCAATATTTCTTTGTTTTTCTGGAATAATTTCATCCCCTGCCTGAAGGTAATCGAACTGAGCCAGGAATATATACTCTCGGGTTTATCGAGATTTGCAATGGATTTATATGCTTCCATGTATACTATCTGCATAAGGTCCATGGCATCTTCTTCATTTTTCATGATCTGACGCGCACGGAAATATACATAATTGTAGGTAGAAGCATATACCTCCGAGAATGCTTCATCATTCCCGCTCTTTAATTGTATTACAGCCGATTTGAGCTTCGGATTTACTTCCATTCTTTAGCTCCGATTACCTTTTCCTCCTTTGATGTTACTTCTTCAAAATCTCACAGTGCCTTTCAGGGGCACCGTGAGATAGGCCATTTCCTTAAAGATACATTTCCCTCACACAGATACATCCCCGTTTTCTCAAGATGTAAGGCACATTACAACCGGAAAGCAAAAACATATCCGGATGCAGGATCTGTCTCTTTTTCAGAAATCAACCTTTTTAATCGGCTATTCTATAGTACACCCAAAGAAGCAAAAGGTTTTAAATTGTTTTAAGATTTAATTACGGATCTGTAAAAACAGTTCCTAAGTTGCAGTTTTAAGGCCTGTATAAAGCTGATAGTATTTGCCTTTTTCATTCATCAGCGCCTCATGGTCGCCCCGTTCAATGATCCTTCCGTTTTCGAGTACCATTATACAGTCCGCGTTCCTTACAGTAGACAGACGGTGGGCTATCACAAAGCTGGTCCTGCCCTCCATTAAGGAATCCATTCCGGCCTGGATGATCTTTTCAGTCCTGGTGTCGATGGAACTGGTGGCTTCATCCAGAATGAGGGCCGGAGGATCCGCCACGGCAGCCCTGGCAATAGACAACAACTGCCTCTGTCCCTGGGAAAGGGATGCACCGTTTCCGGTTATCACTGTATCATATCCCTCCGGCAGATGCTTGATGAAGCTGTGGGCACTTACAAGCTTCGCTGCCCTTATCACTTCTTCATCCGTGGCATCAAGTCTTCCGAAGCGTATATTATCCATGATAGTTCCGGTGAAAAGACTGGTATCCTGTAATACCATTCCCAGGGATCTCCTCAGATCCCCCTTCTTTATCTTATTTATATTTTTTCCGCATTGCGGAAGTAAATCGCCTTAGCTTTATGGGAACGCTTCCGATTTTCGGATTTGTTTTTTGTGGTAATATAAATTGGATGGGGGTTCGAAGGTGAGAGTTTTGTTGGCTAGCGACATCCACGGAAGGGTTCAAGCCGTCAAAAAGCTTGAAAACCTTTTTTCAATGTACCGTCCCGACAAAATCATTCTTCTCGGCGACTATTTGTATAATGGCCCCCGTAATGGCGTTCCTTCGGATTATGATCCCATGGCGGTTTGCAATTGCTTAAACCGTTTTGCCTCTAAGGTTATCGGAATACGCGGAAACTGTGATTCCAGGGTCGATGAAATGCTCCTTAAATTCCCGATAATCGATTCACGTGTCCTCTATATTAATGGCTACCGCTGCGATTTGATGCATGGTGATCTTCCTATTTCAAACCT
>CAMJPM010000102.1 GCA_946407725.1 uncultured Lachnospiraceae bacterium
CTTGCTTTTCAGACACGTGTCCCGCGGAACGCGGGATTTCCGAACGCATTTTCCGATTTTGCGTTCGGAAACCTATAAGAAACGGTTGAAATGTCCACTGGACATCTTTCCGCTTGCGGTTCCGTAAGGAACTGTTTTGAATAATTACGGTATCCATTAAAATTTAAATATATTGTATTCGGCAGAAAGCCGGGAAAGGAGCGTAAAAATGGGTATGATACTTAATTTCAGGGAAAAGGAGCAGGAATACCATGTCCTGGATTTTGAAGAGTTCAGGAGTGAGATGGTTCAGGGTCTCAGGGAGATCTGCGGGGATGAATTCACCGTGGAGGAAAGGGATGTGACAAAGAACAACGGTGTTATACTCCATGGTATTTCCATAACCGAAGAGGGCGGCAGTGTTTCACCCACCATATACCTTGAAAGTCTCTATGAGGAATACAAAAAGGGCAGTATGAACGTCGGGGAAGCACAGAACGAGATCCTCCGGGTCTATTCCCGTGAAAAGTCCTGTAAAGGTCTGAATATGTACTATATTACCGATTTTGAGCTTGTAAGGGAAAAGATAATATTCAGGCTGGTGAACGCGGACAGGAACAGTGAGTTATTGAAAAATGCGCCCCACAGGAGGTTTCTGGATCTGGCTGTGATCTATACGGTCTTTATTGACGGAGTATTCAAGACACCGGGAAACGTGGTCATCAAGAATGATCTTCTGGAAAAATGGGGTGTGGATGAGGAAACACTCCATGAGCTCGCTCTGGAAAATACCCCGAGGCTGAAAAAGCCGGTAATAAAGGAGCTGTCGGACATGATCTTTGATCTCCTGGGCAGCAGGGATGATGAAAAAGAGGAGATGAAGGATGAACTTTACGGTACAGGAGCAGTGAAAATGTACGTTCTCACAAATCACGACAAGTTCTATGGGGATTCCCTTATTCTTTACCCCGATCTTTTAAGCGAAATAAGGAAAAACTGCAAAACGGATTTCTATCTGCTTCCCTCGTCTGTGCATGAGTTCATTATCATTCCTGATGACGGGGTGGTTGACAGGCAGGAACTAAAAGAACTGGTGAGATCCGTTAATCAGTCCTCAGTGGGAGATGAGGACTACCTTTCTGATAATGTATATCTATATAAGGACAGCACCCTTATGATCTGCGGCTGATAATCTTTCGGGAAATGATCTGTTTTTTTATGATTATTTCACAGTCTTTTTTATAGTAATTGAAATATAAAATTTCGATTACATTTTGTCGTTTACTTACTAAATATTCATCATATATTCACAATTTCGTTGTATCATTATGGATGCTGTGCGGCCGGAACAGCAAAAAAATGCTGTAAAAGAGCTGAACAGCATCCTGTTTTTCGGTAAAAATCATACATGGGATTTTTCCCTGATTTAAGGGAAAGGCACCTTTTTTAATCTTTTTTATTTGATTAGAATTAAAAGCTGTGTTATTATCTCTCTATGTGTGTGCGTTTGTAGCTCAGCTGGATAGAGCACAGGCCTCCGACGCCTGGTGTCAAGGGTTCGAATCCCTCCAAACGCAGTATTGACGGCATTAGTCAGGGAAACAATACAACAGGTATCAGTTGACAAAATTAGAGAACAGTAATTCTGATACAGGGGTTTTACAGAGATTTAAGAAGAGGAGCATTATTTCAATGAAGAGTTTTTCAGCAGAGGATATCAAGGCATTTATTATAGATCATTATCAGTATTTTGCGGTGGGAGTGCTTTTTGTGGTGCTTGTGGTGGTGCTTGCGGTATTCAGCATACACCGGAAGGACAGCGGCAAAGATTCATCGGCCTCCACTGAAGAGGCGAGAGCTGAGGATACCTTTGGAACAGAACCTATCCCCGTTCCGGAAAATGCCAAGCTTGAGCAGAATGCCTATGAGGAAATAAATTCCTTCTTTACTGAATACTATCAGGCAGTGGCAAAGGGTGATACCGATAAGATGGCCGAAATGGGAAATACCCTGGATGAGGAGGATAAGGCCAAGCTTCAGGTAAAAGCAGGTTATACTGAGGATTATGAGAATATGTCCTGTTATACCAAGCCCGGTCCTGAGCCGGATTCCTACATAGTTTTTGTTTATTATGAGATCAAGTATAAAAACATTGATTCTCTTGCACCGGGTCTTTCCACCTTCTATCTGTGCACCAATTCCGACGGTTCCTATTATCTTAAGGATATAGGCTCCCTGCCCCAGAATATGAAGGATTATATCACAGAGATAGCAAATCAGGGCGATGTCCAGAACCTGCTGGCAGAGGTTGACAAGCTCTATGCCACAAATACGGAATCCGATCCCACTCTTGCTGCATTCATGGATTCCCTTCAGACCAAGTCAGAATCCGCAGCGGCCAAGGTGCGTGAGAGCGGCGGAACCGCTGAGGAGGTTGCCGAAGCGAATGCTTCCGATGACGGGGCAGAGGTCAGCGTAAAGACCACGGATGCAGTGCGTATCCGTTCAGGAGCCACCACGGATGAGGACAACGTTATCGGAAAGGCAGCAGCAGGAGATACCTTTGTACGCTTAAGTGATGACGGTGAATGGAGCAAGATCCGTTATAAGGACGGAGAAGCTTATATTAAATCAGAATACCTGACCACGGCCGAGGGAGATACCGTTGTGAGCGGTGAAGTGCAGAACGGCGATGCAGAGGCAGAAGCCGCCGCTCCCGCAGAAGAAACTGCTTCCAGTGGCAAGATAAAGGTAAATGAAAGCGGAATAAGGGTCAGAAGCGGTGCCAGCACGGATTCAACACAGATAGGCAGCGCATATCAGGGTGATATTTACGAGTATTCCGCAGTGACCGACGGCTGGTACAAGATCAATTACAAGGGTCAGACAGGTTACATTAAGGCCGATTATGTCACAAAGCAGTAAGGACCGACCTGTTAAAAAATAACAGGGCTTTATACCGGCTTGACATTCTTTCCGTTGGGGTATATTATTTTTGAGGCAAAGGCGCCGGAAGTGTGCAGAATATTCTGCATATTTTCGAGTGCCTTTTCTTTATATAATCAAAATTTAAGGAGGAAACAGATCATGTCCTATGTTGATGAAGTATTTGAGGCTTTGAAGGTAAAGCACGCAAGAGAGGATGAATTCCTTGAGGCTGCTGAAAGGGTTTTGGAGACCATCAAGCCCGCCGTGGAAGCAAATGAGGAAGCTTACAGGAAAGCAGCCCTGTTAGAGAGGCTTGTGGAGCCTGAGAGGATAATCACATTTCGTGTTCCCTGGACAGATGACAACGGAAAGAACCATGTTAATTTAGGCTACAGGGTACAGTTTAATTCCGCTATCGGTCCCTATAAGGGAGGACTTCGTTTCCACCCTTCAGTTAACCAGTCCATACTTAAGTTCCTGGGATTTGAGCAGATCTTTAAGAACTCTCTTACCGGTCTTCCCATCGGAGGCGGAAAGGGAGGATCAGATTTTGATCCCAAGGGAAAGAGTGATACGGAAGTCATGAGATTTTGCCAGAGCTTTATGACAGAGCTCTTTAAGTATATCGGAGCAGACGAGGATGTTCCCGCCGGAGATATCGGTGTGGGCGGCAGAGAGATAGGCTATATGTACGGTCAGTACAAGAGGCTTACCGGCCTCTATGAAGGCGTGCTTACAGGAAAGGGCCTTTCCTTCGGCGGTTCCCTTGCACGTCCCGAGGCTACAGGCTATGGCCTTGTTTATATCACCGATGAGATGGTTCGTGCAGCCGGCAAGAGCTTAAACGGTGCAACTGTTGTTATATCCGGCTCCGGAAACGTTGCACAGTATGCAACCCAGAAGGCCACTGCTCTCGGGGCAAAGGTAGTTACACTTTCAGATTCCAACGGATATATCTACGATCCCGACGGCATTAAGTTGGATATCGTATTTGAGATCAAGAATGTTAAGCGCGGCAGGATAAAGGAATATGTTGATCAGGTTCCCGGCGCTCAGTATTTTGAGGGTGAGAAGCCCTGGAGCGTTAAGTGCGACATTGCCCTTCCCTGCGCTACACAGAATGAGATCAACGGTGAGGCGGCTGCAAAGCTTATCGAGAACGGCTGCTGGTGTGTTGCAGAGGGCGCAAATATGCCCAGCGATGCTGATGCCGTAGATACATACCTTAAGGCAAAGATCCTCTACATGCCCGGCAAGGCTGCCAATGCAGGCGGAGTTGCCACATCGGCACTTGAGATGAGCCAGAACTCCGAGAGGCTTTCCTGGAGCTTTGAGGAGGTGGATTCCAAGCTTAAGGATATCATGGTAGGCATTTATAATAAGGTTGCGGAAGCAGCAAAGAAGTACAGCTATGAGACCGACTTCGTGACCGGTGCAAACATTGCCGGTTTTGAGAAGGTGGCAGACGCTATGATGGCCCAGGGTATGGTATAAGCATACAGATATTAAAAAGACAGATAATGTATCTATTCAGTATCCGAAGGGTTCTGAATAGATACCAGATAATGAAGAACCCCGGCAGGATTTATTCCGGCCGGGGCTTTTTTACATTGTCAGATTACGATAATTTCGTTAGTGAGTATATTTACATCAGGGAATATCCGAAACCGTTACAGATGGCGTCTATGGGGATGCCTGAATTACATAAAGGACATTTGTCCGGCTCATAGCTCTTATACTCGGGAAGATCCCTTGCAGAATAGAGTGAGCGGATGGGAATATCCCCTATCTGGGTGGCGAGAGAGAAGATCGCCGATATTCCGACAACCTCACCGCCGTAGAAATTAACGCTTCTCACTGCACTGTGGAGCAGGGAACCGGTGGATGCCGAGTCTATCAGGACAAGAACCTTTTTGCCCTTTATCATGTGCTTATTATTTTCCCTGAACATTATCTGTCCGCTGGTATTGTATTCGGGACTGGTGATGTACATGGTCTGATGGGCATTGGCGGAAAGCACGCCGGCCTTCGTAAGCTTATTGGCAAGATATGCGCCCACAACCTCCATGTTGTCAAGGCAGAGTATCGTGTCAATGACATTTGAGGAAAAATACATTTCGGCAAGCTCCTCGCCTGTGGCTCTTGCCTCTCTCTGACGGGATTTCATATCACTTAAATCCATGTAGAAATTTACGTGGGATTTGGGAGTGATAAAATGCCCGGGAATATAACGCAGAACAACATCTTTATTCCTGTGGTAATCGATCTTTTTGTAAGCCTGCATAAATAGTCCTCCTAATAGTGATACGGAACAGTACAGTTCCTTGATGAACCGGAAGGGATCCGGTCTGTAATGCCCATTTACAGACAGTATACCACATCTTTAAACAGAAAGAAAACTTGATTTTTGCTGTTGGCATAAGAGCCTGTTTTTGTTATACTTTATGTTAACGGTTTTGTAAAAATTATTCCTGAAAAGAGGTGGCAGGTATGAAAAAGATTTCCGGATTTTTTGGTTTGACGGCTCTTATAACGGTATTATCCGCGGGGATTGTTTTTGCCGCAGATGTGCATGTGACCTTTATTACACCTAAAGGACCTACGGTTGTAACGGCACCTAAAGGGACTAATATGACATGGATGGGTCCCACGGATCTGAATGTTGACGGTTATGCTTTCTGCGGATGGGATGTTTCACTTGCAAGCGTTCAGCAGGATACGGTGGCTAAGGCCGTATATCTTCCAACGGGCGGCTCTACGGAGACCTCTCAGATCTGCTACACATGGCAGCATCTTCCTTCAGGAGTGTTAAGCTATTCAAATGTCACCAGTGCAACTCTTCCGAAAGAGACATCGGAGCTTAAAAACCCTGCTACTCAGATGAGTGTTCCCTGCCATCTGACTGCCCTTCAGGTCATTGCCTTAAATCCTGTGGGAATACCGGGAAAGACCTGCGTTGTAAAGTGGTATAACGGCTCTACCGGAGAGCTTTGGGGAGCGGATGTGGTTAAATACGGAGACAGCCTTCCGCAGCCTGAAAATCCCTGCATTACCGGCCTTGAGTTTACGGGATGGCAGGGCAGCTGGAACAATATCACGGAAGACAGGGATATCGTCGGAAGCTTTTACAAGACCTATAAGGTTGTCTATATGTGCGAAGCCTGCCAGCAGTCCATGGGTGACGTAATGATCCGGGAAGGTGACGATGTTCCCAGATTTACCCATGATGTGCATAAACACTATGACGAGGACCATGAATTCAGGGGATGGTATGATCCGGTACTGCAGCCCGACGGCTATACGATCATAGTTCTCGGTGAATATTCAAATTCGGATCACAATGAGAAATTCGGTATCCCTGAGGATGTCGATATTGATGAGAAATCTGTTCATAACAGAAGGATAAAATAAACTGTACCGCCTCTGCCCGGGAATTGTTTTCGTACAGTTTTTTCGCGGCAGAAGCATTTATTTAGGAGTATTTATGGAAGTAACCGGACGCCCTGTATTTGTAATAGGGCATAAGAATCCGGACACGGATTCAGTGGCAGCGGCCTTATCATACGCCGCGTTAAAAAGAAAACTTACCGGACAGAACTATGTGGCGGCACGCTGCGGTCATCTTAACGAGGAGACCCAGTATGTGCTTAAAAGATTTGGAATCCAGCCGCCTGTCTACATCAGGGATGTGCGTACCCAGGTGAGGGATATGGAGATGCAGACCGTTTCGGGGGATGATGAGCTCATGTCCATAAAAAAGGCGGGAGAGCTGATGCATGAAGCCGGGGTGGTGACCCTCTGTATCACGGAAAACGGGAAACTGTCCGGTCTTATTACGGCGGAAAGTATTGTCAAAGCCTACATGGATGTCTATGACGACACCCTTTTATCCAGGGCAAAGACCCCTTACAGAAATATAATAGAAACGCTGGATGGTGAGCTTGTCACCGGAGATATCGAAGCATCCATGGAAACAGGGAAGGTTGTGATAGCTGCCGGAAATCCGGAAACCCTGGAGAATATGATCAAGCCCGGGGATTTCGTGCTGCTTGGAAACCGATATGAGACCCAGCTCTGTGCCATAGAAATGGATGCCGGATGCCTGATAGTCTGTGAGGGGGCTGAGGTTTCCGCTACTATCCGTAAGATGGCTTTTAAGAAGGGCTGCAGCATAATCATTACGCCCCACAATACCTTTACCGCGGCACGGCTTATTCACCAGAGCCTTCCGGTAAAATATATCATGAAAAGAGAGGGGCTTATTTCATTCCGGATGGATGAGTATATCGAGGACATTGAGCAGACAATTACAAAGCTGCGTTACCGTTATTTCCCGGTGCTGGATATAAGGGACAACTATATGGGCATGATTTCCCGCAGGAACTTCCTGGGGGTTAAGAAGAAACAGCTGATACTTGTGGACCATAACGAGAAAAGCCAGGCGGTCCGGGGAATGGAAGACGCGGATATCCTGGAGATCATTGATCATCACAGGCTTGGTACGGTTAACACCATTTCTCCGGTGTTTTTCAGAAACCAGCCCCTGGGCTCCAGTTCCACTATCATCTACATGATGTATAACGAAAACGGGGTGGAGATAGAACCGGACATTGCAGGGGTCATGCTTTCTGCTATCCTGTCGGACACTCTTATGTATAAGAGCCCTACGTGCACAGAGGTGGACCGCGCTGCCGGAGATGCCCTTTCAAAGATCGCAGGTGTGGATCCCCTTGAATTTGCCCGTGAGATGTTCCGGGCCGGTTCAAATCTTGAGAAGAAGAGTGCGGAAGAGATCATTATGCAGGACTTCAAGAGATTTTCAATCGGTGACAAGAATATCGGGATAGGCCAGATCAACGCCATGGACAGGGATGAGCTTGTAAATATCAGGGAGAAGATACTTCCGGAGATCAGAAAGAAGAGGAATGACACGGAGCTGGACGACATTTTCTTCCTGCTTACCGATATAATCGGGGAAAGCTCGGAGGTGGTCTTTGACGGCAGGGAAGCTTCCTATATCATGGAACACGCCTTTTCCTGCACCATAGAGGATGATGAGAGAGCCATGCTCCCCGGGGTTGTGTCCAGAAAAAAGCAGTTTCTTCCGGCGGTTCTGGAGGTTATGCAGGGATGAGTTTATGGTGAATTTGAAAAACATTGTTGACTTTTTTGTGGTTCGATGGTATTATACCTTTTGTGTCGCGTGAGAAAAGCTTCTTATGCGGACGGAATGCGGAAGTGTCGGAACTGGCAGACGAGCAAGACTAAGGATCTTGTGAGCGCAAGCTTGTGTGGGTTCAAGTCCCATCTTCCGCATTTTTCTATGTCATTAATTATCATCAACCGTCATTGTGGAGAAAAGCCCACAATGACGGCTTTTTCTTTTCCTACACTTCTTTTATCATTCTTTGACCTTTTTTATTATTTTCTCTCATTTTTCAATCAAAAGTGGGTCAGAATAAGGGTCAGTAAAAGGGTCAGTATATAAGGCTTTGCGGGGTGTTTAGAAAATCAAAAAAGGGTCAACGTTTTTTGATCCTCATATATCATTAGTCTTTCAAAAATTGTTTTCTGAATAAAATATCATTTAGTGTTTCCATAAAATTATGGGATGCATTGAATAAACAAACGTCTATTTCCATATCCAGATTATCTGAATTTGATATAATGTGAGGGGTTGTTTCTTCTTGATAGTATACCTCTAGTATTTGTAAAATATGGTCGTAATATAGAGCTGTTATTTTTTCCAATACATTGAAGAAATGAGAGTTGATTATTATTTGTGATAATATCCATCCGAGTTTCTCTGTCTCTGTTTTGTGTCTCCATTCATAAAGCTTTTTTATTGCCAACTCATTTAACCCGGTGATTTTCTTTATATAATCATTTTCAACGCTACGGCAGTCAGAACGACCTAAAAGATAATCAATACTCACATGGTAATAGTCTGCAAGCAATTCTAATACATCGGATTTTATCTTGGATGATCCATTTTCCCATGAATTATAAGCAGTTCTTGTTATTCCTAAAGCAGAACAAAGCTCATCCTGTGTTAATCCCTTTTCTTTCCGTAAATTATAAAGGTTGCCGACTTTTTCTTTATCGGTTTCATAAACTCCCTTTTTTGACAATTTCCTAATATCTGACATTTTATAGCTCCCTATCTAATTTAAGCATTAAAAAGTAGCAATTATTGAATTTATCCTATTTTCCCTTTATTATCGGAATTAGTCAAGGCCTGACGAAAAATAACAGAACAAAAAAAGAAAGGACAGGAAACGATGCACAAAGGCAAAAGAAATACTACGGGCGCGGAAAAGCGATTTTTAAGCTTGCCGGAAGCTTGTGACAGGTATAGCTTGGGACGGTCTACCATGCGTTGCTACGCAGAATCAGTAAAAGCAGTTTGCAAAGTGGGGCGGCGTGTCTTGATTGACATGGAAGCAGTTGACCGGGCTTTGAGTAAGGAGGGCTGCTAATGTGTCAGGCAGAAAGAAAACGGAGTATATCCGGCGCTCATTTGAAACCCGGATACCCGGCAAGCCATCTGAAACCCATGAAAAATATGTAGCGTTGTGTTTTACGCTCTTAACAAGTCCGGCTTGGTTTCAGCTGTCAAATGGAGCAAGGAATCTATATACATTTATGCGGCTTCAGTATGACGGGATAAATGACAGCTTCAATTTTAACAGGGCTATTTATACAAAGGTGTATCCGCTATACAGCAACCGCAATCAGTTTTATAAAGATCGTGATCAGCTTGTTGAGGTGGGTTTTATTGAGATTGTAGAACATGGAAAAAACACACGGACAAAGGCCATTTACAAGTTTTCTGATAAATGGCAAAAGCAAAAGGTCAGACCGCCGGACAGATGATCATTTTGGCTATATCAAAAATGATATAGTGCAAGGCTTAAACTTGTATCATTTCTGATACAGTGAGGCGGGGGTTATTCCGTGAAATGAACAGGACAGTTATATCAATCCTGATACAGTGCAACTCAAAAATCTTGTATCACTTTTGATACAGAATTATAAATTTAGCCATACCTATTAGTTTTAATAATCACATAGAGGAGGTGAAGCAAAGTTATGACAGTAGATTTTAATATGCTACCGAACAGGGAGAAGAAAACGCCGTTTCTATGGGGATGCTATCCAAAAGGATCGGGATCAATGAGAGAGCCGTTAGGAGAGCGGTTTTTGATGCAAGGATTGAGAGTCTACCCATTTTATCATCCTGTAAAGGTTATTTTTTCGCTAAAAATCAGAGCGAGCTTGAAGCATATAAAACCACAAAAAGGAAACGGGCAATTTCTGCATTGAGGGCTTCACAGATTGCAAAGAAAAAGCCCACAGCAAAAAGGTCAATGAATGACTTCCCCGGTCAACTTTCGCTTTTTGATATGGACTAATAAAACGTTTACGCCGTCCACACTCCATAATAAAGGAGATTTGACAGAATGGCAATATAAAGCCCGTTTTAGGCTTGAAAATGAACAAACTAAAACGGCGTGAAACTTATAACTATAAGGGATTAAATGGGGGATACCCCCCTATATGCAGAAAAGAAAGGCGGTATAACGTGATGAGGCTGAAAACATCAAACCCCCGTGAGTGTAGGGGTGCATTAACAAAACTATGCAACATGGTCGTAAATAACCAGATATCATGCAAAGAAGCGTCAACTGTCGGATATCTAATAAACAGCATTTTGGCGGCTTACAGGCTTGATGAGGTGGAAGCAAGGCAAGCAGAACTTGAAGAACTGCTAAGGGAAAAGGAGAAAGAACATGATAACGGCAAAGAAAGTTGAAGCCCTCATAGAGAGGGCAAAGAAACTAAAGCCCGAATTTCCTTATATAGCGGTATTTGCAGATGGTTCAGAGGAAACACTATCCGGCGCGGAACTGATAGGACGGTTGTCGCGTGTAGGTTCTGGAATTGTCGAGGTTAAGCAAGTACCCGGAACAAAGAAAGAGGGGCAAATGTTGGAACTACTGAATGGATTAACAGACATTGGAGAAAGTGAGGATTGAGAACATGAAGAACACAGAGAGACTATTTGAGAAAGCAATGGCTTTTCAGAATGAAAGAGCAAAGATCGTTGAAGAATATGAATCCCGGATGAAAGCGTTATCATCCGCGCAAGGCTCTTTATACTATGAAGAGGAATCGGAAAAAGCAGAGAAGAAAAGGGATGCTGCTATGGAGAAACTAAAGAAAGGGTTTTATCTGTCTATGGAAGTGATTTTGACCGATATGAACAAGGCAAATAATAGCCGGACTTTTGAGGCTCCTACAGATGAAGAAATGACGGTTATAAATGCTTTGAAAATGCGTGAAACCCTGACAGATGCGGAAATAACAACGGCGGCAAATACATTAAAAACGCCGCTTGCCCTGTCAATATTACGGGAATTAGCAAGAAAAAGCGGATATAAAAAACACATAGCTTCTGAAACGGATGCAGAATTGACGATTGATGCAGTATCAGAATTAATAAAAAGCCTTTCCAGGTCTCTCTCTGATTTTGCTGAATTTGATACCACAAAAGCGTCAAGGATTGCGAAAGAATACAAAGAACGGAAATATGGACTTTTGCCGGAGGAGGATAACACGCCGTTACCCAAAAGAAAGCCATTTAATGACATAGACGGCCTTTTTGATGAGGTATGCCCGTATTTGTCACAAGAAAGCCGGACGGCGTTTATTAAAGCGGTAGACGGTGAGAAAGGAAGTGATGAACAATGATAATTCAGCGTTTACGAATAGGCGCACACGGTAAGAAAACGGTCTATGCCCTGTGTAATGAAACTGTGAACAAGGATAGCGGCAATGAT
>CAMJPM010000103.1 GCA_946407725.1 uncultured Lachnospiraceae bacterium
GGGAGAGATCACGCGTATGGATATGAACAAGAAGACCGCCACTATCACTGTAGAGCTTTTCGGAAGAGGAACATCAGTAGAGATCAGTTTCGACGAGATCTCAAAGATGCGTTAAACATTATATGTGAATTGTATTATCCCGTTGGGATTTACAAGAGTGGGAGGGCTGAACCTTACCCGCATATACCACAAACGGCAGACAAAGCCATAAGGGCTTTAAGTGCCAGTATTATTAAGGAGGGCTAAAATGGCCAAGAAAGTAGAAGGATATATCAAGTTACAGATCCAGGCCGGCAAAGCAACACCTGCACCGCCGGTAGGTCCCGCTCTGGGACAGCATGGAGTGAACATTGTTGAATTCACAAAGCAGTTCAACGCCAGGACCGCAGATAAGGGTGATTACCTGATCCCCTGCGTCATCACTGTTTACTCTGACAGAAGCTTTTCATTCATCCTTAAGGAGCCCCCTGCAGCAGCTCTTATCAAGAAAGCCTGCAAGATCCAGAAGGCATCCGGGGTTCCCAACAAGCAGAAGGTTGCCAAGCTCTCAAAGGCTGACCTTGAAGAGATCGCAAAGAGGAAGATGCCTGACCTTAATGCCGCTTCCCTTGAAGCAGCAATGAGCATGATCGCCGGCACCGCCCGTTCCATGGGTGTCGAGGTAGAAGGTTAAGGAGGGCATATTAGATGAAGCACGGAAAGAAATATATGGAAGCTGTCAAGGAAATTGACAGGATGAAGCTGTATGAGCCCGCTGAAGCAATGGAGCTCGTAAAAAAGGTTGCAGTAGCAAAGTTTGATGAGACTATAGAAGTACATATTCGTACAAGTCTGGATTCCCGTCACGCAGATCAGCAGGTAAGAGGAGCAGTTGTGCTTCCCAACGGAACAGGACGTTCCGTGAAAGTTCTGGTATTCGCAAAGGGCGCTAAGCTTGATGAGGCAGAGGCTGCCGGTGCTGATCACGTTGGCGGTGAGGAGCTGATCCCTAAGATCCAGAATGAAGGATGGCTTGATTTCGATGTTGTAGTAGCTACGCCTGATATGATGGGTGTTGTAGGACGTCTCGGTAAGGTTTTGGGACCCAAGGGCTTAATGCCGAACCCCAAGGCCGGCACAGTTACCATGGATGTTGCCAATGCCATCAAGGATATCAAAGCAGGTAAGGTTGAGTACAGGCTTGATAAGGCAAATATCATTCATGTTCCCCTTGGAAAGGCTTCTTTCTCGGCTGAAAAGCTTACGGAGAACTTTGATACACTGATCGCAGCCCTTGTAAAGGCAAAGCCCGCAACATGTAAAGGACAGTACATGAAGTCCATTTCTGTTGCTCCCACCATGGGACCCGGCGTGAAGATCATAGCCAACAGGTATTGATATCATTCATATAAGCAAATAAGACCCTCTACTGTTGTATAATCAGTAGAGGGTTATTTTGTGCGATAAGCCGCCTAGCGGCCGCCGTGCTTGCACGAGCGGACATTTGGCGGCCAACGGTCAATCGAGTAGGGGCGTTTTTTCCCCTACTCGATTGCGATAAGCGGAAAGGTGAAGAGGCTGATCAGATTTCAAATCTCTCAATCCTGCATTCATGGGTCTTCTCTTTTTCATCGTAGTTTACGCCCACAAAGAGAAGGCCTCCCTTGTAATCCTTTAAGGAATCGAAGTACTTCTTTTCCTTTATCTGATCAATTGCGCTTTCTGCGCATTTATTGTGCTTAAGCTCTATTATCATTGCCGGGATGTCCGGGACAAAGGGGATGAATACTACATCGGCGAAACCCTTACCAGTAGTCATTTCTTTGATAACAGTGTACTTGTTCAAAGCGTAGATATACGCAAGATATATGGCGCTCTGAAGGGCGTCCTCATTATTATAACTGCGATTAATAGTTACGTGTATATGGCTTTCATCCAGAGCGGCTGCAACTGCAGTTTCATTGCCTTTTAGTGTGGCATAAAGGAGTTCCTTAGATTCTTTAATGATCCTGTCTGTTACCTCATAATCCCCGATTACTGATATGGCACGGAACCATTCTTCCCTTATTTCCTTATTTGGGATCCTGCAAGTCTTATCTTGCCTGTCATATGCAAGATATCCTACATGAATCAAGTAAGTAAAAAGATCATCCTTCGAGATAAAGTCTGTCATTGTATTAAGATACATCCCTATATCCACCGGAATACTCTCGCCGGAAAGCATCCGTATGACAGAATCCCTTGTTCCCTTAAAGTTCATATTTATCATATCGGAAATAACCCGGTATGAAGATGTCTTTCCCCAATAATTTGAGTATTCCTGCGTCAGTATACTCATAACCACCGATTCCGGGTTATAAAACTCATATCCGTGCTGGAAATATCCATCATACCAGAGCCGGCACTCTTCATAATCCATGCCCCATTCCTTACAGAGTCCCTCTACTTCCTCAGGGATAAAACCTGCAAATTCTGACAGTTCGCCGGCATCAAGTATAGTGTATTCATGGAAATTATTGAGCTTTGACTGTATCTTGTCCCGGATTATCGGGAGTATGCCGGTAAGGTACGCCAGGGATATGGCCGGCCGCAGGGTATCGCTCTTAAATAGACCATTAAGAAAGCTTAAGAACTCATCAAACAGAGCCTTTTGCACCTGTTCACGAACCAGGACATCATATTCGTCTATAAGAATGATAAAGGTTTCGTTTGTAGTAGAAAAAACTCTCAAAATGCTTTGAGCCAGAGAATCGTCATTCTTAAGCGTAATATCAGGAAATTGTTCTTTTATTTCATTCTTTATTTCTTCTGAAAGCCTGCTTATAAGCTTTTCCTTATTAACCGTATTCTGGTATTCGCTGTTAAGGTCAATTTTAATGACATTGTACTTGTTAAGCTTCTTCTCATAGCTCTCAGACTTTGATATCTTCAGATCCTTAAAAAGCTAATGGGAATCACAGCCTTTTGAATAATACGCAGTTATCATATTCTGTGCTATGGTTTTTCCAAAGCGTCTCGGACGGGAAATACAGATATACTTTTCTCCCTTGTCGATAAAACCATTAAGCACACGTAACATCTATGTCTTATCTACGTATATTCGACCGTTGATAATCTCTCTGAAGTTTTCATTTTTAGGATTCAGATATATTCCCATTTTTTATGCCTTTACAATCTGCAGCGAAAGAACATACTTTTGACGGAAATTATATACGACAAGAGGGGTGTTTTCAATAATAGATCAGACAGGGACAGTTCTTTTGTTTTATCTGAAATTATTATGCAAAGGGAGGTTGAATTCTTATGGTATAGTAGTAAAATTTAATCAGATGAATCGGGCTTCAAAATGGAGGTGGATCAGATGTCAGAGGAAAGATTAACCTGGGAACAGATACAGGATAAATACCCCAATCAATGGATAGGTTTAATAAATGTAAAGTGGAAAAATGAGTCAAATGTTGAGTCGGCTGTCGTGAAATATACTAATAAATCAAGCGGAGACCTTTTAAGACTTCAGCTTAACGGCGAACCGGAATTGTTCAGTTGCTTTACAACACCAAATAGCCGGGGACAGCTTGGCGTTATTGGTTGAGAGGGGAGAAAATGGAACAGTTTACGTTGGATTTATTGGATAATCAGCGTCCAATCATATATCTTGAGTTGAGGGACAGTAAAACAAAGATCAATGCTATGCTCGACAGCGGTGCGCTTTTTCCTATCTGGGTAACGGATGAGGATCTGCTTGTAGATATGGGTGCGATTTGTGTAAAGAAAGGTGTGGAGATAGGCGGATTTGGAGGAAAGGCATCTGGAAATCTCTATAAGTTTGACTATATTCAGATTGGTAAGCTTACATATCCGGGCTGCTATATAGTTGCCAGCAAATTGGATCTTCCCTGTCATCTGATATTGAGTGCTACAATGTTCCAGAATCTTATTTATGAGATTGATGACAAGAATCACAAATTGAACGTATCTATTCCTGGCGATGAGAGTATGATAAGAAATCTGGTGATTGAGGACAAGGGCGGTGAATTACACGTTTTATGTAGTTCAGCTAACTAAGGGATTATTGATTATGAATTTAAGTTAAGGCCACCATTTGCTTTATACTATTGAAGTACAAATAATATCAATGCATAAATAACAACAAAAACAGAATAACAAACAACAAATAACAAACAACAACGAAAGCAGTAAATCCCAGAGATTTGCTGCTTTTCCTATGTTTGCCCAAAGAAAGGAATTAATGTTTATCGGTTATAGGGAATTATAAAGCGGCTTTTCACAGAAAACGTGCTAATCGTCACAGTTTTATTGTCAAATCCGGAAAAGTAGGGTGTATTTTTCAAATGAAACTAAAATTTGGCAGGGATAGTGAATGGACGAAATAATCTGCACAAAGGACGATGAGGAATACGGGCTATTCAAAGGAATCCTCGAAAAGGATCTTAAAACATTTATAAAGGAGTATAGATTATGAAAAGCAAAGGCAAGAGTATTATGAAATGCATTATGACCTTCGCTCTGACTGTAGCGATGGTACTGGGAGCGGTGCCGCTGCCGTTTGTATCGCAGACATCGCTGCCGGTGTGGGCGGACAGCGGCGTGATCAATCTGGTAGATGACACGGAAACCGTCACCATGAAGGATGGTGAAACGTATTCTGCCTATTCTTCCACGACAATCGGAACGATCACCGTCGAAGGCAATGCTATTTTACAGATGATAAGTGGTAGGCATACTGTCACGAACGGCATTACGGTCGGGTCGGGCGCAACGCTCACAATCGAAGGAGCAAGCGATGGTTATTTTCCGGTAATTTCTACAAATATCAGCGGCGACGGAACAGTCATTTTTGCCGGCGGCAAGCTGAGCGTCAACGGCGGTAAAAACAGCACTGCTGTCGACTACGATCTCATCGTGAACGGCGGCAAGCTGACCGTCAACGGCGGTGTCGGCGAAGACGGCAACTCCGAAAACGGCTATAGCGGTCAAAAAGGCGGTGACGGCATCAAAGGTAGTGTCACGGTGAACGGCGGTACACTGACTGTCAAAGGCGGCACTGGCGGCAGTGAAGAAGGCAAAGGCGGCGATGGGATCAATGGTACGGTCAAGCTCTCCGGCGGTACATTGACCGTCACCGGTGGCACCCCAGGCTCCGGCGGCAACAGAGACGGCAATGGTTTATCATTTAAGCTGAACCCTTATTATGTGAGGGATACTGACAACGTAAATGCAAAGACCAAAAAGGACGGCAGCCTTAAATCCGTTAAAATAAAAATAAACGGCAAGGACTATAAGGCTAAAAAGACAGAATTTTCCTTCGACGGAACGAAGAACCGAATCGTCTTCGACAGCGAAAACCTCAAAGGGAGCTGGACGGAAAAGTGAGCTGGACGGAAAAGTGAGCTATGGGGACGGGGTTTACGGGTCATTTTTTGAACCGCTAACTCCGTCCCCGGGGTTCATTAAGTTGAAGCTTGCTTTGTAGTTTCAACCCATCGTCCATGCACCGCTTTTTTGAAGGCGGTGTATTTTTTTTCGGGGATCGGCAGGGTCTTTCCGTTTATAAGAGTAACGGTAAAACGTTTGATGGTTACGATATATCGCGGATTCACAAGATAGCACTCATGGCAGCGGATGAGAAGATCCGGATGTTCTTTTTCAAGAACTGAGGTTGGTGCGGAAGTTTGGAAATCTCCGTCTATCGTGTGCAGGATACTGTGGCGGCCGTAGGTGGTGCTTTCAACCCACATGATCGTATTAGATAGGAGGTAAAGGTCAGAGGAATCCATCCCGCGGAAATAAATGTGCCTCCCCTGTTCCATGACAGGCAGACGTCCATTGTACACTTCATTTAAGTGTACGGGGTAGATATTGTCCGCCTTGTGCTTCTGATACAGGTCGGATATATGTATGACCAGCATCCGGGAGACTTTTTCCTTTGTATCCTCCGTCTTTCGTTCGCACCATGTGATATGTATGATCTGATCCATGGTGATGCTGCCACCGTCAGGATAATGTGTGGTGACGGGGAAAGACATCATCACCTCACAGAAGGAATTATGGGAGGATATATGATCCAGACGGACATTCCCCAGCGAAAAGGACAGAGAATGCTTTTCGCCCGACCAGGCATCAATGATTGCCTGTTTGCCGGAGAGAAACTGCCCTTTTGCGGGACCATACCAAAGCACCTTCTCATCTACATGATCTAAAAAGGGCTGGATGTCATTCTTATAATAGCGCTGGACAATATCATTTGTTAAAGCGGCCATTTCTTTCGTTTTCATTTGTTTTTCCTGCCTCTCATTAAGGATTTCCTGTTGATTTCGGAGCATAGATATATACTATCACAAATCAGAAGACAAACAAGTTATATTGGACGGATTTGGGGTTATATTATATGAGCCATTGACAGAGGCAAATAAATGTGTCACATTACTAGAATACAGGATTTTACAAAAACAGGAGACGGCCTGGAAATTTACAAATAGCTATGATAACACCATAGAAGAAAGGGCTGGACAGCTATGCGCAGGGAGCCTGCAATTTTTATTAACAGCGCAGCACAGGCTGGTTGCGCCATTTTTATAGAAGAATACTGACGTTTATTAAGCATGTCCTGTCGGATGGATTGTCCGATGGGGCATGCTTTTCGTTTTATGGGGAAATGTTTGTGATAACTGCATCTTAACAGATATAATACAAAAAGCCTGCGGGCGGAAAGGAAAGGTAACTGTTATGAAAACAATTGAGGAACTGTACAATGAGATCAGCGCTTCCGAGGAGCTTAAGAAGGCTGTATCGGAGATCAGGGATAAGGATGCCTTCGCTGTTTTTCTAAAGGAGCATGGCTGCGAGGCGTCTGTAGATGAATTTGAGAAATTCGTAAAGTCTCAGAGAGAAGGCGAAATCGAGGACGATGCTGCAGAAGCAGTGGCAGGCGGGTTTTTATGGTGGTAAAGACTTGTATTGCCGGAATACATTTGATATGAAGTAAAGGAATAAACGTATGGACAACGGTATTTTCAGACAGAAAAGCATCGACAAGGTTTCTTCCCCGGAAAAACTGGATGACTACATCAGGGTAACGACGCCGGGCGTGTGGTTTACACTTGCGGCTATCGTTATCCTGCTTGTGGGTACTATCGTATGGGGAACCTTTGGAGAACTTACTATCCATAATTCTGACGGAACAGCGGAAACTGTCGCTCCGGTTTCATTTATCATAAATTAAGGTTATTACCGATGGCAGAAATAAAAGTAAAACAGCCCGTCACAAAGAGCGTGGCCAAGGTGCCCGTGGTGATGCAGATGGAGGCGCTGGAATGCGGCGCCGCATCGCTGACCATGATCCTTGCCTATTTCGGCAAGTGGATCCCGCTTGAGCAGATCCGCGAGGACTGCGGGGTATCCCGTGACGGATCGAATGCTAAAAATATACTGTTGGCGGCAAGAAGCTATGGCCTTAATGCCAAGGCATACCGTTACAATCCTGAAAGATTGAAGGAAGTGGGCAGATTCCCGATGATAGTTCATTTGGAATTTAACCATTTTATCGTGCTGGACGGATTTAAAGGGGATAAAGTCTATGTGAACGATCCTGCCCGCGGGACGGTCGTTATGACATACGATCAGTTCGATGAAGGCTATACGGGCATATGTCTGATGTTTGAACCGACGGAGAACTTTGAGCCTTCAGGGAAACAAAAGAGCATTCTGAAGTTTGCCAGAGAGAGGCTGAAGGGCGCATCGGAGGCTGTCATCTTTGTTTCGATCACCACATTCATCTGCTCTGTCTGCGGCATCATTCTCTCGGGATTTTCGCGTGTATTCCTCGACAGGCTCCTTACAGGGAACGATGTCTCCTGGCTGTATCCCTTCACATTGGGAGTGTCTCTTTTTGCGCTGGTGCAGATCGCGGCGGCATGGATAAAAGCACTGTATTCATTCAAGATAAACGGGAAAATGGCGGTTGTCGGCAACATGAATTTCATGTGGAAAACACTCCGTCTCCCAATGAAGTTCTTTTCCCAGAGGATGGCTGCGGATATTCAGCAGCGGCAGGCTTCAAATGCCGTGATAGCCGAGACTCTGGTCAATTCCCTTTCACCCCTCATATTACAGACGGCAATGATCATCTTTTATCTTACAGTGATGATCCGTTATTCGCCGCTTCTCACATCAGTTGCCGTGTTATCCATTGCGCTTCAGGTGGGGGTTTCCCTCTATATTTCAGAAAAAAGGGTAAATACTACACGTGTCATGATGCGTGACGAAGGGAAGCTCATGGCGTCCACGGTGTCCGGTATTGATATGATAGAGACGATAAAAGCAAGCGGTGCGGAAAACGGATTTTTCGAGAAGTGGTCAGGCTATCAGGCAAGCGTAAATACACAGAATATCAGACTGGAACTTATAAACAGCTATCTGGGCCTGATACCTCCTGCCATTACCGAGCTTGCGAACTGTTTTGTGCTGATACTCGGCGTATATCTATGTATTATCGGACAGTTTACCGTCGGAATGGTCCTTGCCTTTCAGGGTCTCATGCTCTCATTTATGGAGCCCGCAAACCTGTTCATTGACGCACTGCAGAAGGTGACGGAGCTTCGCACTCAGATGGAGAGGGTAGAGGACGTGATGAAGTACCCGGTGGACGTTGAATGTGATGAAGAAGTGGATGAGGAAGCGGATTACGATAAGCTTTCCGGGGAAGTGGAATTAAAGCATATAACCTTTGGCTATTCAAGGCTTGCCCCGCCCCTTGTGGAAGATTTTTCCATGACGCTTAAGCCCGGAAGCAGTGTGGCTTTTGTCGGTTCTTCCGGCTGCGGCAAGTCAACGCTGGCAAAGCTTATTTCAGGGCTTTATAAACCCTGGGAGGGTGAGATCTTATTTGACGGAAAGCATATCGATGAGATAAAACGGAGCGTCTTTACCGGGTCTGTTGCGGTGGTGGACCAGGATATAACGCTTTTTGAGGATACGATAGAAAATAATATCAAGATGTGGGACTCAACCATTGAGGATTATGAGATGATGATGGCTGCCCGTGATGCATGTATCCATGATGACATCATGCAGAGAGAGGGCGGTTACCGCTACCGCATGACAGAGGGCGGACGCGACTTTTCGGGCGGACAGCGGCAGAGGATGGAGATAGCGAGGGTTCTCGCATCGGATCCCACTATCATAATAATGGATGAAGCCACCAGCGCACTTGACGCAAAGACGGAATTTGAGGTTGTGAATGCTGTTAGGCAGCGGGACATCACAACCATTGTTATCGCCCACAGGCTTTCTACAATACGCGACTGTGATGAGATAATTGTTTTCGATCACGGGAAAGTAGTGGAGCGGGGCACACACGAAGAACTTATGTCTCTTAATGGCGCATATTCCGAGCTTGTGACCAGTGAGTAAGAGGTACAATTGTGAGTTGGTTTGACGAACAGATAAAAGACAGGATACGGTCTGATAACGAGGATTTTGAAGATTCCATCATAAGGGCTGCCGGGGTGATAATGGGAAGCCGGCTTTCAGCGGCAATGAATGACCAGAGACAGGCTGCGACTGATGCCATTGGAGAAATCCTGAAGTATCACCACATAAAGCCCCGTGAGGTGCCGGACAGCATTACGGATATGAATGAGACACTTGAATATCTCCTTCGTCCTCACGGGATAATGCGGCGTAATGTTGTTCTTGAAAAGGAATGGTATAAGGATGCGGCAGGGCCTATGATCGGAACCTTGAAAGAAGATGGCAGGATTGTTGCCCTCGTTCCAAAAGGGATCGGGCATTACAGTATTTTTGATGCTGTAAAAGGTGAAAGAGTAGTAGTCAGCCGCAGCAATGAGGCGATGCTTGATAAAGAAGCCATAGCCTTTTATAAGCCTTTTCCTTCAAAAAAGATCGGAATACCGGGGCTTTTACGTTTCATTTCAGAAAATACGACGCCGGCAGATGTCATGATGGTTATTGCAGCGTCCCTTGCTGTTACACTGATAGGTTTTATCTCACCACGTCTTACGGAAATACTGTTTTCAGAAATTGCCGTATCCGGCAGTATCAGAGCATTGACCGCCATTGCGGTCTTTATGGTATGCGTGTCCTTAAGCTCGCTGATCCTGACTATCGTTAAGGGTATGGTGATATCAAGGATTAAGACCCATCTTGGGCTTCAGGTAGAGGCAGCAGCTATGATGAGGGTGATCTCGCTTCCCGCGGATTTCTTTAAGAAATATGGTGCCGGTGAGCTGGGAACCCGTGTGCATTTTATAAACCTGCTTGTGGGACTGCTCCTTGAAGTGTTCCTTACAACAGGGCTTGCATCCCTGTTCTCACTTGCGTATATCACGCAGATCTTTTCCTATGCCCCCTCTCTTGTTGCTCCTGCGCTCTTTGTTGTAATAGGGACCCTCTTGTTATCCGTTCTTACGGCTTTACTGCAGATACGGGTATCGTCAGAACAGATGGAGCTTTCCACAAAGGAGAGCGGCATGAGCTATGCCCTTATTTCCGGAATACAGAAGATAAAGCTGTCAGGCGCAGAGAAAAGAGCCTTTTCGCGCTGGGGGAAGCTTTACAGTAAAAGTGCTGAGCTTCTTTATGATCCGCCGGTATTATTAAAGGTAAATCCGGCGCTTACCATAGCAATAACACTTGCAGGGACCATTGCGATATACTTTTCGGCAGTAAAAAGCGGGGTCAGCGTATCTGATTACTATGCGTTCAATGTGGCGTACGGAATGGTGAGCGGAGCCTTTGCTGCCCTTGCCGGCATAACTCTTACGGTTTCACAGATAGGGCCGATTCTGGGCATGGTGAAGCCTATTCTGGAGGAAGTCCCGGAGGTGGCGGAGGAAAAGCAGGTTGTTGAGCGGCTGATGGGCAGCATAGAGCTTAATAATGTGACCTTTACTTATAATGAAAACATGCCGAATGTCCTTGAAAACCTTTCACTTAAGATAAGCCCCGGACAGTATGTGGCGATTGTGGGAAAGACAGGATGCGGAAAGTCTACACTTATGCGGATCCTGCTGGGCTTTGAAAAGCCGAAGCGGGGCGGTGTCTTCTATGACGGCAAGGATCTGGAGAGGATGGATCTTAAATCCTTAAGGCAGAAGATCGGTACTGTGATGCAGAACGGGAAGCTTTTCACGGGGGATATTTATTCCAATATAGTCATCAATAATCCGAGACTCACACTTGACGAGGCCTGGGAAGCCGCTGAAATGGCGGGACTTGCCGATGATATCAGAAATATGCCCATGGGAATGTTCACTATTCTTTCAGAGGGACAGGGGGGCATCTCCGGAGGACAGAAGCAGAGGCTTTTAATTGCAAGAGCTATTGCACCTAAGCCCAGGATACTGATGTTTGATGAGGCCACCTCAGCACTCGATAATATCACGCAGAGAATAGTTTCCGGGTCGCTGGAAAAGCTGAAGTGTACAAGGATCGTCATTGCTCACCGGCTGTCCACGATCAGACAGTGTGACAGGGTGATCGTCCTCGATAAAGGGCATATCATAGAGGATGGAAGCTATGACGAGCTTATCGCAAAGAACGGATTCTTTGCGGAATTGGTTGAGAGACAGAGAGTGGATGCATAAAGGAGCCGATTAGATTAGCATCTGTAAGTCAGATATAAAAGTGTAATGGGAA
>CAMJPM010000104.1 GCA_946407725.1 uncultured Lachnospiraceae bacterium
AAGCAATAAAGTTTGACGAGTACCTTGCAAACAACCTTGAAAAGAGATTTGAATTCCTATATGAAAACTATTCTATTATGAAGATTCTCATTAAGGACTATAAGGAGGATGTATTCTAACATAATTCTTGACAAAAGCAACGGGATTACGTATAGTCAAAACAAGCTGAACAATGGATTTTGCCATTATCCAGCTTGTTAATTATCTTAGGATATCTCATTTACAGAAAAACTTTCACACGCTCATGATTTGTGGTGGTGAACCGCTAATGCGATGAATGAATCCCCTCTATATCTCGTTACCTCCAGTATCTTTCAATCATCCTCTCCATATTTGCCCTGCCCACCGGGTTTGCAGTATGGAGTCTAACCGGATAAAACTTATCCCGTTCAGCAAGCCAGTCAAGTAATTTGATAGCATCACCGCCGTCAGAATAATAATCGCCAAGATCATGATCCAGATCAAGCAGTTCAATATCATCTCCCCTGCTCTCTGCATTTTATATAAGTGCTATTGCTTCATTCACGGATTTTGCTCCGGTATAGCCGGCAGGCACCGGACAAATGTCATCAACCCATATCTTCATTGCTTATTTTCCTCTGTATCATGAAAAGATATAATTGCAATATTATAGTTATTCTCAAAAAATGGTAATAGTTTAACATATATTTTAACACCGCTATTTTACTACGCTCCTAAATCGCAATCAATCCTTAACAGTTTTGAATATGACCAGCTGAATATGACCAGATAAAAACAGAAGTTACAATTCAGTGGCCTGCAAGTCCGCTGAATTGTAACGCACCTGGTGCCCCCACGGCGGGTGGTTCTGGACTGAATAACAGTATCTGTTTTATTATACAGAATGTTGTGGATTTATTTAAGCCTATGGGACGGGGTTTATGGGTCATTTTTTGGACCACTGTCCCCGTCCCCGTGGTTCATTTTAACGTTGGCGTTTTTGATATTTCTTCAAATTCGTACACGTTTAATTTGTACCAACATCATTTTTCTGCTAATATGTCTGGTATACTTGAGTGTGATTTTATTCTAAGAGACAATGAAATGCGCTATTCCTATGTACAGGTAGCGTTAACCATAGCACTTTCTAAAGGAACGGAGGATCGAGAATACAGACCGCTTGAGTCCATAAGAGATAATTATCCCAAATATGTTGCTACTGCCGATTCACTTCTTCAAAAGCGTAATGGCATTGAACACATTAACCTTGTCGACTTCATGAGGAACGGAAAGAATTTTTAACTCAGATTTAACGTGTGCGTTTTTGACTATTCGTCAAATTCACACACGTTATCGTTGTCATTTGCATCCCATCATTACCGCCAATACATCCGAAGCAACTAAATGTCCAATTACAGCTGCTGGAATTGGCTGCAGAGGCCATGGTTCAATTAAGAATCCCTATGCGGAACCGCTTTTCAGTGGCCTTTCAATTAAATCTGCTTCACTTCTGCCTTAAGTGCGTTTCCATCGCTGTCTATCACTATTTCGCTTCCGGGAACCGCCTCGCCGGAGAGGATGAGCCTTGCGGAGAGGGTCTCCACGTTCTTCTGCATGTATCTCTTTAAAGGTCTCGCTCCAAAGACAGGATCGTAGGCGTTTTCAGCTACGAACTCCTTTGCCCCGCCTGTAAGGGTGATCTTCATCTCCCTGTTCTCTATCCTCTTATTGGTCTCATCCAGGATAAGATCTATGATAAGCCCGATATTATCCTTTGTAAGGGGCTTGAACATGATGATCTCATCCAGCCTGTTCAAAAACTCAGGACGGAAGTGATCCTTCAGGGCTGAATTCACCTCAGCCTGGGCAGTAAGGCTTATCTGTCCGTTCACGTCTATGCCGTTAAGCAGGCTCTCGGAACCGATATTGCTGGTCATGATGATGATGGTATTCTTGAAATCCACGGTACGTCCCAGGGAATCCGTGATCCGTCCGTCGTCCAGCACCTGCAGCAGCACATTGAACACGTCCGGATGGGCCTTTTCCACCTCATCAAAAAGCACCACGCTGTAGGGCTTACGCCTCACGGCCTCTGTCAGCTGTCCTCCCTCGTCATAGCCCACATATCCGGGAGGTGCCCCGATAAGGCGGGATACGGAGAATTTCTCCATATACTCACTCATATCGATACGCACCATGTTATTCTCGTCATCAAACAGTGAAAGAGCCAGGGCCTTGGCAAGCTCCGTCTTTCCCACGCCTGTGGGCCCCAGGAAGAGGAAGGAGCCTATGGGCTTTGTGGGATCCTTTATGCCGGCCTTGGAACGAATAATAGCATCCGTTACCCTCTGTACTGCCTCATCCTGTCCCACCACTTTTTTATGCAGCTCACTGTCCAGGTTTAAGATCTTGCTCTTCTCTCCCTCCGTAAGCTTGGACACCGGGATCCCTGTCCATCTTGAAATGATATCCGCGATCTCATCATCGGTAACCGCTTCGTGGACCATGGAGAATTCCCTGTCCTGGTTCCGCTTTTCCTCGCTCTCCAGGGTCTTTAAGAGCCCGGGAAGCTTCCCGTACTGGAGCTCCGAAGCCCTGGTGAGGTCTCCGTTCCTTGTGGCTATGGCGATCTCATTTCTTAAGGATTCTATCTCTTCGCGGAGAGTGGAAACCTTGGAAACGGAATCCTTTTCATTATCCCACTCCGCCTTTTTCTTTGCGAACTTGTCCTTTAACTCATAGAGCTCATGCTGCAGGTCAGTTAAACGGTTCCTGCTCTGATTGCCGCTCTCTTTTTTAAGGGCGTTCTCCTCTATCTGCAGCTGTGTTATCCTGCGGTTTAATTCATCCAGCTCCTCCGGCAGGGAATCCAGCTCCGTCTTTATGGAGGCGCAGGCTTCATCCACCAGGTCAATGGCCTTATCCGGCAGGAACCGGTCGCTTATATACCTGTGGGAAAGCTCCGCGGCAGCCACAAGGGCGGAATCGTTTATCTTTACCCCGTGGAATACCTCGTACCTCTCCTTAATGCCACGGAGTATGGAAATGGTGTCCTCCACCGTGGGCTCGTCCACCATCACCGGCTGGAAACGCCGTTCCAGCGCAGCGTCCTTCTCTATATATTTCCTGTATTCATCCAGGGTTGTAGCACCGATACAGTGGAGCTCACCCCGGGCCAACATTGGTTTCAGCATGTTTCCGGCATCCATGCTGCCCTCCGCTTTACCTGCACCCACTATATTGTGGATCTCGTCGATAAAGAGGATGATCCTGCCGTCAGAGCGCCTGATCTCCGTTAGAACAGCCTTAAGTCTTTCCTCGAACTCTCCCCTGTACTTGGCCCCTGCCACAAGAGCCCCCATATCCAGTGAAAAGATCTCCTTGTCCTTAAGACCCTCCGGTACATCGCCACGTACTATCCTCTGGGCAAGACCCTCCACTGCGGCGGTCTTGCCGACTCCCGGTTCACCGATAAGCACCGGATTATTCTTGGTCTTACGTGAGAGGATCCGGATCACGTTTCTTATCTCGCTGTCCCTGCCTATAACAGGATCCAGCTTTTCCTCTCTTGCCCTCTCCACCAGGTTTATACCGTACTTTGAAAGGGTGTCGTAGGTACTTTCGGGGTTATCGCTCACCACCCTCTGATTTCCCCGCACCTCCTGCAGCGCAGAGAGAAACCGGTCCCTGGTAATGCCGTATTCCCTGAATATCTCCTTTATCTCTTTATTCGGATATTTTATCATGCAGAGGAACAGATGCTCCACGGAGACATACTCATCCCCCATGGCCTTAGCCTCGTCCTCCGAATAAGTCATGACCTTGTTTAAGTTCTTTCCAACAAAGGCATCTCCGCCCCGGACCTTGACCAGCTTTTCCAGAGCTTCCGTAACCCTGTTGATAAAGCTCTGTTTATCGATCCCCATCTTTTCCGTGAGCTTAAGTATAAGGGAATCATCTATGGTCAGAAGGGAATACAGGAGATGCTCCTCTTCTATCTCCTGATTGCCGTAATCCATGGCCACCTTCTGGCAGTTATTTATGGCCTCCATTGAACTCTGGGTAAATTTACTGATATTCATGACCTCACCTCCTTCACACAATGCTGCAGATCTGTTTAATTAAAATGATTAAATACGCCCAAAATTCCGTCACCACACAAGTAAACTTGTGCAGTGACATTTACTTTTGGCACTTTTAATCATAGTATCACAAATTGTTAGCACTGTAAAGAGGTGAGTGCTAAATTGTCACATCGTCAGTAATTATCATAAATGGATCGACTTTGAAAACGTTTTCTAACGTCGTCTCATCCACCTCCATTTCATTTTCCCGCAAAATATCAATGAGTTTTCTGCCGCTCTCTGAGGAGAATTCGTAGTCTCCTTCTTCATCCCGGACCTTAACCCTGACAGTTCTGCTCCGAAGTCCGCAGTCCTTTCTGGAGCATTCATTACAGTCGTGATTTAATATAAACTGCCTTTTATCATCCGAAACCTCAAATATCTGGCAGCTGCTTTTTATGGGATAGAACATAAATCCCCCGGTGATGGACATTCCCAGATTTTTATCTGCCTCCAGTATGTCAAATGCGTATTTATGGATCTCAATGGGGATATGGGCAGGCGCTTCCAGCCTTCTCTTTATACCCACGCCCCTTTTCCTGCACATTTCCCTTATCCTTTTCTGTATGGCCTTTTCAAAGGCATAATAGGAGGAATTGGACATGGCATCAGACAGCATGGCCTTTACATGTTCCCCTTTTTCAAAAAATTCATCTGTTATTTTACTGCTCTTTTCCCCTGCCGTCGCTATCATAAGGAGGACTTCCGCTCCGCTCTCTATCCGGCATTTTTTATTGAGATCGGGAAAGGGTGCAAAATCAAGCGCAGCCATGGGCTCTATGTTATCCCTGACAACCGGGAGGAGGGTATCATACTCATTCAGATAATCCCTGTACAACGGGTTGTCCTCTGTACAGTTTATCTGTTTTAATACCACCTCCCGGTCTATCAGGATATCTTTCCCCTTTACAGTTACTATTTCAGCCATTCTATCCCCCTTTTATGGTTTTTCTCTCCTGTTACGGCTTTAGATATTCTTCGGTATATAGATAACCTTTTCAATGCCGTCCATGCCTTCACCCATTTTCCTCACATCGGCACCTACGCATACTCCCTTTGTCTGTGCCACATTCAGGGCGCTTTCAGCGGAGAATTCCTTTACATCAAAGCCGTTTTTCTTATCGTAGGTCAGATTGCTGTACTCTTTTGTCAGCTCCTCCGGCTTTTTCATGGGCGAGAACCAGGTAAGCTCCGTGGGAATATGGGAATCCGTATTAAGGAAGGTATTCCAGGAAGCAGTAAGTTCGGTGGCTCCTGCGGAATCATAGTAAGTAAAGTTTTCCCCATCCACTTTCATTATGGTGCGGTAATGAGGAAAACCTGTAGAACTGTAGCTTAAGCAAGCCACCAGGTTCCCCGTATCCAGGACTGCCTTTACCTGTTTAATGAAAGCGGCCTTCATATTGTTGTAGATCCTGAATTTCTTTTCAATATTATCACCAACCGTCATGTCAGGTATGTTAAATGTCATCCTGTTGATCATGAAATCAGGCTTCTTTGCCTTGTCAAAGAAGTAATCACCCAGTTCAAAGATATTTCCGACGACGGTCTTGCCCTTTCCCACGTAGGCCTTTGTCTTTATCATGTCCTTATCAAAGAGATCCTTATCAACCTTGCCTTTGAATTTGGCATTTATCTTATTATAGTCTTTGTACTCCGGTTTATACCCTCTGACCTCGTACTGATTTGCCAGTTCCTTCCTGGATAATGAGATCTCCTTCCCTTTAGCCTCCTTTTTCTTCTTGTTTACCAGCATCTGGTTATAGATCGCCGATCCTGCGCAGGCCCAGCAGTTATTTTCTTCCTGATGTTCCCTGAGCTGCCTGTTAAATGATGCCTCTGCCTTGACCTGCGGGATAGGTATTTCGGGAATATCACCGGTTTCAATCTTCATACCCATGTTATAGGCCCTGAAATATCCCCTGAGCCAGTTATAGGCTTCTTTTACATCAGCGGGAAGGTCTTTCTTCCAGAAGGATTCATTTTTTAATTCGCCATCTTCAAACCAGTAAACGGTTTCGGCGTTTTTACCCATAATAATACCGAAATCATCCTGTTCCTTAGGAACATCATACCCCGCATCACTTATGATCTTTACCATCTTATTCTTGACATCTTCAGGATAGTCCTCGGGACGGTGTATTTTACGCACAAACATGGCATTCTCTGAAAGCTCCTGAAGAACCCTTTCTGTATTGGGGTTGATATACTTCTTTTTGTTGAAGATGAGTAAGGTGTCATCAGATTCCAGCTCACCGTCCTGCTCCCTCTTTGCCATAGCTTCTTCATAGAGCTTTCTGGCCTCGGCAGTCTCACGGCGGCGGTAATCCTTGGCCTGTATTGCATTCATCTTAGTCGGATCATTATTCTCGATAAAGCGCCTTTCCTGTTCACGGGCCTTAACCTCTTCAGCTTTCTCCTTTTCCTCTTTCAGCTGCTTTTCAAGCTCTTCCTTTTCCTGCTGTTCTTTCAGCTGCTGTTCTTTCAGCTGCTGTTCTTTCAGCTGCTTTTCAAGCTTTTCCTTTTCTTTTTCGGCTTTCTCCCTTTCTTCCTCTTCTTTTTCTAACCTCTCCTTGTCTTCCTTCGATATGACGTTTTCTCTCTTTTTATACTCTTCAGGGGAGATTCCGGTTATTCCCGCCAGCTCATTGATAAGTTCTTCCGAAAGAACCATTTTACCCTCTGTGACATCTTTCTTCTTTTTCTCTTCTTTTTTCTCTTCTTTTTTCTCTTCCTTCTTCTTTATGATGAAATTGTTCTTTTTAGCATACTCTTCGGGAGAGATCTCTTCTATTTTTGCCAGAGTTGCCAGCATGCTTTCGCTGATCTCCATGGGATCGTTATTGTTTTCTTTCTCTGCTTCTTTCTTTTGATCCTCTGAAATCTGCTTATAACGCTCTTTTACGAAATCCACAGGAGCATCCAGCTTCTTTGCAAGAGCTTCGTATGCCAGGTCGGTATCTTCACCCATTTCTGTCTTCTCATCGATCTCTTTTAAAAGATCTTCCATATTCAGCTCTTCAAGTCTCTTCTTCTCCTCTTCTAGAGCCTGCGCCTCCATTTTCTTCTGCTCTCTCATCCTCTTCTCAAACTCTTCCTGGCGCTTTCCCTGTGCTCTCTCCTGAGCCTTCTTCTGCCTTTCTTCTTTCTTTTTCTTATCCTCTTCTTTCCAGCGCTTCCTCTGTTCCTTATCCTCCGCCATCTGCTTTAAGATATGTTCCTGTTCCTCCGCACTCATGGTTTCAAGGATCTTCTTTCCTTCCTCGGATTCAAGAGATATTTCCTCAACCTCTTCCATATCCTTAATTTCATCCCAGAATTTCTCCCTCTCCCTGTATGCCTCGATATTCTGGACCTCTTCTATGCGGGAACCGATCTTAAATAGCATATCCCTGTCATCTTCTTCAAGGAGATTTCTTTTTTCCATAAGGGCAAGCTTATTCATGAGATCCTTTGAAAGCGGCTCTTTCTGCCTGATCAGGTACTTTTCCTCATCGGTAAGGAAGAGATCCTTATCCTTTATGGTCTCTTTCTCAATGCTCTGTCTGTACAGATCATTATTGTTTAACCGTATGGTGGAGATGGAAGCATTTTCAGCCTCTTCAATCTCTTCATCCCACTGTTCCCTGAGATTCTTAAGCTCTTCCTTCTTCTTTTCGATCGCCGCTTCTTCTTCGACAGAGACCATACGCATATCATCGGCCTCATTGGCCTCCATTTCTTCCAGATCCATGTCAATACTCATGTTCAGGTCAAATCTCGCCTGGTTTATCTCGTTTGCGGACAGGGATAATATTCCCTTTTCAACCGCAAACAGCTTGGCATCCGCACTCAGTTCCTCTTTATCCTCATATACAAAGGACAATATCTCCTCAGAATACTGAAGCTCCTTATTGATCTCATTAAGTTCCGGCTGATTTCTGTCAAAAACCTCTTTCTTTAGCTTATCGAGTTCCCTCTGTCTTGCTTTACCCTCCAAATCTGCAGGAACCTTCTCCTGCAATTTGCTTATCTCCAGAGACTGTCTGCGCATAAAGCGTATTCTTTCAGACTTCATCCGGGCTCTCATAGCCGATGCTTTCCGTATCTCTTTTCCCTTGGCCTCATAGAGTTCCCTGTGTCTCATATCTTTTTCGCGGAGCGTATTGATACCAATCTCCGGCATTTCGAACATGTTCTGCGTCAGGGTGGTATTATCCTGTATACGCCGCTTTCCCCAGTTGATCCTGCTCTCCTTATCTTTTTTGTCGATCTCTCCTATCTGTAATTCATTTCCGTCATCACTTATGCCGTATATCTGGGCATAGTTGCTTACAACGCCGATAAGGTTCGCTATGGTATCGCTGTTTGTAAAGTTTTCCCTTAAATAATCCTTTTCCTCCTCAGTAAATACATCGCTCTCAAAGAAATCGGCATATTCAGCCCAGACGTTCTGGAAGCCGTGGACCTTCCGCAGCAGGTCATGGATCTCCAGAAAGTTTTCCTTCAGATAATCAAAGGTGAGCATTTCGGGAGTGACCTTTATTTTCAGCATGTCCTTTCCTATACGGTACAATACGCCGTTACGCTTTTTTTCGTCTCCGGAAATATAGTCTTCAAGAAGCTTGTCATTGTATTTCCTGTTTTCAATGTAACCCTCCTGCAGGCTTCCGTTCTTGTCTTTCTTAATGGGACGGAAAAATATCTTAAAGCTCCTTATGTCCGCCCCGTTCCCTGAAATATCACCCAGAGCATTTTTCCACTTCAATATCTGTTCCTTTGAAAGAACATCGTCTGATTCCTTCTTCTGGTTCTTGATGTACAGCCGGATCTCCAGTTCTTTTTCTCCGTATTCGGGGAAATATGCCTGCATTTCCTTCATCTCATTGTCACGCGCTTCTTTATCCTTATCCTGGACGCGTTTAAGCTGACGGCCATACTCCTCAACGGGATCTGCATCAAGATTTAATATCTTTGCTCCCATTACAGACGCCAGGTTACTCATATGCTCCGAAACAGGAACATCTACGATCTTTTTGTTCTTAGCCCTCATCTTCACTGAAATACCGGTTTTTTCCACACTGTACTTCTCATATATCTTCTTCATTTCAGGAGTAATCTCGCCGTCGCTTATATTCGTCAGGGGTACGAAAACATTGGCAAGAAGGCCATTCTCAAAATCCATCATTTTATCTGTGAGATTCTTATCATTAAAGAGCACCCTCTTTGTTTCCTCCGCTTCATCAACGGCGGCCTTGTAGCCTCCCACATAATCCTGGGCTGTCTGGGAAAAAGCTACAATATGGTTATACTCCTCATCCTTCAGGGGAATATCATAATCCTTCAGCGCGGAAAGCAGGTAAGGATAGATAAACGCTATCTTTACGATGCTCTCCTTATCCCAGAACCTGCCGCTGTTAAAATCCGGATCCTCATCTATCTTAAGACGCTCTATATCCTCTGCTTCATATGAAAGGAATCTATCAAGAATGGGTTTCAGCCCCTTCTCATAGATCTCCTTCCTCTGTTCCATAGTGGTGTTCGGTCCGGGTTTATACTGGGTGGCAAGGTACATAAAGGTCAGATCCCCGCCGTCCCCGGCGTCACTCATGTCCTCAAAAGGCTTTCTTATATGCATAAATACCCTGTCCTCACGTCCGGGAATAAGACCATATTCCTCAGCCAGGGCCTTACCCTTTTCAACGGCGTCATTTTTTGCCTTGTCAAACTCCTCGGTTTTCTTCTTTATGACATCAATCTTTGCGCACTCTTTCTTGTATTCCCTGACGCGGCCGTAATAATCCTTAAGGGTGTGCTTTTCGTATACTGCCTCCTCTTTTATCTTTCCTTCCAGTCTTTTTATCTCTTTATCAAGATCCTCTGCTGACTGCTTGCCCTTGTTCTTGTCCGCATCCTTGCTCTTTGCCTTGTTCTTGGCTTTTTCCTTGTTTTTCTGTTCCTTAAGTGTATTTCTCTTCTGTGTCTTAAGTCTCTTCAGGGAGAGCTCATCATTATGAACCTTACCCAGAACAATGGCATCATTTAAGAAGTCCGCTGACACCTTAAAGTCTATGATGTTCACCAGATCCTTATGTCCCTCTGCATCAAGGAATTTCACAGTTTCAGGCTTTACCGCACTGATATCCCCTGAAAGAAAGCTTAAGAATTCCCTGTATCTCTCAACATGCTTTGATGCCAGTACCACCCTGGCATTCATTCTTTTTACGGACAGTGCCTTCTCCTGCTTTACTCTTTTGTCCTTGATGGAAGCGAAATCCTTGAGATACCCTCTCTGTGTCTCAAGAAGCTCGTCCCTGACATCAAGGGCTTTTTTCACCTCTTCCATCACGGCAGCGATCTCGGGAGCAAAGAGCTCTTTCATTTCGGGATTACTTTCTATCTTTTTCTCTATGGCATCAATTGTGTCCTTGGAATTGAAAACGCCCTCCTTGGAAATTCTCTGCCCAAGCCTGAACTCTTTTTCGATCACATTTTTCTCATAGAATTCCCTTAAGCATTTCTCATAGAGTTCCTTATCCCTGATCCTGTCGGCATGACGGACGCTTTTATTTGCATTTTCTTTTCTGAGCATAATGATCTTTCCGCCGGAAATAACATTATTCTCATCTTCCTCGTATTCTTCCGCATCATCTATCAATATGCCGTGAAGCTCCAGATGCTGTGTGAGGATATCATTTAACGCCTGTCCCATTCCGGCAGCACTCTCCAGAGCCATCTGCTTCTGTAAAGGAAGGCCTGAAAAAAACGAAGGGAACCTGGCTTTGAGCCCGTTATACTGCATGAGCTTCACGCTGTAATCATAGAGCTCATGGATATGCTGGGAAAGATAGTCATCGGTGAACATGGCGGCGCCAAGCTTCACCTCCAGAATGGATTCAACGTAATCGGCCAGTTTCTCATTATCCTCTGTATCCTCACCTTCAATTTCCGGAGGAGCGCCGTTATCCCAGTCACTGAAATATTCCTCCATAAGCTGTCTTTCCCTTATGGTACAAAGATCCGCATTTCTGAAGATCTTTTTTGCCTTTTTTACCTCATCTTCTTCAGTGGAACCGAATTTTCTGTCCTTAACGGCCACCGGAAGCTTCTGGACAGGATATCCCTTTTCATATTCAATGACTTCCCAGTTTTCCTTTTCTATCGTTTCTTCCTTCTTTACCCTGAGAGCCAGGTTCTGGTCCATGGAATTTTTGACCATACGCTCAAAGTATTTCTGGTTTTCCGTCTTCTCGGCCTCTTTCTTTTCCGGCCCCTTATGCTCCTCGTTCTTAACCTCGTCTATTCTGACCCAGTCATTCATCATAGTCTCGGTATACTGTTTTTTCTGCTCTTTGATCTCAACGTGTGCCATAGGTTCCTCCTGATATTGTTATGATAAATCCTGGTATCTATTCAGAACCCTCCGGATTCTGAATAGATACGCGCATTCGGCTCATTAG
>CAMJPM010000105.1 GCA_946407725.1 uncultured Lachnospiraceae bacterium
CTGCATTTTCAGGAAATGCAGATATAGTTCTTCAGCCAGGGTTCTGAACAGTTACAAATCTTTATTATTCATTCCTTAATTTCCCGAAAAATACTTTATCACAAATACCGCTATGATAGCCGCCGCAACTGTCACCGCCCTTATTGAGAAATAGGCAATGCTCCTGCCCTTATCTATCGGCAGAGTCCCCACTACGTTTCCGGTCTGTCCGTTTACTGCAAATTCATAGTTTTTTCCATCATAATTCAGGTTAAACATATATACCGGAAGCAGCAGATATCTGGCATTTATAGAAGCCTTCAGGTTTCCGCCGGTTTTTCTGACATTCGAATAGCCTGCTCCTGTCCTTGACAAGGCCGCAGCCTCAGCCGTAGCAAACATCCTCTTCTTCGCCCTTGCGGATATTTCCCTCTTTCGGACGTCAAATCGCTCTGAAGTAAAGCCTGCAAGGTAGCGCATATCGAAATCCACCTTATCCTTAAGGTCAAAGGATTCCAACGAATCCATAAGGGCGTCGTCGATCCTGCCGCTGGCGTCCACAGGCACATCCTTAAAGGACATGGAAACATCCCGTTCGAGATTATAATGACTTGTTTCCGTCACGATATAATCTCCCTCCCTGTGATCGGAATGCTTTTCCCCTGAGAAGGTCATATGCCCCGAAAGACTCCCTGTGAATAGCCAGAAAGGCACATATACTCCCGTGACTTTACTCATGCTGCTCTCCGAAAAAAAGTCCTTCGGCAGCAGGACCTTATTCTTATAAAATCTATTCATGGCGTCAGGAAGAGTCTTTGGGGTAAGCTTAAAGGGAATTATGCCATCAGGGCGGAGCTTCCCCGACACCTTGTCTGTTAGCACCACGTTATTACCGCAGTATGGACATGCAAGGGATATCTGAGACGGGGGAGCGATAAGCTCTGCTCCGCAGGACCTGCAATTATATATCGGTACGTCCTCTGCATCCGCCTTCGTGACGGCATCATTAAGGGAAGCAAAGTCAAAGCCCTCTATTTTGCTTCTTTGCCTTGCGGGCTTTTCCTCCTTCGCGTCATCCTCTTCTTTTGGTGGATCCGTATCGGATTCCTCCTTAAAACCATCTATCTCTGATCTTGTGCCGCACCAGTCACAAACCATATCCCCCTTCTCGGGATCAAATCTCATAGTGGCCCCGCAGGCCGGGCATTCCATCTCATCAATCTTATACTTATCCACAAAACCTCCTGATAAACTCTCCGCAGCTATACGCTGCCGCAAAAAACATATGCTCCCTTTATAATGTATACCAAAAATCCCTTCGGATTGCAAAGGAATACAGCCAATTTTCTTTATCTGGCGTCACTTGCGCTGATTCCGGCAGCACCAATCCCTGTTTTTTTCAATTCTTCTGGCGCGTATCGGATATCTGGTCATCATAAATACACTATTGATGATCCTGGCCTGGTTCTTCCCTAAGCCCGCCAGGATCCTGTATCTCACCCTGCCGATCATAAGCTTTTTCAGGCCAGTGAACAGAGTGTGCGGACACAATATTAAGCAGAACGATAATCCCGACGAATCAGATAAAATGTGAAAAATGATTAGATGTCCCCTGATATGGGGGATCCATGTAAACAAGGTCGCCTTCCTTCGCAATCTTTAATATTTCCCTATAATCTTTACTGTAAAATTCCGTCTTCCCCTTAAGTAATGCAGAAATCTGATATGCATTTTTGGTTACCATTTCCGGCTTTGTTCCATATCGTCTTTTGTCGAGTCGCCTCTCATTTTTTATATAAGCCCTCTGAATTTTTCAAAATACGCCATCAGTCTTCTGATCAAGTCTTCCTTCTTCTTATCTCTTCCGGCACCGCCAAATCTAGACACCGGCGGCATGATCTTAATCCCCTATATGAAGTTGTCAAAGTTCAATACCTGGGCTCATCAGCCCGGAAAACGCACGAATCCACATCCCCTGCTACAGGGCTCATCTGTCATGCGTTTTATCGGGACGATGAAGGTTGAATTTATAGAAAAATCAGGAGTCTTCCGTTGCAAAAATATCTACACAAAGCCTTCTATGGCCTTATGTATCCATAAATATAGGTACTGTTTAATATCTTCTTCCTGGAACCGGCTAACACTGAATCCAGACACACAGGCAAATTTAAGGACATTTGCTCGGATCAGGTAATTGCCGAAAGACTCGTAATGACAAAAGACGGATCCCCTGAAAGCATCCTCCGTATATCACGGCGTGCCCTGTTCTTTGTTGATTTGACTGTTTCCATTGTGATGCCGAGCATCCCGGCAGCCTGGCGGTTGGAGTATCCCAGACCCTCGGTCAGGATCATTACCTCTCTCTTCCGTTTAGTAAGACCGTCTAGGATCAGCCTGAGCCTTTCATCAGCAACTACGACCCTGTGGTCTCCTGCTATGTACTCGGCAATGCCTGCATCTTCAGGCTCCTTTGGGGTAAAACCCTCCTCCGGACAGCAGCATCCGTAAGGATTCTCCCGTGAAAGCCTTAAGGACTCATGCCTTAAGAGGTTATTGATATGATTTCTAAGGTACTGCTTGATAAGAAGTCTCCAAAAACGCTTTCTGCATATGATTCAATAAAATGGGCTCGGCAAAACAGATTGTTCTTTCCAATATCAATAGTACGAATCTGTCCTGCCCAATCAAAAATATCCTGAAATATGAAACGGTGAATTTCCTTAAGGTGCCTGAAGTCAAACTCACCTTTGATTGGGTTCAACTGAAGGTATGCCAGGTTACCTCCGGTAGACAATGCCTCAATCTCTCTCAATTTGTCAGCATCCCGGCAATCGAACTTATTGATCAGAATGTTCGTATCGGGATAAACGTATTTATCGACGCTCTTCATGAGTCTGATAGTTCTCCTTCAGTCTCTCCTGAAATTCTTCACGGGATATCTCGCCCTTAACAAAACTCTCTATCTCAGATATTCCCTCCTCGTTAAGCTGTAACTGCTCGATCTCCAATGTTGCTTTTGTCTGGCGAATTGCGTCAATCTCAACAGGAGATAGATCATTACTTATATACCCATCATTCTTCATAACACGGGAAATAAGGGCCACCAGATAATTAGGCGGTGTAGTAACCCCCTGCTCCCAATGCTGAATATTAGCTACAGGGATTCCAAGATATGCTGCAAATCTATTCTGTCTCATCTGTGTAGTATTTCTAAGCTCTTTAATAGCATTCATAATGTGCCCTCCTATATACTAATAGCATATAGTTTTAATGCACATAAATCAATTTGATCTAATAGCAAAAGGCTTCCAAACAAATCCCCGGAAGCCTTGACCATACTGTATGTCCACCTTCTCATTTCACCTTGATGGTCATTTTGTAGTTCTTATTAAGATACTTATACTGTAGCTTGATGCTGTCCTTTTCTGCGGGATCCACGATCAGCGAATTATCTGATACTGTGGCCTGGGACTGCTTCTGCTTCACTATGGAAAGCTCCCCGGCATTGATGTGGGTTCCGAAGAGATCCGCCACAGTTTTTGTTGCAGGTGCTCCGCCCTTTGACATATTTTTTGCTGCCTTCTGGGCTTTGGGTTTCTCTACGGTAAAGCTGATGGTATAGGTCGAATCGTCTTCCATCGTAAGGGTAACGCTGCCGCTCTTCTTGCAGGTGATCTTCGGGATAAGTGTTTTCTTATCCACCTTCACCTTGACGCCGCCGGAGGCCTTTGCGGAATCAGCATCTTTAAGCTTCCCCTTTGTGACAAGCTTTGAGCCGTTTATTACGGTCATCTTCAGACCGGAGGGATCCACGCTTGATTCTGACACCTTTGAAAAATCAAGTAGCAGATTTTTAATATCCCCGCCGGAGCCGCCTGTTACAGGAGCAAAGTTATCCTCTTTTGATGCGTAGTTCTCACCCGTTTCTGTGAAAGGCACCTTGTCCGGTTTCTTTTCTGGAAGGGCTGTTTCCTCATTATCCTCTTCCTTCTCTTCTTTTTCCTCTATTACAGTCACCGTATAGCTTGCCGAAGCAGGGAAATACTCATCTGTCTCAGCGGCAGTGGCAGTTATTACTGCGGTTCCGGCGCCTACTGCCGTAACCTTTCCTGTTCCGTCTACTGTAGCGACCTTTTCATCACTGCAATTATAGCCTACGGTTGTCTTTGCTCCGCTTAATTCATTGGTGAAGGTCTCATCAACCTTTAATGTCACTTCGGATTCGGCAAAGCTGAGATCCTGCTTAAACTTATCATCTACCTTTACTGTAATATCAATATTGTAGCTCTCATAATTCTTAGAGTTATTAACCGGGACAGATAGAGCTGCTGTCTTACCTATTATCCCTTCATCATTTACCGTCGTAAATTTCAAAACATTTCCGTTTACTGCGGGAGAGCCTTCAAATATATCATTACCGTCTGTTTTAACAGGACTTCCCAGGGTTCCATCCTCCTCTATATATTCAGATAGATCGATCTCCCTTGTGTCATCCACCCCTATTACAGCATCCAAGGAGACTGTAGGATGATGGCTGTTCTTAGCTATGCTCACGCTGCAGGTAAAAGCCGCAGCAGTATCTTTATGGTTATCATCGCCCTTGATCTTACTCCATACATAATAAGTTCCCACATCCATGCCCTCCGGCAGAGCATCTGAAAAACCGTCCGTCGGGACATTGGAATCATCGCTCCCAAGAACATAATACATGGTTCCGCCATTACCCTCACCAGCTGTAACAAGAGCATGGGCTTTCCCGTCATATTCAAGTCCGCTGACAGCTGCAGCTTCTTTCTTTACGGAGGAATCAGCCTTGGCAATGGTAAAGTCCGCTGTTGCCGTTCCACCGAGATAATTCGTGCTCTCTGCAACTGTGGCTTTTACTGTGAAAGTCCCTGCATTTGTTGGAACTGCCGGGCTGAAGCTGTCTGCTCCCTTTACGGAATAAGTATAGGAAACCGTTCCATTCCCCGTGTTCCCGGTAACTGAAGGGCTGTTTGACGGATCTCCGTAAGTCCATCCGGTGATTGAAACACTTGGATTAATGGCCGCTTTCTCAATATTTACAGTCACAGTTCCTTCACAGGGAATATAAACCTCACCCGCAGGGTTAAAAATCCAAGCCGCCGGGATGGTTCCCGCATTTGGTATGGTATCCGGTTCTTTCCAGGTAAGAGTACCTTCAACGATATCTTTATCTGTATCATCCGAAACAAATTCTGCTGTATCGAATTGCAGATCTGAAAGCTTCTGTCCGTATTTCAGGGTGTTTTTTATCAAAGATACCGAAGACCCGTCTTTAAGCTTCACGGGCGTCTGATCCACCAGTTTAAGACTGACGGTAAAGGTCACATCATTGTAATTCTGCGTTTCCGCAACAATCTGAATGGTACCGGAAGAATTTACCGTCTCGCTTGCCAAGGTATAGGACAGCACTCCGGAACCTGACACAGCCGGTGCCGTCGTAAATGTCAATTCTCCGGATGTTGATGGCGCATTCCATGTTACCGTCCCGCAATCCTCCGGCAGTCCGGTCAGGGTAAATCTATCGGTATTATCTTTTAAGTACAGATATTTCTTTTGTATAGATATCGCAGAGGTCGCTGCATCCGCTTTCCCGATGGTTACCGTGATCGGAGTCTGGCTTGCTGCCATAGGATTATGATTCTTATCTCCCTCAACCTTATACCAGACTTTGTAGGTTCCGGCGTCCTTTGCGGTCGGGATGGATTTGCTCCATTTCTTATCCGCAGAAGCCGATTCTCCGTCAAACTCCGGAGCTACCGTCACAGTGCTGTCAGTCACGGCATACCACATCGTGCCGATATTCCCGGAAACAGTTCCCTTATCCACAAGCTCCTGTGCCGAACCGTCAAAGGTAAGCGTCTTTTCAGTCGGAGCCTTAATATCTTCTGCCGGAATGTCTGCCTTATTAACAGTCAGTATGCCATTTGCATATGAAAGCTTATAATTCGCAGTCACATCCGTTTCCGACTCATCCTTAACAGCAGCTCCGCTGGGGGTTATAACTCCATTTGTTGTGGCATTAGCCGTGCTGCCTGATACAAGCGTTATGGACGAAATATTGTGTCCATTCAAAAGCGTTCCACTTGAAATCGCCACCTGATCCACTCCTGTCAGGATCGACCCATTTAAGTTTACACTCTGATTCTTAGCTTTAACAGTAATCGGTCTCTGCGTAATACTGAATTTACCGTTTGCCGGTGTAACCGTATAATTCGGATTAGTTCCCGGAGTAACAGTGATCACATAATCCCTCACCACCTGACCTGCTTCACGGTCCAGGGAATAGTTGATCGTCTCTCCATCTACCGCTCCGGTCACGGTTGCCGTCAGTTCAGGATCAGTATTGGCATCCTTATCATAAACCTTTGTTTTATTATCCGCTTTTACAGAGACCGCCCGCTTTGTGACTGAGAATGTGCCTTTTTCCGTACTGACCGTATAATTTGCATTGCTCCCCGGCGTAACCGTAATCTCATAGCTTCCCACAGCCTGCCCTTCCGCACGGCTCAGAGTATAGTTAAGCGTATCCCCCGCCACAGCTCCGGTCACCGTAGCGGTCAATGCCGGATCTGTAGAAGTATCTTTATCATAAACCTTCGTCTTATTATCCGCCTTGATCGTTATTTCCTTTGGATCAATCGTAAAGGTCTTTGTCGTTGAGCCGGCGTAATCCGTACTGTCCTCCTTTGCCGTAACAGTCACGGTATAATTACCGGCATTCACGCGGCCTGAAGGAAGGGTTACCGTATAATCCGTCCCCTCGGAAAGAGTTTTATCCGTCCCGTCCTTCACCGTGATAACCGGTGTCAGTATCGATCCGGTATATGTCTGTGAAGGAATCTCCACACTGATATCCGTATGGGTCAGCAGCTTTTTCCAGGTAGAGCTGACCGTCACATTCTTATCCGGCATCGTAAATCCTGCCGTATAAACATTATTATTCTTCTGGACAGGAACACTCTGTGCCGTCCCGCCCTCCGGGGTATAGATAAGGTTTTCCGGCACATATCCTGGTGCAGGTGTAAATGTAACGCTGACCTGATCTCCGCAAAGGACAAAATCCGGCGTCCCGGTGACCTGACTGCCGTTGACTGCACTGACTCCGATCGTACCAAAAGTCCCGGGCTCAGTCAGGGAGAGGGTCAGCGGGATCCCCAGCACAGCCCTGCCTTGCGAATCCACGCTGATACGGTAGTCCTGATTGTCTGTCCTGAATTTCGCTGCTGTCCCATAGGAAGGGAGAACACCGGTAAAGACAACAGGCGCCGCAACCGTCGGGAGTACTAACATATCCACAAGAACCGGTGATGTCGCTGTCAATGCCGCCGGAACATCAATAATATGATCGCTGTCCGGAATATAAACCGGTCCGGTAATCTGGGGACTGCCTGATAAGCGGAAACTGTCCGCATCATGATATATGGCATTTCCTTCGTTTGCGCTGATTGTGCCGCCGGTGATCGTCGCAGTACCGCCAATAAATTCCAATACATTTTTCGTACCACTTCCCTTTATCGTACCACCGGACATGGAAAAATCCGCATATCGACTAAACAGAATGCTTTCTTTACCTGTGATATCAATTGTGCCGCCGCTGATATTGATTATTGGTGGCGTAGGCGCACTCGAACCATCAATATGGAAAGGAACAATTTCCCCATGCATCGAACCTGTGACTGTTCCCCCGGTCATCTGAAACCGGCTCCCGTAACCAGTAATACTCACAACTCTGATCGCATCAGTAAGCTCTACCTTCCCTCCCTCTATGATAATTCTGCCACTAGATCTTTTTTCACCATACAACTCTCCCATTTCATTAAAGATATTACCGTTCTTCAAGGTAAAGGTCGTTCCATCTTTGTTAATTTTAACCAGCCGAGATTGCTTATGTCTTATCGTCCCGTTTTTCTCTTCACTGCTGTCCGTGATGGTAAGATCCGCATAGAGTGAAAAGATATCCTCCTTTATAGCAGCAGCGTCCACTGTATGGCCGTTGAGATCCAGCGTAATATTTTTATGGATCTGCAGGGTAGTGTCCGCTCCCAGGGCAGTATAATCCTTCTCCAGCTTGACAGTACCGCCGTTATCCAGTAATCCCTGCAGCTCCTCGAACGCGGAAGGCCCCGTCGATGATCTGCGAATCTCCAGCTCACCGCTTGTCTCATTTATCGCAAGCTCCGCTCCTGACATGGCACAGGCAAAATTGTCTATCGTACCGTATCCCGAAAGACCACTGGTGATAATCACCGGTTTTGAAGCAGACGGCTTGATTTTTGTTGTTACTGATATCGGATGTGTGTTACTAAGAGTACCGGAAACTTTGATGACTCCTCCACCACTATTAAAAGATACAATTCCATTTATTTCAGGTGAACCTGAAATACCTAAGAGAGGTTCGTCCGAACTCCCTGATTCATAATTAATAAAGATAGCAGCTTCCTCCGGTTCGCCACAGAAAATCTTGCCGCCACTTATGTGTAATTCACATTTTTCATAACCATAGGTATTAACATTCAGACGTATTATTTCTCCATTGCTACTTCCGGTAATATTACCGCCAGACATAAAGAATTTACCATTATCTTTTATTACACTGTAAAAATTACTTCCCTCGATTGTACCTCCGTTCATCCGGAAGGTTGCATGATAAATATCAACTGCTTTTGAAGTTTCCTCACCATTTCCGACCCCGATGATTTTTCCACTATGTGATTCACTGCTGTCTGTCAGCGTCAGATTGGCACCTTCACTTATTCCCAATATCTGTCCGGCCAATGCCGTAGCATCAACGGTGTGACCGTTCAGATCCCATGTTACCGTTTTATTCTCAGGGATCACCAGGAATTGATCATCTGCGCCGGCGGTATAATCCTGCTGCAGTGTAAGTCTGAAGCGCAATCTGCAGTTTTTCCCAGTCTGTATGGGAAGCCTCCGGCTTACGCAGTACAAGCTCTTCCGAACCATCTATTACCTCTACAGCAAGCTCCAACTCATCTCCGGAATAACTGAATTTATCCTTTGCATCTGTGCCTCCATTTGAAAGCCCCGAAGTAATCTGTTTTGGATTTGAGCCGGAGATCACCTGATTTGTACTGACAGGGATAGGCTGTGTATTTGTCAGTTCCCCTGTAACGGTGACAAATCCTAATCCTGCAAAACAGATTCCTCCTTCTATCGTTGGATTGCCCTCTATATTAAGTATTCCATTACCTAAAAGAATGCCGCCATATTCACCGGAACCGGTGATCGTACCGCCGGACAAAGTATTTGTACCACTGCTAACTCTTATAACGCTTTTTTCCATATTTGTTCCGGTAATGGTGCCTGCCGTCATATTAAAGGTTGCTTCACTCATATCGACAACATAATCAACATCCGCCCTGGTACAGGATATACTCCCGCCATTCACGGTAAATCCTCCACCCTCCACCACACGTATTGGACAGTTCTTCAACTCTCCTCCGCTCATAGTAAAAGACATATTCTTTAAAATATTAATCCAACCTTTATTTGAGCTTCCGGAAATCGTCCCGTCTGTCATCACAAAGCTTCCGTTACCATGATATGCCTCGTCACCTGCCTGCAATCCGCCGCGAACTGTTCCACCCTGCATTTCGCAGTTTCCGTAGACAACCAGAGGTTTTTGAGCACCATCGGTTCCTATCCCGTTGATCGTTCCGTTCTCTCCACTGTCCTTGAGGATCAGCTTACCACCCTCCATTACAACAATGGCGCCACTATAAAACGGTTCACTCTCACCCTCAATCTCGAAAAATCCCGGGTCATCTGAACAAGAGTAGTCCAGGGTTTTCCCGTTCAGATCAAGCGTTACGGTAACACCGTTTGGAACCTCCAAATGAGTATCCCCTGATCCTGCAGAGATATTTTGCGTTAATGTAACCGTTGCTCCATCGTTTCGGAAAGCTGTTTTCAATCCTTCCCAGGTTGTTATCTCCACATCATCCGTCACGTTAAGCTTGTAATCGATACCGTTGATAGTGACTGTCATCCACTCATTAGTGTTGAACGCCTTATGTGCCGTGACAAACCATACGCCGTTATCATCCGCTATGGGCCTGCCGTCCCCGCCCCTTGCAGGCTTTTTGCCATCATCCGATACCTTCAGCCTTGCAGCAGAAAAGAGGGAACTGTCGCTGACCTTTATATCGCTTACATCGCCGGCAAGACCAACAGCATCAAGAATTTCTGACAGAGGGATATCGCTGTCTCCTGGCATTACATACTGCAGATCGTTATAGGTAAATTCCACAGTATACAAGGAGAAGCCGTCTGTTTCAGCCGTGGCAGTGTCGCCGTCGGTTTCCACGCTGAGTTTCTCCGCAACAAGCACTGTATTTTCGGATGCTTTATTGTCCCCTCCAACAGATTCTGTATCACTTTCCACTGATCCAATTTCTTCGGGATCAGAACCGGTTTTCCCTGAATTCTCTTCAGAAGCTGTCCCATCTGGATCAGCTTCCCTGATATGATAGATATTCGTCATGAGATTGCTGTCAGCTACTTCATCAAGGGTGAAGGACACCTTCACATCAGCCCCATCCGCAGGCTGAAGCTCATTTCCTTCTTTATCCAGTACTTTGATATCGTATGTATAGGATGCCGCCACGTTCTGATCTTCAGGACGTTCTTCCTCTACGGCTTCCTCTGCCTGTTTTTCCTGAGACCGGCCGGCTTCCTTAACAGAAAGAACAGCATCTTCAGGGAAGACTCCCTCTTCGGCTTCCACGGTTATTGTTACGCCGCCAAGCGTCCCGGATTCTTCAAATCTTTTTCTTTCAGCACTGTCTTCTGATACAGATTCTTTTTCTAAATCTGCGTTATCGGAGGAAACTGTCTCTTTGGGGGATTCCGATTTATCAGAGGAAACTGCGTGCATATCGGCTTCAGATTTCTTTACTGCTTCTTTATCTCCAGTGTTTTCAGTGGATTTCCCTTCGTCAGAATGATTATACGGCTTTTCCAAAGCTGTGGAGATTGTCTGACTATCGATCGTTTCAGACTCTTCTTTTTCAATCTCCGGAGCTTCCTCTGCAATCTGCTTCTCCAAAGAAGGCTCTTCCGGGATACCAACCTCATTATCCGCAGTCTTATCTTCCACCGCTTCGACTTCTACAATTTCCTCCGCAAGAGCCATAAACCCAGTCTGTCCTGTCAGCATAGCCGCTGTCAGAATGATCACTCCCGCTTTTTTCAGTATCCTCTTGATTTTTCTCATTTCCTGATCCTCTTTTGATTTCAATATTTCAGAATTACCGGTCTGTTTCTATAATCCAGACAGCAAAAATGCTGCGGGGAAAGACGTTAATCTTTTCCCCACAGCATTCATCCTGTGTTTATCGTATTCTTTTGTGAAAAGGGTATAGCAACCCCCTGAAAATCTACGTAATGCCGAGCCGAGCCGAGCCGAGCCGAGCCGAGCCGAGCCGAGCCGAGCCGAGCCGAGCCGA
>CAMJPM010000106.1 GCA_946407725.1 uncultured Lachnospiraceae bacterium
GGTCGCCCTCCCAAAAAATCAGAGTGTGCTTATAAAACTCACTCGGGAACTAAAGTTAAAGGAGACAAGAAAAGATTTCATTAAATTTATAAGAGAAATAAGGAGATAAGGACTTATGGAAATGACTTTTCGCTGGTACGGCACAGGCTTTGATACCGTGACCTTAAAACAGATACGGCAGATACCCGGAGTAAAGGGAGTTATTACCACCCTCTATGACACGGCCCCGGGGGAACTCTGGCCGAGAGAGAGGATACATGCCCTCAAGGAAGAGGTTGAGGCAGCGGGCCTGAAGATCTCCGGGATTGAGAGCGTGAATATTCACGATGCCATTAAAACAGGCGCTCCCGAAAGAGAGGAATATATCGATAATTATATAGAAACCCTGCGGAATCTCGGCGAAGAGGGCATCCGCATGGTGTGTTACAATTTCATGCCGGTTTTTGACTGGACCAGAACAGAACTCGCCAGGGTGCGTCCCGATGGCTCCACGGTTTTAGCATATACCCAGGAAGCGGTGGACAGCATTGATCCGGAAAAAATGTTTGAGTCTATCGCAGGGGACACCAACGGGGCAGTGATGCCGGGCTGGGAGCCTGAGAGAATGGCCCGTGTGAAGGAGCTTTTCGAAATGTATAAGGACATTGATGACGAAAAGCTTTTTGCCAACCTGAAGTATTTTCTGGAAAGGATAATGCCGGTTTGTAATGAATATGACATAAAGATGGCAATCCATCCCGACGATCCCGCCTGGAGTGTATTCGGTCTCCCGAGGATCATTATTAATAAAAAGAATATCCTCCGTATGATGGAAATGGTGGACGACCCCCATAATGGCGTTACCTTCTGTTCGGGATCCTACGGTACCAATCTGGAGAACGACCTGCCGGATATGATCCGCTCCCTCAAAGGAAGGATCCATTTTGCCCATGTGAGAAACCTGAAATTCCATTCACCCACGAATTTTGAGGAATCCGCCCATTTATCCAGTGACGGCAGCTTTGATATGTACGAGATAATGAAGGCTCTCTATGACATTGGTTTTGACGGACCTATCCGTCCGGATCACGGAAGGATGATATGGGACGAAAAGGCCATGCCGGGCTACGGCCTTTATGACCGGGCTCTTGGAGCCGCTTACCTGAACGGGCTGTGGGAAGCGATTGAGAAAAACGAGAAGAGGAATAAATAATGAAATTATCAGACGAAGGAATTAAAAACCGGGAAGCCTGGGAATCAAAGGGCTTTATCCTGCCGGAATTCGACAGGCAGGAAATGATTGAAAATACAAGGAAAAATCCCCTGTGGGTACACTTCGGTGCCGGCAATATTTTCCGGGCCTTCCAGGCAGCTGCGGCACAGAAGCTTCTAAATGAGGGTATTATTTCAAGCGGGATAACGGTAGTCGAGGGATTTGATTATGAAATAATCGAGAAGATGTACCGTCCCCACGACAACCTGTCAATCCTCGTTACATTAAAGGCTGACGGAAGTGTTGAAAAAACAGTTGTGGGAAGCATAGGAGAGTCCTGTATTCTGGATTCGGAGAATGAGCAGGAGTTCTCAAGGCTGAAGGAGATATTTACGGCGCCCTCGCTTCAGTTTGCCACCTTTACGATCACGGAAAAAGGCTACAGCCTGACAGACGGAAAGGGCGGGCTGCTCGGAAACGTGGCAGCTGATTATGCAGGCGGACCCCTAAAACCCGGGAGTTATATCGGGAAGGTGGCTGCACTTCTTTATGCGAGATTTAAGGCCGGAAGGCTTCCCATAGCCATGCTGAGTACCGATAACTGCTCCCATAACGGTGACAAGCTTAAAAACGCTGTACGTGCGTTTGCGGAAAAGTGGGAGGAGAATAAGCTCTGCGATGAAGGCTTTTTAGCTTATATTGATGATCCCTCCGGGGTGAGCTTCCCCTGGAGCATGATAGATAAGATCACTCCCAGGCCTGATGATACCGTAAAGGAAATACTGGATAATGACGGTGTGGAAAATCTGGACAGTGTCATCACCTCAAAGAAGACCTATGTAGCACCCTTTGTAAATGCCGAGGAGTGTGAATACCTGGTAATAGAGGACAGCTTTCCTGCCGGAAGGCCGGAGCTGGAGAAGGCGGGATTCATTTTCACCGAAAGAGAGACTGTGGACAGGGTTGAAAGAATGAAGGTATGTACCTGCCTTAACCCTCTTCATACCAGTCTTGCGGTTTACGGCTGTCTCTTAGGTTATACAAAGATATCTGAAGAGATGAAGGACGGTGAGCTGAAAAAGCTTGTAATGAGGATAGGTTATGAGGAAGGGCTTCCCGTTGTTACGGATCCCGGGGTATTGAGCCCCAGGGAGTTTATTGACACCGTAATAAACGTACGTATACCGAACCCCTTTATGCCGGATACGCCCCAGAGGATAGCGACGGATACCTCCCAGAAACTGCCGATACGTTTTGGTGAAACCATAAAGAATTATCTTTCTTCGGGAAGGGATATTAATGACCTGAAGCTTATACCCCTTGTATTCGCAGGATGGATAAGATATTTAATGGCTGTTGACGATAACGGCAAGGCCTTTGAATTAAGCCCGGATCCCATGCTTGACACGGTAACCCCTTACGTAGCTGACGTAAAACTGGGGAGCGGAGAGGAAGCGCTTGCCGGGATTGAACCTTTACTTCACAATGCTGCAATATTCGGGGTGGATCTCTATGAGGCCGGCCTTGCGGATCTGGTGAAGAAATACTTTATGGAACTTATTGCAGGCCCCGGCTCCATAAGGGCCACACTTATTAAATATGTTTAAGACAGATACTTAACACGGAGGAAAAACTATGGATTTAAATTTGAAACCAAAAAGCGACTGCACCTTTGATGCGGTTTCATTGGGAGAGGTAATGCTCCGTCTGGATCCGGGCGAAGGCAGGATCAGGACTGCGAGACAGTTCAAGGCCTGGGAGGGCGGCGGAGAATATAATGTTGTAAGAGGACTCAGGCGCTGCTTCGGCTTAAAGACCGCAGTGATAACTGCTTTTGCGGATAATGAGGTTGGAAAGCTTATGGAAGACCTTATTTTACAGGGCGGTGTTGATACATCCCTGATAAAGTGGATGGAGACAGACGGCATAGGAAGGGTATGCCGGAACGGGCTTAATTTTACGGAAAGGGGCTTTGGAATCCGGGGAGCCCTGGGTTGCTCCGACAGAGCCAACACCGCAATTTCAAAAGCAAAGCCCGAGGACTTTGATTTTGAGTATATTTTCGGGGAGCTGGGCGTACGCTGGCTCCATACCGGGGGCATTTACGCCGCTCTTTCGGAGCAGGCTTCCGCTACCGCCATAGAAGCCATAAAGACAGCGAAGAAATACGGAACCATTGTTTCTTATGACCTGAATTACAGGCCTTCCATGTGGAGTGCCATAGGCGGGATTGAAAAGGCACAGGCTGTCAATAAGGAAATAGCCTCATACGTGGATGTAATGATCGGAAACGAGGAGGATTTCACAGCCTGTCTTGGCTTTAAGATAGAGGGAAATGACGAGAACCTTCAAAAGCTGAATATCGAAGGCTACAAGAAGATGATCGGTGAAGCCGTTAAAACCTACCCGAATTTCAAGGCAGTGGCAACCACCTTAAGGGAAGTAAAGACCGCAACCGTCAATGACTGGAGCGCTCTTTGCTGGGCCGGCGGTGAGATATACAAAGCCCGTGATTACAAGGATCTGGAGATTATGGACAGGGTAGGCGGAGGAGATTCCTTTGCTTCCGGACTGATTTTCGGACTTATGGAGACAGGAGATGCAGAGAAGGCTGTCGAGTACGGTGCAGCCCACGGAGCCCTTGCAATGACAACTCCCGGTGACACCACTATGGCGAGCCGGAAAGAAGTGGAAGCAGTGATGGGCGGCGCAGGTGCCAGGGTGAAGAGATAAGGAGTAAGCAATGGACATCAGATATTCAGTAAACCAGAGGGACGTAAAGAGATATACCACAGAGGAACTCCGGGATGAATTCCTTATTACCGGACTTTACCAGCCGGACAGGGTAACAGCCGTTTATTCCCATGTGGACAGGATGGTGACTTTTGGATGCATGCCGGTTGAAAAAACCGTTTCCCTGGATGAGGGCATAGACGTTTATGCAAATTTCGGAACAGATTACATATTAGAGAGAAGGGAAATAGGGATCTTTAATATCGGCGGGCCGGGCAGGATCACTGTTGACGGTACGGAATATGCCCTTTCCTACAAAGACTGTCTCTATATAACAATGGGGGCAAAGGATGTGTCATTTTCATCTGATGCGCAGGACAAGCCTTCAAAATTCTATATGGTCAGCGCACCAGCCCACCGTTCTTATGAGACCAGGCTTCTTACCTTTGAAAATGCGGTGAAGCGTCCCATGGGAAGCACGGCAGAGTGCAATAAGAGGGTTATTAACCAGTTCATCCATCCCGATGTATTAAAGACCTGCCAGCTCTGCATGGGAATGACGGTACTTGAGGAGGGCAGTGTATGGAACACCATGCCTGTTCATACACATGAGAGAAGGATGGAGATATACACCTATTTTGAAGTGCCGGAAAACCAGGTTGTATTCCATTTCATGGGAGAACCTTCGGAAACCCGCCACATCATCATGCATAATGAGGAAGCTGTGATCTCACCTTCCTGGTCCATACATTCAGGCGCCGGAACCTCCAATTATACCTTTATCTGGGCCATGGGCGGAGAGAACCAGGTATTTGATGATATGGACAACGTTAAAACTGAAGAGTTAAGATGAGGGCAGCTTATGCAGGACATATTTTCACTGAAAGGAAAAACCGCCTGGGTAACGGGCGCAGCCTACGGCATAGGATATGCAATAGCCAAAGCCTATGCGGAAGCCGGGGCGAAGATCGTATTTAATTGCAGCAGGCAGGAAACGGTTGACAGAGGCCTTGCCGCATACGAAAAAGACGGGATCGAAGCAAAAGGCTATGTGTGCGATGTGACGGATGAAAAAGAAGTCGCAAAGCTTGTAGATACCATAACGGAGGAAACGGGTCCGGTGGATATTCTTGTGAATAATGCAGGAATAATCCGGCGGATACCCATGACCGAAATGGAAGCGGAGGAGTTTAAGCGTGTAATAGACGTTGACCTTATAGGCCCTTTTATTGCATCTAAGGCTGTGATACCCTCCATGATCGAGAGGGGCGGCGGGAAGATAATTAACGTCTGTTCAATGATGTCGGAGCTGGGACGGGAGACGGTTTCAGCTTATGCATCAGCAAAAGGCGGCTTAAAAATGCTGACACGGAACATCGCCTCCGAATACGGCAAGTACAATATCCAGTGTAATGGCATCGGCCCCGGCTATATTGCCACGGAGCAGACGGCTCCTTTAAGGGAAAGGCAGCCGGACGGGAGCCGCCATCCTTTTGACAGCTTTATAATTGCGAAGACACCGGCGGAACGCTGGGGAACCCCTGAAGACCTGATGGGTCCGGCGCTTTTCCTCGCCAGCCCTGCATCGGATTTTGTAAACGGGCATATCCTCTATGTGGACGGCGGGATACTGGCATATATCGGCAAACAGCCCTGATATAGGATTTTCCGCAGGAGTGAGTCCTGCCAGCGGTCGGTTGAGATTTATTTTAATAAAGGAGAAACGATTATGTCCAACACAATAGAACAGTTATTATCTTTCGGTGTTGTACCCGTAGTGGTACTGAAAAAAGCAGAGGATGCAAAACCCCTTGCGGAAGCACTGATGAAGGGCGGCCTTAAATGTGCCGAGGTGACCTTCAGGACAGATGCCGCAGCAGAGTCAATAAAGATTATGACTGAGGCTTTTCCTGAAATGCTTGTGGGTGCGGGAACGGTGCTCTCTACGGCCCAGGTTGACGAGGCGGTGGAGGCAGGTGCGAAATTCATTGTAAGCCCCGGCTTTGATGCAGAGGTGGTCGATTACTGCATTTCAAAGGATATTCCGGTTCTTCCGGGGGTTGCAACCCCTTCGGAAGCCCTTCAGGGAGTAAAGCGTGGATTAAAGATCCTCAAATTCTTCCCTGCGGAGCAGGCGGGAGGACTGCCCATGATAAAGGCCATGGCGGCTCCTTATGTGGGTACCCGTTTTATGCCCACCGGCGGCATAAATGCAAAGAATCTTCCGGAATACCTTGGGAGTGATAAGGTTGCGGCCTGCGGCGGCAGCTGGATGGTTAAGGGAGAATTGATCGAAAGCGGTGATTTCGGGAAAATTGAAGAGCTGACGGCGGAAGCAGTAAAGCTTGTAAAAGAGATTCGGGGGTAATAGCCATGTTTGTTATTAACAGTGAAAAAGAATATAAGGATCTGGGCGGAGGCGTTCGACGCAAGGTATTGGCTTACAGTGACAACATAATGAATGTGGAGCTGTTATTTGAAAAGGGTGCGAAGGGCGATATGCACTCTCACCCCCATGAGCAGATAGGTTACATCATAGAAGGAAGCCTTGTTTTCCATGAAGAGGGCAGGGATGATGTGACGCTTAATACCGGTGACACCTATATTGTTGCCCCAAATGTATCCCATGGGATAGACTGCTTAACGGACGTAAAGCTGCTTGATATTTTCACTCCAATGAGAGAGGATTTTGTTTAAAGCCTTCCCGCATTGGGCGCTGCCTGCTGGTGGCTGGCGTTTGGCGCCGACCGAGCCGGGAGACGAGACAGGTGTCGCCGTCAGGCGGCGGATGAGGGGGGACATGGATACTTCATTAAACCAACAGACCTATGAAAAACTGAAAAAGGATATTCTCACTTTTTCCCTGAAGCCCGGGGAGCCGGTTTCTGCCCAGAGAATAGCGGAGCGTTATAATGTAAGCCGGACCCCCGCCCGGGAAGCCCTTGTGCGTCTGCAGGACGATGGGATGGTGGATATCTATCCCCAGTCCCGCTCGGTGATCTCAAGGATAAAGAGGAACAGGATACACCAGGAGTGGTTTGTACGTAAATCCCTGGAGCTGGGAATGGTGGATTCCTTTTTTGAAAAAGTAAAAAAGGCCGATATTGATGAAATGAAAAAAGCCGTAAAAATGCTCTCGGAAATCGGCGGCAATCCCAGAACCCATGAAACGTCCTTTGAATACTTAAAGTGGGATGACTATTTTCATTCCGTTATGTACCATGTCACAGGAGAAGAGCTGTCCGCCATAATAATTGAGAATAACCTCTTAAACTACCGCAGGATCAGGATTCTTGTGGATCTCGACAATGTATATAAAGACAGGACTGTAGATGACCATGAAAGGCTGATAAGCCTCATTTTGAAAAACGACCGGGAGGGCTACAGGAAGCTTCTGACAGAACACCTAAGCCATATTATCACTGATATGCAGAACCTGTACGAACAGTTTCCGGAAATGTTTGAAGAGTAAGCAGCAATGATCGTAACTATTCAGAACCCCCACACCGCACCTTCGCAAAAAATGATTTTTGATTAAAAATAATCAAAGAAATCATTTTTTGCGAAGGTGTGGGGGCGGTAACTAATCGTTACCGCCCTGTGATATGACCATATTTCCAATCGAAAACAAGTTTTCGTTGAAAAATATGGTCATATCACAGGGGGTTCTGAATAGTTACCAATGATCAAAAATTACCGGTCATATTTTTCCATGTGTTTTTTAATGGCATCAAAGGTCTTATCACTTATGTAATGCTCTATACGGCATGCATCTTCGGCAGCGGTATTTTCATCCACTCCAAGGCTGATAAGTGCACGGGTAAGAACGGTATGGCGCTCATATATGCGTTTGGCAAGTATCTTTCCTGCTTCGGTAAGTTTTATATATCCGTCGCTGTCTTTTTTTACCAGACCCTCATCCTTCAGTATTCGCAGGGCGCGGCTCACGGACGGCTTGGAATATCCCATATATTCTCCTATATCAATCCCGCGGACAGCGGTTGAATTCTGCGACAGAACATATATTGTCTCGAGGTACATTTCTCCGGATTCCTGTAATGCCATATAAATATCCTTTCGGGTTTTTCAATATTCTATCATAAAAAACAGGATCGTATCTATAAGGATATAACTAACAATTGACAAAAAAGAAAGCATTAGTTAGGTTATTAGAAGGATCCGAACATGAGATAGTGAATACTTTATGGAAAAAATAATTCTTCCGATAGAGACGGAAAGCGGAATCAGTAAAAACCCACAGGATATACCTGCAGCTGAAGGGCTTTGTAAAGGAAACAGTACAAAGCTTCTGACATTTATCCTGTCCTTTTTCCTGCCTGCGATCATTCTTACCATCGTATTTTTTCTCCACAGAATATACCCCTTTGGAGATAATACCGTTATGACCGGAGATATGGAGTATCAGTTTGTTGATTACCTTGCATATCTGAAGACCATAGTATTCGGTAATAACGATTTCTCCTATTCCTTCAGTAAAAACCTGGGGGGTTCCATGGCGGGATTCTCCGCTTACTACTATTATTCGCCCTTAAATTTCATTACGCTTCTTTTTCCCAATGAGCTGCTGCCGGTGGCTGAGGCGGTTGTTATTATGCTTACCGCTGCTTTGTCATCCCTGACCATGGCGGCGCTTCTGTTGGATAAGTACGGGGGTGGGCTGTGGTCTGTGCCCTTTGCGGTGTCCTATGCTCTATGCGGTTTTTCTGCCACTTACTTTCAGCTCACCATGTATTCCGGGAATCTGATATTGTTTCCGCTGATAATACTGGGACTTTTAAGGCTCCTTGAGGACCCGGAAAAAAGATGGCTGTATCTCATAGCACTGTCCCTGGCGGTCCTCTTTAACTATTATTCCGGTTATATGATCTGTATATTTGCGGCGCTTTTCTTTTTAACGGAAACGGTAAAAAGGGGAATAGATCTTAAGGCTGTACGTTCATTTATTATAAATTCTCTTATTGCAGTGGGGCTTACGTCTTTTAACCTTATTCCCGCGGTATTATCTTTAAGAGGAGAAAAAAACAGCCTTTCCATAGGATTATTCCGGACCTTTTCCCTTAAGGACCTGCCGGCGCAGTTTTTCTCCGGATCCTTCAGTGGGAATGTAAGTACAGGCCTGCCCAATGTTTTTTGCGGGATCATTATCCTTTACTTTTTTATTATGTATATTTCCGAAAGAAAAATACCGCTTAAAGAAAGACTGGCGGATCTTGGTCTTATAGCATTCCTGCTCATCAACCTGGAGATCAATATATTAAACGTGGTCTGGCACGGCTTTAATCAGCCCATAGGTTTCCCTTTCAGATATTCATATATGTTTTCGTTTGTTCTTATTCTGTGTTCTCACAGGGAAGTAAAGGAGCTCATAGCCCTTTCCGCTGTCGAAAAAAAGAGAGTCCTTATTCCTTTTGCCATTGTATTCTTTCTCGGGCTTTGGACTGCAGTTTTAATTCACGGTGCAGCGGGAAGAAAAGAAGTACTGTTTGATATCCTCATTATACTTACTGTTGCTGCTCTGTTATTGATGCCGGCTTTTTCGGGGACACGAAAATGCTTTATTGTTGTTATTTTTATCGGGATACTCATAGATCTGGGCTACAATTACTATGATGTTCTGAACTATTACAGCCTGGCGTCCTTATCAGAATATCAGTCATTTCTGAAGGACACCGGCGAAAAGCTTTCTGTCTGTTTTGACGACGGGGGTGACGATTTTTACCGGATAGAAAAGTTTTTCAGACGTACCAACAATGATGCGATGCAGTTTGATTATGCGGGGCTCTCCCATTTCAGCTCCAGTGAAAAAAAGGACAAGATTAATTTTATGGGCAAGCTGGGTTTCCGGAATAACGGAAACTGGTCTTTCTATAACGAATCTTCTACTGATTTTCTGGAATCTTTTTTCGGTCTCCGTTATATACTGTCCCAGTTTTCCTCAACCCCGAATAAATACGAAAGGATATTAAAGGACGAGAATATAAACGTATTCCGTAATGAAAACGCCATTCCTCTTATCTTCAATGCTTCACCGGATATCCGTGATATAAATTACAACGGATATTTTGGGGATCCCTTTATGCTGCAGGAAGCAATTGCTGACAGGATTAACGGAAAAGACAACAGGATATTTGAAAAAGCAGAGATACTGTCCGTGGATGAACACAATCTGACCCGGCGGAATATGGACGGCTTTGTGAGATATGTGAAAGATGATGTAAACAGCGATGCCTGGCTTGATATACGTATAAAAGTGGAGGATCCGGACAGAAACCTTTTTGCGTATTTTGATGCTCCGGAAAACCAGGAAGCAGAGATATTCAAAGACGGCGTAAGCTTTGGTGATTATTTCACCAAATACCGATGGAATATAGTTAGTTTTCACAGGACAAAAAAGGCGGATGAAACACAGATCAGGCTTTTTCTAAAGGAAGATAACCTGGATCTGATAAACATGTTCTTTTATTTTGAAGACAGGAACAGGGTAGGCGCGCTCATGGATGAGATCCGGAAAAACCCTTCAAATATGCGGAAACTGACCTCATCCCACCTTACCGGAAAAATAACGGTTCCGGAAAATGGCGGAACCGTATTGATGACCATTCCCTATGACCGTGGCTGGTGTGTTTTTGTGGACGGAAAACGGACAGACATACAAAAGGCGGTTGGCATACTCCTTTCCTTTGATACGACTCCCGGAGAGCACAGTATTGAAATGAAATATTCACCTGAAGGATCTTTGGCAGGAAGGATTATTTCCGCTGTAATGCTGTTATACGTAATATTTTTATTGCTTTACAGTAAAAAATCCGGAGGCCGCGCCTAAAAAACCGGGTATTTAAAGGCGGATCATGCCTGCCTGAATGATGTAAAAACACCGGAAATATCGGCTTTTTTACCTGTTATTATAAACCGCAGATAAAAAATTTCTGAAAAAATAAAAAAAGTTGTTGACTTTAGAGTAGGTCTTTGATATTATACCTAATGCGCCGCTCAAAGGGCGGTGCGAATTTTTGCCTTAAACCTTGATAATATAGGCAAAGAGCACCTTGACAAACAAACAGCAATGCAACCCTGAAATTTCTAAAAAAGAAAGATTTCAGAAAGCAACGAACCTGGACAGCCTGACCCGGAAGAATGAACGGACGGGAAAGGCAGTACAGTAAAAACGGTTAAAGAACGCGATTTAATATCTCGAAAGAGAAGAA
>CAMJPM010000107.1 GCA_946407725.1 uncultured Lachnospiraceae bacterium
TTCAATGCCCTTACCGGTTCAAACCAGTTTGTGGGAAACTGGCCCGGAGTAACGGTTGAGAAGAAGGAAGGAAGGCTTAAAAAGCATGATGATGTTACCATCACCGATCTGCCGGGTATCTATTCCCTTTCCCCCTATACTCTGGAAGAAGTGGTTGCGAGAAACTACCTGATAAATGAACGCCCCGATGCCATCTTAAATATCATAGACGGCACAAACCTGGAAAGAAACCTCTATCTGACCACCCAGCTTACCGAGCTTGGAATCCCGGTGGTTATTGCCGTAAACATGATGGATATCGTCAATAAGAACGGCGATGAGATAAAGACTGATGAGCTATCACGTCAGCTCGGGTGTAAGGTCATAAATATTTCCGCGCTTAAGGGTGACGGTATTATGGAAGCCGCCGAGGAAGCCATTAAGGCGGCAAAGAACGGAAAGACCATTCCGCTTCATACTTTTTCCGGACCTGTTGAGCATGCGATAGCACATATAGAGGAAGCCGCTGTACACGATATTCCGGAAGAACAGCAAAGATGGTACGCAATCAAGATCTTCGAACGCGATGACAAGGTCCTTGAAAAGATGAATATTCCATCCGACAAGCTGGCGCATATCGAAAATGACATAAAGGCTGCCGAGACGGAGCTGGATGATGATGCCGAGAGTATCATTACAAATGAACGGTATGTTTATATCGCCGAAGTAATAAAAGCCTGCTATAAAAAGAAAAATGCGGGAGCCCTTACAACCTCTGATAAGATCGATAAGATCGTCACTAATAGATGGCTGGGACTTCCCATATTCGGCGTTGTTATGTTCCTGGTTTACTGGATTGCCATGGTTGCAGTGGGAGCTCCTGCCACAGACTGGGCAAATGACGGACTTTTCGGAGACGGATTTCATCTCTTCGGGATGGACGGAGGATATGCCGAAGTGGCGGAAAGATATGCGGATGCATCTGCTATTGTAGACGGATATGATGCCTATGTTGAAGAGAACGGATCGGCTCCGGTTTCAGATTTCACCTATAAAATTGAAGATGAGGAAACGCTTGAGGTAAGCGAAGAAACGGCAAGTCTTGCGGATTATAAGGAGGCCTTAAAAACTGTAAATGAGATCGGTGACGAACCAGATCCCGCCGATTACGGCACATGGATCCCGGGAATCCCCGCCGTGGTAGAATCCGGACTTGATGCTGCCGGGGTAGCTGACTGGCTTAAAGGTCTTATACTTGAAGGTATTGTTGCCGGTGTAGGCGCTGTATTGGGATTTGTTCCCCAGATGCTGGTGCTGTTCCTTATGCTGGCATTTCTCGAGGCATGCGGATACATGGCACGTATCGCATTCGTACTGGACCGTATCTTCAGAAGGTTCGGGCTTTCCGGAAAGTCATTCATTCCCATGCTGATAGGCGTCGGCTGCGGAGTTCCGGGTATTATGGCAAGCCGTACCATTGAAAACGAACGTGACAGAAGAATGACCATCATGACCACAACATTCATCCCCTGCGGAGCAAAGGTTCCTTTCATCGCCATGATCGCAGGAGCGATCTTCGGAGGATCCGCATGGGTATCAACCTCAGCATACTTTATTGGAATGGCAGCCATCATTATCTCGGGAATAATGCTTAAAAAGACCAGGATGTTTGCGGGAGATCCCGCACCCTTTGTAATGGAGCTTCCCGCATATCACATGCCTACACTGGGAAATGTGCTCCGTTCCATGTGGGAGAGAGGCTGGTCATTTATTAAGAAAGCCGGTACCATAATCCTTCTTTCAACTATTGTAGTGTGGTTCACGAGCTTTTTCGGATTTGCCGAAGACGGTTTCAGAATGTTAGCCGAAGATGAACTTGATATGTCGATACTTGCAAGGATAGGAAGCGCCATAGCATGGATATTTATTCCCCTTGGCTGGGGCAACTGGCAGGCAGCGGTTGCATCCATCACCGGACTTGTTGCAAAGGAAAATATCGTCGGCACCATGGGAATCCTATACGGCGGCGGTGAGCTTACGGCATGGCAGGCGCTTTCAGCGGCATTTACCGGCGTAACGGGCTTTTCATTCCTTGTATTTAATCTTCTCTGCGCTCCCTGCTTTGCAGCCATCGGCGCAATAAAGCGGGAGATGAACAATACAAAGTGGACCTGTTTTGCTATAGCGTACCAGTGCGGATTTGCCTATGTGATTGCATTTATGATCACACAGTTCGGCGGAGCATTAACGGGTAATCTGAATATTATAGGATTTGTATTCGCCATTGCAGCATTGGCAGTAATCATATATATGCTCTTCTTTAAGAAATATAAGGAAGCCGACAGGCTCACCAATATCAGATATAAAACGACATAAAAAGCCGAAAAACATAACTGTTCAGAACCCCAGAGAAGTATGGTGTCAAGGGGTGTGAAAAGTAACGAAAACCAAGATAAATCATACTCCACTTGCGGTTACGCAAGTGGCTGTTTTATACTTATACGCGAAGCGCGGCTTCAAGCGGGAGATTAACATTACATTCACGGGATGTAAAATAAAAATGAAGCACACCTTTATTACTAAAAAATATTTCTCCATGTTCTGGGGCGGAACACTGACCTGTATGGTGGTTTCGGTGAATCTCATGCTGGATACCTTCATGGCAGGGGCGTTCCTGGGAGAAGGTGCCGCCGCAGGCGTTAATCTCGTGACACCGCTTTATGATTTTGCGTCTTTTATTGCCATGCTCTTTTCCCTGGGTGTTCCTATTCTCTATTCAAACGCCATGGGCAGATTTGATGAAGATGAGGCGGACATGGTTTTCGGTACCAGCGTAACGGTTTCTGTTATTGTGGGTACGCTGATGTGTATTCTGGCATTTTTCTTTAGTCAGGATTACCTGCATTTCTTCGGAGCAGATCCTTCGATCTACAGTTATTCAAAGGAGTATCTTAACTGGATTCCTCTGTTATTCCTGCTTTTACCCTTTCAGAACCTCATATGTGCCATGATATTTGCAGACGGGGATGAAGGTTTATGTCTTGCTTCCAATATTGCCGAATCATTGACAAAAATCCTGTTTTCCCTGCTCTTAATAAAAAAACTCGGAATACAGGGACTTGCCGTAGCCTCCTGTTTGGGAGCAGTATTTTCAATTATTATCTGTCTTTGCCATTTTTTCAGAGAAAAGAACTCCCTCAGGATGAATTTTCATATATCAAAAAAGCATGTTATCAATTCTGTCTGCTATGGTCTGCCCGATTCAACCGTATGGCTGTTCATGGCAGCAGCTTCAGGTGTTTTGTGTAAATTCGTGACGGGATATTTTGGCTCGGAAATGCTGATCCTGGTATCAGTGGTAAATCTGATGTGGGAAATACAGTATCTGTTTGACGGAATAGGGGAGGCGGTTAGCCCCATAATCGGCATATACCACTCTGAGCAGTGTTATACCGGCGTAAGGAAGATATGGAAAATAGCCCAAAAGACCGCTTTGGCAGAGGGTGCTGTCATTGGCATTTTCTGCTTATGTTTATCGGGAAAAGTTCCCGGAATCCTTGGTATTACCGATGAAGGCCTTTCACGATATGCCTCTGCCGGGGTAAGGATCCTGTGCTTAAGCTTCCCCGTCGTGAGTGTGCTGTATCTTCTTACATCATACTATCTGATCCTGGAAAAGATAGGACTTGGCCTGGCCATTAATTTTATGAGAATACTGCTTTTACCCCTGATATTTGCCTTGCCCGGCAGCGTGCTTTTTGGTATTTACGGCCTGTTTGCGGGAATTACCGTTGCTCCCTTTGCAGCGTGGCTTTTTTTTGCAGCGTTTATTAATTTGAAATATGGTAAAGGTGCTTACCCGTTGCTGTCGAAAAGAGAGGAAAAAGATGTGGCATCTTTCCTGTTTGAATTCAAAGTGACCCCGGAAGAAATAGTTTCATCCAGGAATGATATAGAAAACACCTTAAAGGTATACGGGTTTGACAAGCCTTCCGTTCTAAGGATCCTGCTCCTGTTTGAAGAGATCTTTATGCTTATCTCTGAAAGAAATCCGGGAAGGGTTGTCCGGGCGGAGTGTTCCATCATAGTGACCAGGGATATATTAAAGCTTATCGGCCGGGATGACGGGGTCGAGACTGACCTGTCCGATGCGGATATGAAGGTGGAATCCTTAAGGGGATATGTGGTCTCAAGGCTTACATCCCAGAGAGCTTTTGTTTCAAAGCATCTTACCGCCATGAGCTTTAACAGGAATATGTTTGAGATCAGGATGGAACGGAAAATAATGCTTGACAAATAAAATTAAATTGCGTACAATCTATATATCAAAAAAAACAGTAATTACTTAGGTATGCCAAAATGCCAAGGTTTTCATTGGGCTGCTGATGCGCTCAGCGCATCAAAGCGCAGCCGAAAGATGTCCACTGGACATCTTTCCACTTGCGGTTCCGCAAGTGACTGTTCTGAACAGTTACTATCATTCTTTATAAAAAGAAAGGAGCAGAATATGGGAATTTACGATTACACACTTACAGCAGCAGATGGAAAAGAGGTTTCCTTAAAGGATTTTGAGGGAAAGGTCCTGATGATAGTGAATACCGCAACGGAATGTGGCTTTACCGGACAGTATGAGCCACTGGAGGAAATGTATGAGGAGCTTCACGATAAGGGGCTTGAGATCATTGATATTCCCTGCAACCAGTTTGCCGGGCAGACCCCCGGAACGGATGAGGAAATACATGAATTCTGTACATTAAAGTTCCATACAAAGTTTTTAAGAATGAAAAAGTCAGACGTTAACGGTGAGAATGCTCTTCCCGTATATGGATATCTTAAAGAGCAAAAGGGGTTTGAAGGCTTCGGGAAGGGACCCTCTGCCCTTATGATGAGCGGGCTCTTAAAGAAGATCGACAAGGACTATAAGAATAATCCCGAGATCAAGTGGAATTTTACCAAGTTCGTGATCGACAGAGAAGGAAATGTAGTGGCACGCTTTGAACCCACCGCTGATATGAAGGAAGTAAAGAAGTGCGTGGAAAGCCTGTTATGAACAGTTATCGTAACTATTCAGAACCCCCATACCGCACGTCCGGGGCACTGACCGACACTGTCGGTCAAAACGTGCCCGTAAAACGTCCACTGGACGTTTTACCGCAAAAAATGATTTTTGATTAAAAATGATCAAAGAAATCATTTTTTGCTCGGTGTGGGGGCGGTAACTATTCGTTACCGCCCTGTGATATAGCCATATTTTCAGACGAAAACAAGTTTTCGCTAAAAATATGGTTATATCACAGGGGGTTCTGAATGACTAATACCAATCCCCCAGCTATGCTGGGGAGAATGGAATAAGCAGTAGCGTTGTGACGGACAGAATAAAGCCTCCTTTGCTATAATGATCGTGGTCTCGCAAGCCACGTAGAATAGCAAAGGAGGCGGTCCAAATGGACAACCAAAGTTTATCACATACGAAATGGAAGTGCCAGTATCATGTGGTTTTCATACCGAAGTATCGCAGGCGGATAATGTATGGAAAGGTTAGGGCTGATGTACACGAAATCATTAGGACTCTGTGTGAATATAAGAAAGTTAAGATAACTGCGGGGGCGGTATGTTCAGATCATGTTCATCTGTGCATAGAACTCCCACCGAAGTACAGTGTTTCAAGCTTCATGGGATACTTAAAGGGTAAGAGTGCACTAATGCTTTTCGACAGGCATCAGGAAATGAAGACCAGAGGGGACAAAGAATTCTGGGCAAGAGGATACTATGTAGAGACGATAGGCAATATCGATGAAGCAACAGTAAAGAAATACATAGAAAAACAGATAGAAGAGTCGAGGAAAGGAAATGATTAACCCTTTCCAAGGGTAGCCAAGTAATGTGCTTGCGAGACAGCCCTTTTAGGGTAGCCAAGCAACAGTCCCTTATAGGGCTATTCAAACCACCACTTGAAGTGGTGGTTCGTGACTTAGTTACCAATTATCAAAATACTTTGAAAAAATCCGGGGTTTATAACAGACCCCGGATTTCTCTTATTATATTCTGTTGTTCCAGGTTCCCGGAAGTATCTTCGGAGGATACAAGCCTGTCCGAACAATCCCTTAAATCCCGTAGCAGTAAAGAAATCTCATCCACAATATCAAGACACTGCCCGGGATCGAAATATCTGTCGCCTGAGGCTTTAGAATTATCAAAGGCCTCTCCCGCAGCGGAGAATTTATCCAATGTACCCCGCAGGCCCTCGTTCTGGGAGACAGCGCCGGAGCTGATCTTTTCCATGAGAGCATGGGTCTTCCGGAAATCGGAATTGAGCTTTTCAACCGTTGCGGAAATCTCTGATGCGGATTTTTCGGTCTGATCCGCCAGTCGCTGTACCTCCCCGGCAACTACTGCAAAGCCCCTGCCGGCTTCACCGGCTCTCGCTGCTTCTATGGAGGCGTTTAAGGACAGAAGATTGGTTTCACTTGCCACATCTGAAATAATGGTGGCGGCCTGGTTTATATCCTTGACAGAACGGCTTGTTTCTTCAAGCTGGGAAGCCGCTTCGGAAATATACTGTGACAGCGTATCATTGATATCGGAGAGTGCCGTTAACCCGTCTGACGCTGAAGCCATGGCTCTTCTGGCATCATCTGCAGCAAGGGAGGCTTTTTTATTGTTATTATCTGCAAGCTCTGAAAGAGATGAGCCCAGGGATCGAAGGGCGTTATCTGCTTTTTCTGTAAGTAAAATAAGCTCTGAGCTGTTGACTGCAGCGGGCTTTGAAAGTGCTGTTTCCAGTCTGTCCAGACTATCCTGTATCGAAGCAGTTTTTTTCGCATATTCCTTATCTAAATCCCCGACAGGTTCATTATTGCCTCTGCGGGCAGAGCTTTCATATCTGTTTGTTTCCACGTCATTTTCTGTATCATCGCCGGAGTTTTTTGTAAATGCAAGGATAACGGCGGACAGAACAGCAAGAAAACTAAAGAGCAGGGCGAGCGGGATAAGGATGCCGCTGCCCTCGCTGTCATTGGATGATGCGGTATAGACAGGAAGACTGCTGCCGAAAGTGCCTGCAGACCCTGTGTTGCCGGTATCTTTGGATGTGGTCTGGAGGGATGCATCTTTATTTTCATCGTTGGTTTCTCCTTCCGGAGACACCGCATCAACACCTGCCATGTCAGCAATCTTCATTTTTTCATCCAGAAGAGAGCAGACTTTAATTACCAGCGGATCAGTTTCAGGATACAGGGAAAGCAGGGCTTTCATTTCGGAAACTGCGTTATTCAGGTCGTCCCGGGCAGAGGCAGCATCATCTCCTAAAGCGGCCTGCCCTCTGTATAATATGAAAGCCTTGTTAATATCATCCAGAATAAGGGCATTGTTTTTCCGTCCGGTAAAATCGCAGCCGGTGGTAAAGCTGAAGGAAGAAGTATCACCTTCAAACCACAGATCATAATAGACCTTGGAAAAGGTGGAGGAATCGAGATCATTTAAAGGGATAACAACAGAAACCCCGTCATTTTCCTTTGTATCGGAAAAATCGGTTTCACAGGATATACATTTTTCGCCGTTAACAGAGGAAATCTCTGCGCTTCTTAAGGCCGAGCCATGGCTGTTTTCCAGGTTTTCCCCGGTAAGGGAAGAGAGATCCGGGGTGATATTATCGTTGAATTTCAATCCGCTGATGTGCAGCTTTCCCTTAAAGGAGCCGGAGCCGGTATTTATCCTTATTACCGCATTTTCCCTTTGTTTCATGGAGCCGAAGTTTCCGGTAAAGCGCACACGCTTCCCCTCTGCTCCGGAAAGAGTAACCTTCTCCATGGAGCTTAAGTCCACTCTGATACGGAAGTTTTTTACCAGGGCGGGATCGTCTTCGGAAAGGGCATTCAAGGCTGCCCTTATGGCTGCGTCCCCCGCAGTAAAATCAGAATAAAGCGTGGCCTCACTGCTGTAATCCGGGGTTTCCCTGACGGTATCGGCCGCCTCCTGTCGGCTCTCGGATAGAGCCTGGTTTACAACATCGATTTTTTCATTGCTCTCCGCAAGAGCAGAAGCATAAGCCGCTGCAGCATTTCCGGCATCTACGGCTTTCTGCTTTTCTTCCTTTACCTTTCCGGACAGGGAAAAAACTGTAATCAACAGAAGAATTGTGAATAATATGGTAAAGAATGTAAATATTGCAGTCTTTAGAGTTTTATTCATTGATGCCATCATTTATCCGAAAAACTATACGGTTTTTTTTATCGATATGAACGCTCCAGAATCCGGAAAGATCACCTGATAAGGGCTCTGGTTGTCCGGTGCAGTCATAACCATTACGGTTTATATCTTTTAAAAGGCGGTTTATCTTTCCCAGATACCTCTTATCCTGGGATTGCCAGTAAAGATAATCATCCCATGCATCATCATGCCATAGCGTTTGCATTATTCTGCCTCAATGAGTTCATGCTCATGCATATTCTGTCCCGCATTTATATCTTTTATGCGGCCTTTTAAAAGATCCATATGAGCTTTACTGTAAAATGGATCTGAGGATACTTCAAATGGCAGTTTATGATATTTGAGTACCTCTTTGACAAACATATTAATACAGACAGATACATTCATGCCCGTATCCTCACAGAACTGCTCAAATTCTTTTTTACTGTTACTGTCAACCTTTGCACTTAATGTTGCCATGGCCATAATCATTCTTCCTCCTTACAGTATCTATAGTAAGAAAATATCATACATTATAATACATTGTCAACCATTCTGCTGTCGTTAAGTTAAGCTTTCCTCCTTTGGGGGAAGGTGACCCGAAAGGACGGATAAAGAAATTGCGAAAAAATCCCGGGGAACAGGAAGAAAAAAGGTTGTGTTTTGTGAAAAAGTGATATAATGGAACGGTATGGGCTGGTCAGCCATGGAAATGATGTTTCATAGAAAAGAGGTTTGAGTGTTATGTTTAAGAGGAGATCGGAGAGCGGATTGATCAAGAGGAGAAAGAAGCAGTTTCTGGCGTTTCTGCTGACGCTGATGGTGGCGCTGACGAGCATGTCACCGGCGGTGGTTTTTGCTAAAGTTTATACAATTGACACCGTTGCGAAACTAACGGGTTTTAAGGATACATATCTTTATGGAGGGGATAAGATAAGGTTAAGTGATGGACTGGGGATATATTATTCCGGCGGTGGAGTTGTATATTATTACAATAAAGACAAAAATCCGGAAGATACAGTAACCCCGCCTGCAGCAGATAAAACTGTTAACGGAGATCCTGTTACAGGTTATTATGAATTCACAATTGACGAATATAATGACACACATCCGGCATATGTAGCCGGGGCGGGTGTTGTCGGATGGAAAGTTACAGGAGTTAAGAATAATGGCAACGATCCAAATCCAATATTCAGAATAAAAGCTGTTGAGGGCGCAACAATCACCTATTATCTTCCAAACAGCAATGATCCTGTAGAGAAGGAATTCTTTGCACCAAATACTGGTGACAAAAATCCGGTAAATGGTAATAATTATAAGCCTGCCGACTGCACTTTTGCTGGATGGTATGACAATAATAGTACAATGGTGACCCGTTAAATTCCATTGGATATCCCGGGGATGGAGTTAATATAGATCTCCATGGAAAGCTGACCTGTGATGTTACATATAATAAGAATATTAATGCCACTGTGGAAGGGCTCCCTCCCCAGAATAAAAAAACTTATACGGCATTCAATAATGAACAAGCAGATGATTTGAAAGTCTCCTGTGACGATTATACATTTAAAGGCTGGTATACAGATGCGGGCTGCACCGATGTAAACAAATATGATTTTACTCAAATTCTTACAGGAAAAGTTGATCTCTACGCAAAATGGGAGGAAAAAGCCGTTGTAACATTTGATACCAAAGGCGGAAGTAATATTCCCCAACAGAAAGTTGAAAAAGGTAAAAATGCCGTTAGGCCGGCAGATCCGACAAATGAAGGTTATGATTTCGACGGATGGTATACAGATCCGGAATGTACTGATGGAAACAACTACTTTAATCAGCCTCAGCCTATAACAGCAAATACTACATTATATGCGAAGTGGAAAGCGAGGAAATATACTGTAACATTTGATGCCAATGGCGGGAGTCCTACTCCTGATCAGCAGGTAGTTGAATATAATAAAACTGTTGATAAACCTGAGGATCCAAAAAAGGAAGGCTGTACCTTTAAGGGCTGGATGACAGACGGGGGAGACGAATTTGACTTTGTTAATGAACATATAACAAAAAATACTACATTATTTGCAAAGTGGGAAGAGAATGAATTTACTGTAACATTTAATGCCAATGGCGGGAAACCTTCTCTTGTTACGCGGAAAGTTAAATATAATTATCCTGTTGAGAAACCTGCGGATCCGATCATGGAAGGCTATTACGTTGAAAAATGGGTGAAAACTCAAGACGGGGACGAAGAATTTAAATTTGATCAGGAGCTCATAACGGGGGATACTACATTATATGCGAAGTGGAAAGCGGAGGAATATACTGTAACATTTGACAGTGATGGTGGATCGGCGGTGGCTGCTCAGTCCATATCATATAACGGCAAAGCCGCAGAACCGACTCCAGCCCCCGATAAGAACGGCTATAAATTCGACGGCTGGTATCTTGGCAATGAAAAATATGATTTCAATACTCCTGTTAAAGCAAATATCACCCTTAAAGCTCACTGGATTGAGAACGGCGGTGGTAACTCAGGCGGAGGTGACGCAGGCGGCGGAAACGCAGGCGGAGGCGACGCAGGCGGCGG
>CAMJPM010000108.1 GCA_946407725.1 uncultured Lachnospiraceae bacterium
TGAACAAGGAAGATACAGAACATTTTGAAGCTACATACCCGAGTTTTGAAGGGCTTATCAATTTCGACGGAATAGACGTCGGAGAAATGGAGGATGAAGAGGAATAATGGCAAGGAAAGGCGGATTTGGCGGCGGAATGGTGCCCGGAGGCATGAATAACATGCTTAAGCAGGCCCAGAGAATGCAGCGCCAGATGGAGGAAGCAAACAAGGAGCTGGAGAGTAAGGAATATACGGCTCAGACCGGCGGAGGAGCAGTGTCCGTCACCATTACCGGGAAAAAGGAGATGAAGAGCATTACCATATCCCCCGATGCAGTGGATCCGGATGACGTAGAGACCCTTCAGGATATGATCGTAGCGGCGGTCAATGAAGCCATAAAGGCTGCGGATGATGACCAGAAGGAATCCATGAGCAGGTTTACAGGCGGACTTGGCGGGTTAATGTAGGATGGATCTGTATTCCGGAAAGATCAATAAGCTTATAGAGGAGCTCTCCTCACTTCCGGGTATCGGAACCAAGTCGGCGTCCAGGCTGGCATTCTATCTGGTTAATGAACCCGAAGACCGGGTAAAGAGGCTTACGGAAGCGATTCTTGACGCCAGGGAAAACATTCACTATTGCAAAGAGTGTTTTACTTTGACAGATGAGGAGATCTGTCCCATATGCAGCAGCTTGAAAAGGGATCATAAAACCATAATGGTGGTGGAAAACACCAGGGATCTTGCCGCATATGAGAAGACCGGGAGATATGAAGGGGTTTACCATGTGCTTCACGGAGCCATTTCTCCGATGCTGGGAATAGGACCGAATGACATAAAGCTTAAAGAGCTTATGAAAAGGCTGGAGGGGGATGTGAGCGAAGTCATCATAGCCACCAATTCCAGTCTGGAGGGCGAGACCACAGCCATGTATTTAAGCAAGCTCATTAAGCCTGTGGGAATAAAGGTCAGCCGTATCGCAAGCGGGGTTCCCGTAGGAGGAGATCTGGAAAACATTGATGAGGTAACCCTGCTCCGCGCACTGGAAGGGCGAACGGAGCTTTAATCAGGGACATATATTAGAAAGGAGCGAAGTAAACAAAAATGGAAATTGAAAAAAAAGCATTCGGCACCACCAGAGATAACAAGGATATTTCCTGTTATACCCTCACAAACGAAAATGGTATGAGTGTTACCATATCAGAGCTGGGAGCCATCATTACGGAGCTCATCGTGCCGGACAAAAACGGGAATGCGTTAGACGTAGTTCTGGGTTATGACAGTTCGGAGCCTTATTATGAGAACAGCGAGTTCTTCGGAGCCACCATCGGAAGGAGCGCCAACAGGATACAGGGCGCTGCTTTTGAGATCGACGGAGTAAAATATGAGCTTCCCGTAAATGAAAACACCAATAATCTTCACAGCGACAAGGAGAACGGCTTCCATAAAAAACTCTGGACAGCAGCTCCGGATGAGGCAAGAAACGCTGTTACCATGAGCTATACCAGCCCTGATGGAGAGAACGGTTTCCCGGGCAATCTGGATATGCACGTTACGTTTACGCTTTCTGATAAAAATGAGCTTTTCATTCATTACGAGGGACTTTCCGATAAAAAGACCGTGATCAACTGCACAAATCACACATATTTCAATCTGGCCGGACACAAATCCGGAAATATCCTGGATCACTATCTGAAGATCAACTCACAGAGCTATACTCCTGTTGAGAGCGATTCCATCCCTACCGGGGAAATAGCGTCCGTAGAGAACACACCCTTTGATTTCAGGGAATTCCACGTTATCGGCGACAGGATAGAGGAAGACAATGAGCAGCTCCACTTTACCGGAGGTTATGATCATAACTATGTGATCGATGAGCCCGGAAGTGTTGTGGCAGTACTGGAAGAGAGAAATACGGGCATCCGCATGGAGGTCATTACGGATCTTCCCGGAATACAGTTTTATGCCGGTAATTTCATTAGAGACAATCTTTCCGGAAAGGACGGCGCTGTATACGGCAAGAGAACCGGTCTTTGTCTGGAGACCCAGTTCTTCCCCAACAGTGTAAACCAGGCGGGGTTCAAGAGGCCCGTTTTCGGTGCAGGGGAAAGATATGATACCACCACGATATACAGATTTTCAAATATCTGATATATCACCCGTACAGAGCAGCAGATATCCATATTTTCAGAAAGGAGCAGATATGCTGGAGGAACTGAAAAGAAAAGTGTATGAGGCGAACATGCTTCTTCCAAAATACGATCTCGTTACCTTTACCTGGGGTAATGTGAGCGGAATTGACAGGAACAGCGGTTACTTTGTCATCAAACCCAGCGGAGTGGAGTATGAGAACCTTACTCCCGATGACATGGTGGTCGTGGATCTGAACTGCAACAAAATAGAGGGAAAGTACAATCCCTCTTCGGATACTGAAACCCATGCGGAACTGTACAGGAAATGGGATGACATCGGCGGCGTAGTACATACCCATTCACCCTGGGCGACTTCCTGGGCGCAGGCCGGCAGGGAGATACCCTGCTACGGCACCACCCATGCCGATTATTTCTACGGATCCGTTCCGTGTCTCCGCTGTCTTACAAAGGAAGAGATAGACGAAGCTTACGAGAAGAACACCGGTGTTCTTATCACGGATTATTTTAAGGATAAGGATCATATTGCCGTTCAGGCAGTGCTGTGCAAGAACCACGGGCCCTTCGGCTGGGGCAAGGATCCCGTTGATGCGGTTCATACTGCCGTGGTTTTAGAGGAAGTGGCAAAGATGGCTTCCCGCACGGAAACTATAAATCCCGAGGTAAAGGAATGTCCAAAGGAGGTTCAGGACAAGCACTACTACCGTAAACACGGCGCAAATGCATATTATGGTCAAAGCTCCAAATAAGAGTAGTTGACGGGCACGCTTTGCAAAATGTGCCAGTGGCACATTTTGAATGGCGCTTAACCGTGCTAAGCACGGTTGCCATCGTGGCACTGAGTGCGTCAGTGCCACGATGCAAGGCCATTGACGCAAATTGCGAAGCAATTCACGAGGTTGACTTAAGAAAGGATGTTGTTATGACAAAAGAAGAACTGCAAAAGACAGCAAATGAGGTCCGGAAAGGAATAGTAACGGCAGTACATGCCGCAAAGTCCGGACATCCCGGGGGATCCCTTTCCTCGGCTGATATTTTCACCTATCTCTTTTTTGAGGAGATGAACGTGGATCCGAAGGATCCCAAAAAGGCGGACAGGGACCGTTTCGTATTATCCAAGGGCCACAACGCCCCGGGTCTTTATTCCGTACTTGCGGAAAGGGGATTTTTCCCGAAGGAGGATCTGACCACACTTCGTCACACAGGCTCTTATCTTCAGGGACATCCTGATATGAAGCATATTCCCGGCGTTGATATGTCCAGCGGATCTCTGGGACAGGGTCTTTCTGCAGCAGTTGGAATGGCTCTTGCCGCAAAGATTGACAATAAGGACTACCGTACCTACTGCCTCTGCGGAGACGGAGAGATACAGGAAGGTCAGATCTGGGAAGCCGCCATGTTCGCAGGAGCAAAGAAGCTCGATAACCTCTGTGTGATCGTGGATAATAACGGCCTTCAGATAGACGGACCCATAGATGAAGTAAACAATCCTTATCCCATAGATAAGAAGTTTGAAGCATTTAATTTCCATGTGATCAATATTGACGGAAATAACATGGACGATATAAAGAAAGCCTTTGACGAAGCAAAGACTGTAAAGGGAATGCCCACAGCCGTTATTGCGAAGACAGTAAAAGGCAAGGGCGTATCATTTATGGAGAATAAAGCTGGCTGGCATGGAAAAGCACCCAATGATGAGGAGTTTGCAACAGCGATGTCAGATTTAGAGAAAGCAGGTGCAGTATGAGTGAAGTAAAAAAGATCGCAACAAGAGAAAGTTATGGAAATGCGCTGGCTAAATTTGGGGCAGAGTATCCCGACCTTGTTGTGCTGGATGCGGATCTGGCCAACGCCACAAAGACCCAGATCTTTAAGAATGCTTTTCCTGACAGGTTTTTTGACTGCGGTATAGCGGAAGCTAATATGACAGGGATCGCAGCAGGTCTTGCTACCTGCGGAAAAATACCTTTTATCAGCTCCTTTGCCATGTTCGCAGCCGGCAGGAACTTTGAGCAGGTACGTAATTCCATCGGATATCCCCAGCTCAACGTAAAGATAGGTGCTACCCATGCAGGAATCACGGTAGGAGAGGACGGGGCAACCCACCAGAGCCTTGAGGATATAGCCCTTATGAGAACCATTCCCGGTATGACCGTGATAGTTCCCGCTGATGACACGGAAGTATTTGCTGCCGTAAAGGCTGCCATAGAGCACAAGGGACCTGTTTACTTAAGATTTAGCAGAGCAGCTTCTCCCGTATTCTATGATCCTGAGACTCTTAAATTTGAGATAGGAAAGGGCATCACCTTAAGGGAAGGAAATGATATTGCCATCATTGCCTGCGGAGTGGAAGTCAATTATGCTCTGGAAGCCGCTGACAGGCTGGAAAAGGACGGTGTTAAGGCAAGGGTTATTGATATGCACACCATTAAGCCTCTGGACAAGGATCTGGTTCTTAAGGCAGCAGCCGAGACAGGAAAGATCTTTACAGTTGAGGAAGCTACCGTGATCGGAGGACTGGGAAGTGCTGTAGCTGAGACTGTTTCAGAAAACAACCCCGTTCCGGTTTACAGGATCGGCGTGAATGATGTATTCGGCGAGTCCGGACCCTGGGCTGAGCTTATGAAGAAGTATAAGCTGGATGCAGACGGAATTTATGAGCAGATAAAAGCAAAACTTTGATACCATGCCGGATCTCCATGTTGTAAAAACAGAAAAAAAGGCTAACTATGAGGCCGAAGTCCGTAACCACCGGTTGCGGATCTTCGGTAGCATTGTATTTATTGCTGCCATTATAGCCGGGGTCGTCCTGTACGTTTATAATTATTTTGACACAAGGGTCTATACCGGCTATGAAATCCTTGCCAAATCCCTTCGCTCCGATTCCGAGACCGCAGAGTATATGAGCTATAACGGCCATGTCTTAAAGTACAGCAGAGACGGGGCGGAGTCCTATGACGGGGTTAAGGAAGCAAAATGGAATGTCACTTATGAAATGCAGAACCCTCAGATCGCCACTTGCGGAGATTTTGTCGCCATGGCTGATGAGGGTTCTTCTGAAATACTGGTTATGAGCGGCACAGGCAGACAGAGTACCATCAATACCAAGCTTCCGGTTGTGAATTTTTCGGTTGCCGGACAGGGGGTTGTGGCAGCGGTTCTGGAGGACGGAAGCTCCACAAGGATCAATATATACGACGCCGAGGGCAATGAACTGGCGGGTATAAAGTGCAGCATGAGTAAAAGCGGATATCCTGTGGATGTGGCACTTTCCCCAAACGGAACCCTTTTAGGTGTTTCATATTCCAGGATAGATTCCGAGACCGGAAATATCCATTCTTCCGTGGCTTTTTACAATTTCGGGGATGTGGGACAAAATGAGATCGATAACTATGTCAGCGGCTATGATTATGAGGACACGGTCATCCCCAGGATCAGATTTTTAAGCCATGACAGTGCCGTAGCCATCGGTGATAACAGGATAGTCTTCTTCTCCGGAGAACAGAAGCCGGAAGCGGTTTCAGAGAACAGTATCAAAGAGGAAATACAGAGCGTATATTTCGGAAATAACGAAACCGCACTGGTATTCCGTTCAGACAGAGGCGGAAACCGTTACAGGATAATGGTCTACGGCCATACGGGACGCCTGCTCCTGGAAAAGGAGTTTGAGCTTAACTATACCGATATACAGCTTGCTGATAAGCGGGTCATAATATATAACGATTCCGTCTGTGAAATAATGACCTTAAACGGAGACATAAAATATGACGGGATCTTTGAGGATCCGGTGCTTCTTATGGTTCCCATTGACATACATACCGGTTTTATCCTGGTAAACCGCAGCATGACCCAGGAGATACGGCTGGAGTAAGGAGCAATCGGTACACTGTTTTTTATAGAAAGAAAAGTGAAAAAATGGGAATGCTATATGATAATAAAACCCTGGATGAGATCATACAGGATTTATATGGAGAAAATGTAAGCGTTGAACGGCGGCGCAGGGTTTCGGGAGGAGACATTAATGAAGCGTTCCTTCTGGAATTAAGTGACGGCAGCAAAGTCTTTCTAAAAGAAAACAGAGGCAAAACCCCGGAATTTTTCAAGGCGGAAGCGGATGGGCTGAATGCGCTTAATGCACCGGGTGTTATAAGGGTTCCTGTGCCGGCTGCATACGGAAAGGCTGAGGGAGGAGCGTTTCTCCTTATGGAATACCTGGAACCCGGCATTAAGAGCAGAGGTTTCTGGGAGGATTTCGGACACAGTCTCGCAGCGCTTCACTGTGCGGACACAGCTTCCTTTGTCAAAAAAGGAAAATTTGGTTTCACAAGCGATAATTTCATCGGTGCTTCTCCTCAGAAAAATGACCCGAAGGAAAACTGGATCCAGTTTTTTGCGGAGTGCAGGCTTTTGCCCCAGTTCAGAATGGCTGCAGACATTCTGCCGGTTGAAACAGCAAAACGCCTGGACCGGCTTATAGCACATCTGGACCAATACCTTATGGAGCCTGAACATCCGTCCCTGCTCCATGGCGATCTCTGGGGAGGAAACTTCCTCTGTGGACCGGAGGGCAGGGCTGCTCTTATCGATCCCGCTGTATATGTGGGATGTGCTGAAGCAGACATAGCAATGACGGAATTATTCGGGGGATTTTCGGAAACCTTTTACGGAGCCTACCGTGAAAGCGGGCTTTTACAGCCCGGATACCATGAAAGACGGGATATTTACAATCTTTATCACATGCTGAATCACTTCAATCTCTTTGGAGGATCCTACCTCGGAGCAGTTCAGAGAATGATCCCTTGAATGCCGGGCAAATAATGAAAGGATACCTGATTTATAAAACTTACACGGATTGATACGGACAATGAAAAGTATTTCGCATATCTGTGCCCGGAGGAGATATTGACAGATAAGAACCTCACCAGGCTTGGGATCATTTCAGATGATGGGGAGCCCTGCTCGGTCACTGCTTTTGTCATTAAGGAGATGAAGGCCGTGATCAAATGGCTCTATACCAAAGCAGATAAGCAGGGTATGGGAGCAGCCACGATGCTTATGGATACGTCCATGTCGCTTCTTGATGATCCTGAGATCGACGGGATCGAAACTTTTTTTGACGGGAGCGTCGAAGCTCTTCCCGGGTTCCTTTCAGATTACGGTTTTCTGGTGGGAAAGGATACTGATATGTACAGTGTCCCGGTAAGCGATCTGGTGTTCAGCCCTGAGATGGATGAACTTCTGGAGAAAGAGTTTAGAGGTGTAAGTGTGACCCCGTTATCGAACGGTGCGGTCATCAATGAAGTGATGAAGTATATATCAGAGACAGGCTTTGATCCGGACGCTTTGGGGGATTTTTCACCGGAGTACAGCTTTGCCGGAGTCGATGATGACGGGAATGTCCGGGGATGTATCATTGTGAGCGAAGACGATGACATGGATCTCATAGTCAGCTACCTGGCATTCGATAATTCACTTAATGTGGCCATGGGCCTGGTCACGGCGCTTGCAGGAAAGATACTTGAGGAAGAACGTACAGAAGGCACTTTAAGATTCACGGCCGGAAATGACTCTGTCATATCGCTTGTGGAGATGATCACCCGGGCAGAGCGGGATGAGTATCGTATAGATGAAATACAGCACGGAATAATGCTTTTCTGATACATCGGATCAAGGAAATGAATTAAATGGGGGTTTATTTATGGACTGGAAAAAACAGAACGAAACAGAAAAACGAAAAAACAGCTATCAATACCTCTGTTGAAAAACAGAAGATCAGGACGACTGCTATATCGGAGGATCTTCTTAAAACCGGGAAAGCGGATACCGGTGCAAAGGAAGATAAAGCCGTAAAAGAAGATAAGAAGTCCGGGACCGATACCAAAGCCAACAATGCCCTTAAGAAAAAGGCTGAAAAGATCGATGTCATCGTGCCAAAGGGAAAAATGCAGCTTAAAACCGAAATGAAGAATGCCATGGCAGAAATACAGAGGCTGCATAAGACCCTTGAAAAAGAAGATAAGAGTAAACTGACGTCTGCCAGGTTGGGAAAGGTAAAAGAAAGACGTATGCCGATCTCTCCGACTCTGATCTTAAGAAGCGCGCAAAGAAGGCGCTGGAACGTAAGAATAACGCAGAAAAGGTAAGGGAATATGAATCTGCCCGTAAGGCCGGGAACAGATATGAGTTCACGCATATCGACAAAGAGACTCTGATAAAGAGGATAGAGGAATTTAAGAATTTCCGGTCCGTTCCTTTTGATATGGAAACGGATGAAAAATTTCTGGAAAATCTTGACAAGAATTACAACCTCTGTGATCAGGCGTTTCACAGACCAGGATCATGATTGGATCTTTACACAGGAGCTTTTTAATAAATCACTGAGCAGTTTTAAGGAAATGAATATACAGGATCTGCATTTTAAGTCCATAAAGGATATTGCGGATCATTATGATGAAAACTGGCTGATGTTTGAAAGAATGCATGATTTCGAGCATCTGCTTTTCGTGGCCGTGCAGCGCAGCCTGGCTCCTTCGGATGATGAGATGATCGGGCTCAGAGCCAGGATCCAGGCATTTACCATGGCTGAGCGTATGGTAACGCAGATTCAGTATAAAGCCGTGAATAATCCGGATGTTCTGTTGAATGACAAGACTACAGTAGAGTTTGCCGAGGATGTATATACCAGCGTAAATAAAAAGGATAACAATTTTGGGATCAGTAAGCCTCCCATGGTAGGCGAGAATCTGTCCGGATACTTACATTCGATGACCAAACGCCTCAGGCAGGAGCACCGGGACAGACAGAAGCCCATAAACCTCATGTACGGACTGGCTCATCCGCAGAATGTAACGAATGAAGATGGCGACGAGGTTACTTTACCCGGTACTATCCCTGAGAATGAGCCTTTAAGGCGTATGGCTCTGTTCCAGAAGGATTCTTTTACTGCGGAGTATTGCCGCAATACCCAAATATATATGAATGAAGTACATCATAAGCTTGTAGACTGTGTTGATATTATTCATTCCAGAAGGACAGGGACTCCGATACTGAAATCGAAAGCCGGAAAAGAAGAAAGAGTCCTTATACCTTTCTTACTCGGCAAGGGCTCAGCTGAGATCATACGTGTCAAGGAGATCCTGCAGAAAGGTAGGGCTGTTTCATAATAATGTGAAGAAAAAAGTTAAATCACACTCTTTACGTGACGGGGAGGCCGGGGGAACGGAGAGGCATTTACGTATATCAATCCAGTGCCGGCAGGCACGTATGTACCGGCTTTCCGTGCTCGTGTCCTGACGAAGCTACGGCGCCAGACGCGCTCAGCGCGTCTAAACGGCGCTCAAAACGTGCCACTGGCACGTTTTGCTAAATTCGCCATGAAGGACTGGCTCTGCCGGACGCGCCGCCCAAATGAGCATCCTTGCTCAGCTTGGGCTAAAAAGTGCATCTGCTTATTACGCAAGACTCAGAAATCCATGGGGAAGCGGAGTGATCAAATCCGTCAGCAAGTCAATGGGGACGGTTCTCATTGACTTTTCGAGGAAGTCAGTGGGGACGGTTCGAAGATGTTGAAAAAGTTCTGGTGACGGAAATCTGTTTCCCGGTAGAATAAAACGGGTGGAGTGCAGGGGGCCACAGGGTCCCCTGATTACTTGTGAAGTCATTGGGGACGGTTCTCATTGACTTCAGGAATAGAGGATATTGAATTAAAATGATCTGGATGGAGAAAATCATCGGTGAACTTCGATGACACGTTATGAATAATCCCTGGGAGGAGATAAGTTTGGACTTCGTAAAAGGACGACAACGCCCCGAGTTTAACGAAATAAAAGACTATGACGAATTCTGCAAGTATTATTGGTATCGCGAAGAACTGATAAAAATATGTAAAGATCTTGGACTTAAGGCCAGTGGAAGCAAAATTGAGCTAAACGAAGTCATCAAGGCATATTTATCCGGAGATAAGATCCTTCCTGAAAAAAGAAGATCAAAACGCAAGAAGGCTACGATAACAGAACTGACTCTCGATACAGGCCTTATAGAGTGCGGATTTACATTTGGCAACAGATTTCGAGAATTCTTTGCAGAACAGACGGGTGTTAAGCCGTTCAAGTTCAATGTTGATATGGTTGCGTCCGCTAAGGCTGTAAAAGAAAATGGAGATGAATCTTTTACATTGGGGGATCTCTTGGATATCTACTATGGAAAAAAGACATATGTCAGATATGATAAATCAGCGCTTCAATGGAATAAGTTCGTAAAAGACTTTTGTGCGGATGATGCAACGAAGATATATGATGAAAGACTGAAAGCGGCCGCATCTCTTTGGAGGATCGTAAGAGATTCTAAAGTGCTCCCCTTGTCAAGGACATTTTTGATTTAGTTAGGGTTAAAACTGTAC
>CAMJPM010000109.1 GCA_946407725.1 uncultured Lachnospiraceae bacterium
GTAAGGATCGTTTGCGATATTGGTCAAGCACCTCCTCCGCAACGCCTGTACTGAACTGAAAGTTAGTCCCAATTTGTGACGCAAATTTCATAATTCTGTGTTTTTTCTGTGAACAAAAACAGCTTTTGTTTCTGGCAAGGGGGGACGCCGGGCGGACAAGCCTTGAGATCATGAGCGCCGGGATGAACCGGATAATACGGGAGGTATACGAAGAATCCCTTATGATCGATGAGGATCATATTTACAGATTAAAGGAAGCGCCGCAGGAGATCTCGATAATGGCCGATGAGGGCCTTATCAAGCAGGCCCTAAGGATCCTTACGGATAATGCTTCAAAGTACACAAAAAAGGGAGAGGAGATAATCCTTGCAACCGGTATGACAGAAAATGGGAGGCCCTATTTCAGAGTGCAGGATTCAGGAATAGGAATGAAGGAATAGCAAAATGGATAGTTGATAAGCACGGCGCCTATTTTGAAATAGTGTCAAGGGAGGATCTGGGTACGAGAATAGACATTGTGTTTAAAAAGAATGCACCCGGATCCTCCCTCTGATCTCACTTAAACTTTACCTTGCCCTTGAAGACCTTCCCTCCGAAGGTTGCTGCAATGGTGGCGGAGCCCCTGTTCCCGGAGCTTATTACCGGGAAGTCAGATAAATTTATCTGCTTTCCGTCTGCGGCGGGAATCCCGTTAAAGCTTAATATATTCTTTTTATCCTTCCTGACGGAAACAAGATACTGCCCGTCCTTCACATCAGGCAGGAGCTCGCCGGCGTTAGTAAAGATATCGGCAAGAGAACCCGATAGTTTGGAACTGCTAAGCTTCAGGGTCCTTTTCTTCACCTTTACAGCCTTCAGCGTTACTGTCTTTGTTTTATCCCCCTTCTTTAGGGTGAGCTTTGAGTCCTTTTTTACTTTAAGTCTCCGCTTTTTCTTTATGAGCTTCACGGCTCTCTTTACTTCGGATGTGATTTCAAGACCTTCCTCGTAGAAATACCTTCCGCCCTTTAAGAGGTAGAGAGTATCCCCATCCTGTACAGACTCGAAGGTCAGGGTATTATCGGGGAGATACTGAACCTTTGGCTCCCTGCTGCTTCCACTCCCTGCGCTGCCCTTCGCATTAAAGAATTTAAGGTTGTAATAGTATTCCTCCTTGGCATCATAGGAGTTTTCCACGCCCTCCGGAGTTGTAACATAATATGTGTATTCCCCCTCCGGCTCAGGATCAACATGCAAGGGTGCATCAAAATCAAAGCTGTAAGCGACTGCAATCTGTGTTCCGCTTCCCTCAACCGGGATATGGTATTCCTTTCCCCTGGAGCCCATTTTCATGTTCAGTTTTTTCATATCCTCCGGCTTCAGATCATCAATAGCGCTGGTGTATTCAAGAATCCTTTCCATGTTTCCACCAAAGATGACCACATCCTCAAAAGGCGCACTATCCCTTACTAAAATCCGTATGAAGGGCTCATCCCCCTCCACAAGCTCCATATCGGTCCAGAGATCCCGGTTCTCCGGATCCTCCTCCGAAGGAGAATCCGAATCGCTTAAGCTCATAAGGCCGGAACCCGCAGTTTCTGAGCGGGGGCTTTTAAGCACCTGCACCGCTTCACTGTCGCTTGCATAATCCGGAGAACTACCCCACCAGTCCACTTCAACGTCGATCAGATTGTGGTTTCCCTTACGGTCCACCGCATCAATGGTAAACTCTCCGTTAGCACAGACGCTGATGCCTGCCTCCCACTGATATTCGTTATGTTTCATGAGAATAGAGGATTTTACAACATTTTCACCCTTTCTTCCCGTGATGGTTATGCCGGACAGCTTTTCGGTGCCGATAGTATTGAGCCATACAGTATACTTCTCATTATCCTCTTTATTAAGGGACCCCTGCTTCGGGAAGTTTGCTCCCCAGTAAAACTTGGGCGGTATCCCGTTTGACGCATCATACTCCTCATCATTAAAATGCTCTGTGATCCAGTCAAAATAAGCATTGTTCCCACGCTGCTCAAAGCTGGCGTATTCCTTAAATGTTACTGTGACCCTGTGGGGCTTATTATCCGGGTTCGGCCCGAAGAACACAAGGGCAGATCCCCCGGCCTCCGTATAGTCCCCTCCGTAGGCGTTGACGCTGCTGCCATTAAATCCGGGGAAATCACTGCTTACCTCTGCCCGGGCATTCATGTATAAGGTTATGGACTCCGCCTCCGTCTCAAAGCTGAAGCTGGATCCCGGCTCCGCCATCATAAGCGAAGAGTGGTAAGGCTCGGCTCCGCCGCCGTATCTGCCGTTTTTATCCACATCATTCCAGGTCTGCACGTTGTCGTAAAATCTCCAGCTATTCTTAACCCCGGTTTTTTTCGGGTTATAGACGGAACCGTTTGCGTTATGGAAGGTTATGCGGCCGTTATTCGGAGAAATATCCATTCCGTCCACATCCTCCGTAACCTTAAAAGGAATATCCTGATAGCTGTTCGTGAACTGATCCATTATGCGGATATAGCCGTTGCCCTCCTTTGCGGCGCAGACCACGATGGTACCGCTTCCACGACCCTTATCAAAGGATTTCTCCACATAATAGAGCTTCGCAAGATTCTGATCCATCCGCTGGAAACGGCTGCTGATATCGCTGTCCCTGTCCTCCTCGTCAGGGTATTCAGCTACCTGGATCGAAGGAGCCCCAAAGCCGTTAACTGAGAAGTAGTGGACAGGTATACGCACTAAGGAACCCTTATTAAGGAAGAGCTCTCCAGGCAGAGAGAAGGTGACCAGGGGCTCTATTTCTTCTTCAATGCGGTTATTCGCAATGTCGTACTCTCCGTGGGTCGCTTTCCTTAATCCGTATCCGACCGTTGTCACATCTGTATCCGAATCACTGTACAGCTCTATACGGAGTCCCAAGGTATTCCCCTGTCCGGCAAAGTATATGTCCGGATCAAAGGTGATGGATCCGGTGACCCTCCGACCGTAACCGGATCGGATGTTACCTAAGTAAAGAATGCCGTTCTTAAAGTCATGGCCGGTCTGGGACTGAGAGGCCTTCAAAATCTTCAGTTGCTCCTCCTCGCCCACATTAAGGGTATTTTCCGTGATGTCAAAGGCTGCGTACACAGGATTCCCGTCATTGTCGGTTTCTCCGGTGTCGTAGCTGAACTGGGCGTAGACATTACCCCCGTCAAGGTTCCCCCGGTTAGCGGCCATGAAATCTACATCAAGCACAGCATTGCCGTCTTCTGTAAGCTCCACCATTCCGCCATCGGTACCTGAAAGCTCAGCCGACCACTCATCCTCAAAGCTAAGCTCAGGACATCCTTTAACGGTAAAGACACCCCTTAAGGCAGCGGTATAAGGGAGTCCTCCCTCGTCATAATAGTAATCACCTTCGCTCACGGTGATATTAAAAGACGCATTCTCCGGCAATGACACAGGGAGGATAAAGCTCCCGTCAAGCTCCACCTTCTGCCCCGGTACAATGTTCTCACTTATCGACCAGCTTGCAAGGCTGATATCCGGAAGATCCGTGCCGCTTGCGCTTAAGGTTACAGTTATAGCCTGATTTTCGGCAGCTGACCCACGGATGCCTATGTCCCCCGTATTCTTAAAGGAGATATTCGCAAAAAGCTCGGTTCCGGCTGTAAAATTATCGTTCGTAAAGCTTATGTTCGCTTCCCCCACGGTCTGATGGCCCATGCCATAGCTTATGGCGTAGATCCCTGTTCCTGCCGTGTATTTTCCACTTCCGTTAGGATCAATCATAAAGAAGCTCTCACCGCTCTTTTCAACCTCTTTTAAGTAGCTGAAGTTTCCCTGTGTGAGGATCAGAAGGGTAGTCTGGCTTCCTTCATCCTCCATATCACTTCTTGCGCTGCCTTCGGAGGCTTCTTCACCCTTCACGCCAAGGGCGATCTTCGGGGCGGTAAACGTAAACTGGTCTAAGCCGCCCTTTTTGTAGTTCTCAAGCTTCCCAAGATAAGCGCTTGCCGCATCCTCGTTCTGCCAGCCAAGAGTCTGGGAGTCCTCAAAAACATCCATATGATTCATGGCAAGGATCACGCCCTTCCCCCAGGTTCCTGTTTTCGGATCGTATTTACTTAAGTACAGAGCGTTATTTGTGGTATCAGGAACGGTGGAAACATATACTGCCGAAAGACCGCCTTCACCATCAGCTCCTATCACTGTTTCCGTCCTTCCTGTGGCAGAGGTCTCCCCTGTATATAATTCGCCCTTAAGATCCTCGTCCCTGGCAAAGAAGGGAATGATGCTGCCCTCATTTCCCCCGCACATCGAATAAACGCTCTGTTCTCTTATCAGATAGGTGCAGCCGTTCATCTCAAAGAGCAGGAAGTCCTCGGTATCACTTTCTGACGCTTTTAAGGAGTCCTCCGTACCTTTAAGTATCGAGGGTTTGGTTTTTTCGCCTGCTTCAAGGGAATCTCCGAGTCCGGCATTAAGGAACTGGAGGTTTGCAAAGTAAGGCTCCTCATAGGATATCACCTTCCCGCCTGAATAGATGCCGTCCTTTATTGTCTGATTGTCTTCATAATCATAGAGGGTACGTATACAATAATTCTTTCCCCATTCGTATCCGCTGCCATTCCCGGAAAGCTCCGAAAGACAGAGCCGCCTTATGGTCAGCATATTCCTGATATTGCCATCAGTTTTCGTCTGCTTTCCCTTTGAGTCAGTAAAATAAGTTTCCCTTGTTGTATAAGCGGCTATATACTTGCTGCTGCCGCTTCCCCCGTCCTTAATAAACGAAAAATTGTCAATGGTCTGTCCTTCAGGTATCGTCTGGGTATAGGTCACGCCGTTAATGCTCACTGAAATATAATTCTGTTTTCCGGCTCCGTCCCAGACGGCCTCCATAGTCTTTAACCTGTACTGCCCTATCTCTTTTCTCGATTTATCCTCATCAGAGCTGCCGGTTTTATTTGGATCGAACCCCGCAGTCTTTAAGACCGCAGCGTAATTTTTCGATGCCTGTTTTCTTTCAGCCTCATCCATTTGCCTGGCATCAACCCAGGCGTTTTCTTCTTTCCCAAGGGCAATGGGGAACATTGCCCTGTTCTCCGAAGCTCCCCTTACTGTCTTCGCTTCGGTAAAGCCATCCCCCTTCGCTGTATCAAAGGATGCCTCCTTGACAACTGTTTTTTTCGACATTTCCCTGATCGTTGATTCACTGCCGGAGGAAGTGAGGCTTACCCATGATACATGTATGGTGCTCCCCTCTGCCCTGGCATTGAATTCCAGATCCCCGGTGCCGTCGTCTTTCCCGCCGGAGACGGTGTCTACGGGGATATAAGGGTTATTATCGCTTACTGCTTTTTTATAGCCTTCTATTTCAGAATCATCACCACTCTCCGGGAGATTGTATAGAGGGTTCACAAGCCCTACGCTGCCTGCTCCTCCGGTGGAAACGAGGCGGGACAGTACCAGCATCGGACGGTTCGCTTCGCTCTCTTCACCGTCTCTTCCGATGGTATAAAGCACATAGTTATTACCGCTAACGCTTAAGACCTGATAATCAGATCCAAGGAAGAGGCCGTCTGCGAGCTTAAAGGAGCTTACAGAGCTGTTGTAGCCGGACAGCTGGAAGGGCACCTCCGGGTCATCCGAAGCGTAGGCCTTCAATATGTCCGTGCCGTGAACACTGCCTTCATCCTTTTCATTTTCTTCTGCATAGGACGGGGAATATATCTGCTGCCCCTCCTGCACTCCTTTAGCCTTGAGGGGAGAAGATTTTTTTATATCCTGCTCCTTATTAAGCTTTACCCAGGTATAGGTCCAGCCTTTCGCCTTGCTGTAATTTATCCTTACCCCGACGGCATCCAGCTCATAGCTTACGAAGAAGATCACCGCCCTAAAGCCTAAGGACAGGGCGAACTTTACGGACGCGACCTCAAAAGGTTCATACTTGTCCTCATCCTTATTGTATGCCCCCAGGGTTATGTTCGTGTTTGCCACAAGCTTTATGAAGACCTCCGCCTTCAGGAATTCGACTCCGAGCCCCGCGCCTAATTCCAGGGCGAGCTTCAGGCTTATCCTTACGCCGCTCCAATATACGGTTTCTTTATTTTTCTCAACGACGTTTAAATAGCTGATGGTGGAATCCTCAAGAGCGGTGATACGGATGTAATACTTCTTGTCAAAGCTCATGCCATCGCTGTTTCCAAGCTTTATTATGCCCTTCTTTCCTCCGTCCGACTTTACAAGGCCGTTATTCATGGTCTTTATGACGGATCCGCCTTTTTTGTCCAGGACCTCTATATAGACCTTTCCCTTGAGCTGGAGGTATATATTCTGATACTCGGTGTAAAATCCTGTATCCCCTCCTTTTTTCAATGTTCTTGGCTGATCCTCCTTTATGTAGGGGATATCCCTTTCCACAATTGTCCGTTCCACGGTGGCTCCTGTGCCGATGCCAATGCTTACGTTCACAGCTACGTAAACATAGACTATGGGACAGACAGCGAAGCGGTAGGTATATTTGTAGCTTAAGCCCCCTATGACAGTGAGGGTCCACTCATTGAAGCAATATTTATTGCTGATACTGTCATATTTTAAGACGAAGGCCATGGAAAGGCTAAGGCTCAGCGAGACCTTTTTGCTCTTAAGGGCTCCGGTTTTAGCCCCGTTCTTCATTACATCCTTGTAGCCGTTATTCTTCCAGAATTCTTCTATATTGGAAAGATCCCCCGGATCATTCATCCATGACTTGACTTCATTCCAGTTTTTTTCAACGCCTTTCGTGATGGTATCGGGAAATCTGCTTTTGGGTCTGCCCTCACCGTTGGTGTAATTCTTGGCGAGTACGGGGACTGACAGAGTGATCATGACCTTGTCCTTGTTGGTTATGATGGTCACAAAGCTAAGGGCGCTGAAATCCATCAGATTCACGTCCATCCCGAAGTCGGGAGTCAGCTCTTTATAAGGAGCACCGCTTTCAGAAAGGTCTATGTTTGCATCCCCCATGCCGGGAGTTTCCGTATTCGAAAGATACGATGCGTCCGGCACGGCGCTCCGGCGGATGAGCTCGGTGCTTTCAGGCTTCAGAGTCTCAGCGCTTTTTGGATCCGCCTTCAGCTGATCCATGAGTCTCTCCTGCTCCGTCACGCAGAGGGCGATGGTGGAATTTCCCGTAAAAGACCCCAGATAACCGTTTAAATTAGCCTTGCCCTTTTCATCCGTCTGCATTCCCTTACCCTTTTCAAAGGTCACGTCCGAGAGCGGGATATTGTCCCCTGCAAGGCTGTGCTCTATGTAGATGGGATCCGGATCGGTGAAAGGGTATACGAGGTTTCCATGGAACTCAGGCTCCCAGGTGAAGGTGTAGTTATCGTCGTCATCCTTTACATGCTCCATGGGATGGCGGTCTCCCCCTAAGGGCACGTCCACAAACTGCACTTCACCGGCTTTTGTGCCATACATGGGGTGGTTGTCGGAGGTGCGATTCCCGTCAGCTCCCGGACCGCTCATAATATAGCGGTAGCTCTGCTGCTCCTCCGTAAGACCGGAATATACGGACTGGTCTGTTATGCTGGTGGTGAAGGCCGGGATCACCTGGGCCTTTTTTGAATCATCGTTTCCGGGCTCATTCAGATTCCGGGGCAGCATGGTATAATAGATTTTAAGGAAATACTCGCCGTAAGTCCCGTCATCAAGGATCTCCGGCTGGAAATCAACCTCGTTATAGCTTTCTCCCTCATCTAAAACCTTGACGAGCCGGTCTTTTGACCCGGAGGATACATTGAAGTAACCGGTGCCTTTATTGTAGGCTCCTGAGATCTTTTTATCGCCGTCCCCGTCAAAATACAGCTCCGTCTTCACTACCTTTGAGGTCATTGTGCAGTCCGCGTTAAGGAAGTCCTCATCATAGTAGGCAAAGCTGAGCTTCCCCATGGAAAGGTCCGCGACCGAGAGCCATATCCGCTCATTTCCCCGGTACAGCTTATTATTGAAAAGTATCCTGTCATTCTCACCCCGGTTAAAATTGACATATTGTATGTTTTCCTGCGTTCCAAGCTCCACCACCGGGTTTTCAGAGCCTGTCCAGTTTTCAGATATATCTATCTTTTTCTCGGTAATATCGGTTGAAAAGTAGGGGGCTTCGGAAGTCGCGCTGCTATAGCCCAGGGTAATATAGCCCTGTCCGCTTTTCCTGAAGTCGGTCCAGGCCTCATCTATCCTGCCGGTATCGATTTCAGTCATGGCTTCCCCGTTGGCGTTTATCCTCCTGGGAACGGAGGGGCTTAAGTCCAGGATGAAATTCTGGCTCCGGGTCATGACCACGTTTATGGTATATTCGTCACTAAGGTCCGCTTTTGTCATGCCGTCCCACACAAGGGTTACGTAAAAATCCCTGCTTCCGCTCTTATCTACTTGTACGCCATTTACAATGCTGCCGTCCTTCCGGGTCACATAGACAGCGGAATTAAGGACATCTCCGGAATAGGCCCTGTAGCTGTCGAGGTTCTGTAAGGATATCAGTACCTTGCTCCCCACATAGAGCCTGCCTTTATCTGTCACGCCTCCTGAATGGGGAACAATGCTGACCCTGGGCTTCATATTTGAATATACTCCGGAGTCCTCCATAAACTCCGCTGCTCCCTCCGGAGCGGTCCGGACATTGTCTCCGCCGCTTTCGCCGTCATTGGAGGTGTGGATGCGAAGACGCAGGTTATTATTAAAGTTACGGCGGCTCAGAGTGCCTTTTGTGATACGGCTGTAAACCTCGGACTTTGCGTCATGGGCGTCATACCTTGTAAGCGCTAGCGCAAGCCCCGTCACATCCGAATTCATGTCCCAGTCTCCGCTTATGTAGCCGGATCTATCATATTGTATCTCATAACTGGGCCAGCTGCTTTTCGTGACTTCCACATTGCTTGACGCCTGTTTTAAATATCCCGGGTAAGACTTTCTAGAAACCTGCGCCCAGCCCCAGACATATTCAAGGCCGTACCAGAAGAGATCGCCTTTTGAAGCGAGATCGGCGCTGAATTCGAAATTCCCGTCAAAGCCTGAAAACATCTGTGGCATATTGGGGATATTAAGGGTGGCATATCCCTGGGATTTGCTGCTTAACTGCCAGCCGTTTCCGTAGGCGTTTCCCTCGCTCCAGCCGGTATAATCGTTCCCGGAGGATCCCGCCACATAGGCATTGTCCTCCCAGTAGCTGCCGCTGTGGCTTTCCGGAAAGCTTATCTCACCGTAGTTATAGGTTCTTAAGATCGGTATATCGTTTTCTGTATCCTCATTTCCGGCAGTCCCGTAGTCATCAAAGCCTGCGATGTCCCCGTATAATATCTCATCCTCCGGGATCTCCTTCTGCACTCCCGTAACCGCGTCTTCATTAACGCCCGCGGCCATGTGGGTCTCCACGGAAACGCTGCCGGATATGTCATGAGTGCCGCTGTTATAGAGCATGGTCGGGAGGTTCTCGTTTTCCGAAACGGTTCCCGCGCTGTTTATCACCCTGACCTCTATCTCATTTCTTGAAAGGGTGCATTTATCGCCGCTGTCACCCTTGATCTTTCCAAGCCTGATATAGAAGGTGCGGGGATCGCTTTCACTTATGCCGTCATTGATAAGGGGCACGTCTATTTCAGCTTCGTCAATCCCTGCGTAGAAAAAGGCGTTTCCGCTGACATAGCTGTAATCCTTTCCGGCCTCCGCCGTACCGTCGCCTGTCTCATATTCAATTGTCACCGGGGTCTCCTTGCCGCCGAAGCGCTTAAGGCGGATCTTTGCGCTTCCTGAAGCCTTGTCGGCGGAAACGCTTTTCTCCGTAAAATCAATGCTGAATGGGCGGGGCTCATCGTTATCCAGCACCGATATGGACATGGTGGCGGCGATGTCCAGAATATCCGCGCCCTTATGATCTGCGATGGTGAAGGTTCCGAATTTCACGGGCTCCGCCTCATCGTCCTCAGGGGACTTTATTCGTATTTCCTTTACCCACTCTCCGTCTGCGAAGGTCATTTCGAAGACATAGCCAGAATAGGGGTCGGATGAGTCCATTTCAAGGGGCGAAAAGGTCTGTTCTGGATTTAAGTCTATATTGTCAGGCTTTTCCGGAAGCTCTTCCTCCGGCTCCTTTTCATAGGGAACCCCCTTTAAGGACTCGGTGCAGTAGCGCTTTCCTTCTTTTACGAAAATACAGCGGAAATCGAACTTTTCTATACTGTTTTCTGACACCACGAATTCAGCCTTTGTGGCATCCTCCACCTCCTGCCATTCCCCCTCTGACAGAACGCACCACTGCCAGGCTTTGGCTTCAGTGTCAAGGGAGAGGATCCGGTCATCCTCCATCGAATCCTCACCGTCATAGGGCTCGTTTTTTATCTTTACATCAGTTTTTTCGGGGGCGGCACTCCTGCCTAAAGGCTGGTATGCAGCTATTGGAAGGGTGTCCTCGACCTCGATCTCAATATCGCCGAAGCCAGCGGCATTGTCATAGGATATCCTGTTCTCACTAAGCTGAAGCACGGCAGGATTATAAT
>CAMJPM010000110.1 GCA_946407725.1 uncultured Lachnospiraceae bacterium
AGCGGGAAAAATCTGGAAATATGATAGGGTATCTCCTCTCCCCTTCCGCCATTCAAAGAGGCGATCCACTTTGATATCTCCCTTATCTCATCATCGGAATCATTGATACCCGGCACCACAAGGGTTGTGATCTCCATGTGGCAGTGCTTTGCGGCCTCCTCTATAAAATCCATTGTCTGTTTAAGGTTCCCGTGCAGCACTTCCCTGTAAACGTCCTCAGAGAAGGACTTGAGATCGATATTCATGGCGTCGATGTAGGGAATAATCTCCGAGAGCACAGAGAGCTCCGCCGTACCGTTTGACACAAGCACGTTCTTCATCCCCGCTTCGTGAACTAGCTTCGCCGTATCCCGGACAAATTCATATCCGATAAGAGCCTCATTATAGGTATAGGCCACACCTATATTTCCGTTCTTCTTCTCTTCAAGGGCGATATCTCTTATCCGCTCGGGCGTGACCCTTGAAAAACCCTGATCCCCGGTCTGCGAAATCTCATGGTTCTGGCAGAAGGGACACCGGAGGTTGCAGCCGTAGGACCCCAGGGAAAGAATCCGGCTCCCCGGAAAAAACCTGTTCAGCGGCTTTTTTTCTATGGGATCAAGGGCAATGGAGGTGACCACCCCGTAGTTTTCCGGAACTATGTTATCATCTATGTTTTTTCTTGCCCTGCAATATCCCGTCTGTCCCGGGGACAGCTCGCAGTGGCGGAAGCACACATGACATTTCATAACTATCGGAAGCTTCCTTTCGTTTTAGGGGCGGTGTCTGGTCACTTCAAAGCGTTCCAGCTCCACATCATCATCGCTCACGGATATCCCGGCCTTCTGCTTTGCAATGGAAATCTGTTCTGAAATTGTATCCACCCCATCCAGATTCGGCAGCAGCAGTCCACGCCTCATGCCTTTTGTTACAATGACGCCGTACTTTTTCACATCCAGCTCATCGGGAGAGCTTATTTTTTCCGGCTCCTTAAGGACATCCACGCTGTATTCCAGGAAAGGCAGCTCCTCCGGCCTCACAGGCGAAAATCTTGGATCCCTGGTGGAGGCGCTGATGGCGTTTGAAATTATCTCCTCCGCCACGCAGTCCGCAACCGGGGAGATGGTGCCGATACAGCCCCTCAAATCCCCGTCGATATGCAGTGAAACAAAAGCTCCGGCTTTTTCGGTAAGCATTTCCGGAGGAAGGGAATCCGGCACGGAAATGATCTTCCGGTCTTTGATATAATTCTCAATGGTATTTCTTGCCAGCCTTACATAGGCGTCCTCGGCATTTCTCTCATTTTCCATTTTCTTCATACGTCTTTCATACCACTTGTCAAGGAAATTCCTGTCATCATCTTCGCCGCAGGCCTCATAGGTACATACACCGTATCCCACTCCCGTTACATCCTGATGGGAAAGCTTCTCTATCTTAAGCTTCGTCCGGTCAAAGGCTCCGGCCATTATCACAAAGGAGCGGTGGCCGCATTCGGCGGATTTTTCAAGGAGCTCTGTGTCAAAATCCATAAGGGCATCAAATTCTCCGCTGCCCATTACATCCATGATCTTTTCATCATATACCGGCCCCATGGGATCAAATCCGTAGGGTCCGCTGTACTGGAGCTTATGGGACAGGTCGCCGCTTGCCACATAGACCACTCTCCGCCCTGTCTCTTTTGCAGCCTGTTTTATCATCATCCCCAGACGGTAGTGGTCTGAGAGGGAAATGCCTGATATCCCCATTCTTACAACCTTGAAATTCCTGTATTTTTTAAGGATAAAATACAGGGGAACCATAGTTCCGTGATCCAGCTCCGGGCTTCTCTCCCCCATTAGTCCCGCGGGAAAAGAGTTATCATTACAAAGCTTGATAAGATAGTCCCTTAAGGTTCTGTCATATTCAACCAGCATTCCGGTTTTAGGTGCGTTAAACTGCCTGAGGCTTCCCCCGGCACTCTCCCCGGGACAGATATGCAGATAATCCCCATACATTACAACATGGGGCGAAGAAATGACAATGGTATCGGGCTTCAGCGCCGCCACGAAATCCGCAGCCTTTTCATAAGCCCTTGTGGTCTCTTCAATAACCTTCTCTTCTCCCCTTCCCACCTCAGGCACAATGAGCGGAGGGTGTGGAACCATGATGCCGCCAATAATCCCCATAAATTAACTCCTTCCAATGTAACTAATCTTTATTGCCCTGCTTGTTCTGCCGAAAGGATTTTAATCCTTTTCAATGCATCGGAAACAGCCGGTATCAGCAGTATGACAAAGGTTATGCCCGCTTCGGCGTAGAGATATGCCGCATTATAGGCAACTGAATAGACAAGGGGATTCATGCCCTCCGGAGCGTAATCTGCGAAAAAAACAAAACCGGAAAGTACAGAGAACACAAACCTCCCCGTCACTCCCATTAAGTATCCCTTTATCATCCCGTACCTGCTCTCACTGAATAAGCCTGAAAGCCCCAGTGCCCCGAATGCCAAAAGATAATCACATAATACCTGGGGAACGCTTAAAATATACGGTCCTGCCACAAATTGCAGAAGCCCGTAAGAAAAGGCTGCCGCCATCCCGGTCCTCATCCCGTACCAGTTTCCCACCATCGTCACAAAGAACATGGAAAAAAGAGTCACAGAACCGCCCATAGGCATATGAATGATCTTGATATAGGATGTGACATAGGCAAGTGCTATAGCCATGGCAGAAAAAATAAGCCTTCTTGTGCTGATCTTTGTTTTCTGCCGTGATGAAGACACAAGGCAGGCCACTAAAATACACAGGATCATCAGGATAACCACTGCAGTATATCCTGCATTTGTAAGCAAATATCTTCCGTCATCAGATGCGGTAATAAAAACAGACATAAAAAAATCCTCCTTTAGACAATCATTCTCGGGAGGGGGTATAGCAAGAAAAACATACCTGCTTCCCTACGCCGGCATTGTCCGGTTCAGGTCAAAGGGTCCCTCGAAAAGATCAGAGGTTCTCAGCTTTTGCTCCCCCAGCACTTACATTGAGAGCCACGCCATTTAAAATTCGCTTCGCGAAAGCGTGGCCTACGTACTGTAAAGTTTTCATAGAAAACTTTACAGTACCACTTATATCTATCCATTGTATTGCCCCTGTAAAAAAACGTCAAGTACCTGATGCAGGAATGAATAGCTGCAAATCCAGAACTGTGGTAATCCTCGATAAAATGAAATTTACTTGCCATATAAACGAAAACAAAGATATGGCAAGTACTTTTTGAAAGGGCTGGAGCTAAAATTACTTGCCTTAAGAGTAAAAACAGTATTTGGCAAGTATTTTCTGAAAAGACCGGGTCTAAAATTACTTGCCTTACGAGCGAAAATCAGGATTTGGCAAGTATTTTCTGAAAAGACCGGGTCTAAAATCACTTGCCTTACGGGCGAAAATCAGGATTTGGCAAGTATTTTCTGAAAAGACCGGGTCTAAAATTACTTGCCTTACGGGCGAAAATCAGGATTTGGCAAGTAAACGTAGTCATCACGCATCAGTTATATTGAAAAACAGGTGAAAATATGATAGATTTGACCCCGACATTTATTAAAACTGAGGTATAAAGTCTGAATCAGAATGTTTCAGGCTTTCATCGGTGCCGCGCAGGCACGTCACCGATGCAACCGGTCTCGTTTCTCTTAAGGAAACAGACACAGCACACACGCCTGCGGCAAGGTACATACAATGGAAATGCAGATGGAATTCATAAGGCAGCTGCCCACTCCCGAGGAACTGAAAAAGCAGTTTCCCATAAACAGCGATATAGAAAAGATAAAGAACGAACGGGACAATGTTATAAAGGACATTTTTGAGGGCAGGGATTCCCATTTCCTGCTGATAATAGGTCCCTGCTCCGCTGATAACGAGGAAGCGGTCCTTGACTACCTGACCCGGCTGAAAAAAGTTCAGGACAAGGTAAAGGACAAGATATTCATGATACCCAGGGTTTATACAAATAAGCCCCGTACAAAGGGTGTTGGATACAAGGGAATGCTGCATCAGCCTGATCCCGAAGGGAACGAGGATATGCTTGCCGGCATTATCGCCATCAGGGAAATGCATACCAGAGTTGTAAAAGAGACCGGTTTTACCTGTGCCGAAGAAATGCTCTATCCGGAAAACCACAGATATTTGTCTGATCTTCTTTCCTATGTGGCCGTGGGAGCCAGATCCGTCGAGGATCAGCTGCACCGGATAGTCGCCAGCGGAATAGGGATCCCCGCAGGAATGAAAAACCCCACCGGCGGCGACATCACCGTAATGATGAACTCCATTTCCGCAGCCCAGAGCAGGCAGAAATTCCTGTACCGGGGCTGGGAGGTAAAGACCACGGGAAATCCCATGGCCCACGCCATTCTCCGTGGATTTGTGGACGCCTACGGCAGAAGCCATGCCAACTACCACTATGAAGATCTGATGGGATTAATTGAGAACTACAGGGAAACAGGACTTAAAAACCCTGCGGTGATAATCGACTGCAACCACGCCAATTCCGGAAAGCAGTACATGGAACAGATCCGCATAGCAAAGGACGTGCTCCACAGCCGCCACGTCTCCCCGGAGATCCGAAAGATCGTAAAGGGCCTGATGATAGAAAGCTACATCGAGGACGGCAGCCAGGCCATCGGCGACGGCATCTACGGAAAATCCATCACCGACCCCTGCCTTGGCTGGGAAAAGAGCGAACGCCTGATCCTTGAGCTGGCAGAACTGCTCTGATGAAGTAAGTGAAGTCAGTGGGGACGGTTCTTTTTGACTTGTTTTGCAAGCAAAACAAGTCAAAAAGAACCGTCCCCACTGACTTCAAAACCGTCCACTTGTCTGCCTCTGACCTACTGCTTCATGTACATTTCAATAGTATTTGTTACTTCTGTAGCTGTCTAGTGATAATTGCTCTGTCACTATCAGATACTTCCAAATTGCTAAACGCCTGATCCAGTGTAAAAGACGCATTTTTCATAAGCACTTTGACATTCTGAATCAATGTGTTGATTCTGCTCTCTTCGGCACTCTTTTGTGACTGCTTCTCTGCATATTTTCTTACTGATTCACACACAATATCACGTCCTTCCTCTGTTTCTTTGAAATGATGAAGACCATCTGCTAACAGTTTAAAATGCATGCTTTCTGAAGTTTTAGCGTGAAAGTCTTCAATCAGCTTTCCAATTTCATCATCACCTTCGTATTTCCCATTGACATAAATAATATGTGATCCATCCTCAAACGGCTTGCCAGTCTCAAGAACCATCCTGTCAACATGATACATCGGCAATCCTTGTCCAAACTTATCATGTTTATAGAAGAAAACTCCATAGGAATCCTTTAAGACCTTAAATGGATCTCCTTCCTTTAGCATTCTCGAATCCATCACTGCACTATGAAATCGGGTTCTTCTTACATGTGCGCCTTCTGAACTCCCCTGTACCTCAACATCAAATTCAGTTCCATCGGTGTCTATAGCATGAACATCAAGGGTAATATCTCTCCCACCAATTTCAGGGCTTCGCATCTCATCCTGCGTATCAACGCTAATAACCGTTATTTTTTTTTCATCCCTTTGTCTTCCGGATACCTGATAGAGCCACTTCCGGTAAAATCCACTTCAATAACACAATCAAAAGCCGCGTAACGCTTTTCATATATATTCTTATGATCATCCCTGACATATCCTATAGCCTTAAGCATCTCTTCAAGGTTTTCTTTTCTGATCATTCGCCTTTTTCTCCTTCACCGTCTTCAAGCAGAGGCATATGGATCAATTCCTGCAGTTTCTTCTGCAGAATACTCTTATCAGGCAACTGAAGCTGATATTGCGACACCATCATAGGCGACATGGTTCTGCTCATGGCATATTCTACGACTTCATCATTTTTGGAAGCACAAAGTATAAGACCGACACTTGGATTCTCATCCGATTTCTTCACCTGACGGTCAAGACCTTCCAGATAGAAATCCATTTTGGATATGTATTCCGGCTTGAACTTCCCAGTCTTAAGCTCCATTGCCACAAGGCAGCGCAATGCCCTGTGATAGAACAGAAGATCCACGTGATAGTCCTCACCGCCGACCATTATGGTATATTCCTCATCAACATAGGTAAAATTCTTGCCAAGCTCAAGAATAAATTTCTTCATTCCTTCGATGAGCCCTTTTTTCAGGTGTTTCTCCTTAAACTTTGGCGGGAGATCCAGAAACTCGATCACATAGGAATTGAGGAACGGATTTAATTCCGATTTTATTTTCTCCGGATGTAGTTTTTCTTTGGAGAGCATATACCGCTCGTAATATCCACTATCCATCTGGTGTTCCAATTCTCTGGAACTGTAGCGTTCCTTTATCGCAAGAAGCATGTAAAATTCCCGCTCTTCTTCAGATTTACATCCTGACATGATCATCAGATGATTCGTCCAACTCAATTGTGTCAGCAGTGCTGACACTTTTTCATTTTCCTTGTAAAGCTCATAAAATTGCTTCATCCTATATAGACCGCGACGGTTAAAGCCCTTTATACCCGGAAAATGCTCCTGAATGTAAGCAGAAAGAGAGTCTATATATCCATCACCATAAGAAGCCTCCTCGTTCAGAAAGAAACTTCCCCACGCTCTGATACATAAGGATTAATTCCTCATTCACCTTACGATAGGCATTATTTCGGGCGTTTTCAATGATTGCCGTTACCTGCTCAAAGCTTTTATCAATTTCCTTCATATGTGCCTTCCCTCGTATTTGAAAAGTGTCATCACTGCTGACACAAATTACTCGTTCTTTATCCTACCGATTGTGTCACCAGCGGTGACACTTTTGATTATCCTTTTGTTTTCCTTTGTCTGTGCTTCTTTTCCGAAACGTTTCCGGTCTTCCGTTTCCGATATGCCATCTGCTTTCTTGTATTTCTGGCTCTCTGGCATTCTTTCACCTCAACCATCTATGCGTTATCGTTAGAGTTACCGTAAGTTTTTGAACGCCAATTATATTATAGTCTAAAATGGTATTGTTTGCATTGGTGGAATATCAGTTCAGCTCATAAATAAAACGGCATAGCCGGAAATGATATTCCAACTATGCCTTTTCTTTGCAAAACAAGTCAAAAAGAACCGTCCCCACTGACTCCCCCTGCCTTGGCTGGGAAAAGAGCGAGCGCCTGATCCTGGAGCTGGCGGAACTGCTCTGACTTGTCCCCCCTGTCTGCCCACAGAAAGCCCCCGGCCTGTTTTGAGAACCGGGGGCTTTCGTTTTTGTTTTCCGTTTGATCCTCAGATCCCAATGGGATCTAAAGTATCACGGAGATTATTTGCTCTTGTCATTCATCACTTTTTCTTTGGGAATGGTTCCCTTCAGATCGCCGGACTCGAGGATCCAGTTGCCATCTTTATCCTTTTCGAATTTAACATAGGCATTTCCATAGGTATCCTTCTTCTGCTTAGCGGTAAATTTCTTTCCGGTTGAAGCAAACTTAAGCTTAAGACTGAACTTTCCTGATGAACCCTTGATCTGAATATCGGAGATCTGGTTCTCGGATACAGCGCTGTCAAGGTTCATAGCATAGATCTGTACCGGAAGCTTATTATTAGCAGCATTCTTCTTATCAACCTTTGTGAGCTTCTTAACATCCTTATTCATGCTCTTGTCATCGGTCTTCACGATCTGGATAGCTGCGTTCCAGGATGTGGGTGTTGCGCCCTTAATTTTAACAAGCTTGATCTTTGTAGCCTTAGCAGTCTTATCGCCTACCTTAACCTTAATCTCACCAAAGACCTTCTCGAAATCCTTTCCGACAGACTTGCCGAAGAAAGGAGCTGCCTGGTTGTACTCAACAGCATAAGTGCTGTCAAGTGCTACGTTGGCGGACATGGTGGGCTTGTTCTCACTCATGGCTTTCTTGGTCTCTTTGGAATACTTTGCAGCACTGTCATCAGACGCCTTAGGTTTATCCGGAACGATCACAGGCGCCTCAGCCGGTTCAAAATCTTCTTCCGAAATATCCTCATTTTTGTCTGCAGCAGTCCATTTTTCTTTGATATAGTCATCAAATGTATATTCTGCAGAATCCTTTCCAAGTGTAAGACCAAACTGATTGGAAGCCATCACAACCTTAAGGATATTGAATACTGATCTCTGAACGTCTCCAAGATTAAGCTCGTTAGGTGTGTAATCTCCCTTGTAGGTAACAGCAAATGAAGCAGTATCTGTATCTCTCTTTGTAACAGTAACTTCAGCTATGCCATCATCAACATAATCCTTTACATTCTCATTCAGACCTTTAGCAAGAGCTGCCTTGATCAGATCTTCATTGGTAGCATCGCTATCCACGCCCATATCAGCATACTTAATTGCGGCTTCCTTTGAAACTACAATGCTCTCTCCATCTTCCGAAGGAGTAAACTCTCTCCAGTTAGGTGTATATGTGATAGTTCCCCACCAGCTATAACCTTCTGAAATTGTAACATATCCATCATCGCCCCACTCGGGAACATCGGTGTCATCCAAATATCTGTAGATGTCTTCGGGACTTCCGCCGGGCTGTATCATATCGTTGCCGGCATGCATGGAATTCTTGTCTTCTTCGGCGCTCATCCAGTCAGTCATTACAACACCATTAAATCCCCACTCCCCGCGAAGGATATTCGTACAGGTATCATAGTTTCCTGCACCGAAAGTACCGTTGATCTTATTGTAGCAGGTCATGATAGCCATGGGATTGGCTTTCTTAACAGCCTTTTCAAATCCCTTGAGATAGATCTCACGCATTGCACGCTCTGATACACGGTTATCTTCCTGGTTTCTGTTTTCTTCCTGGTTGTTTGTTGTATAGTGCTTTAAGGTTACGCCTACTCCCTTATTGGACTGTACACCATTCGTAATTGCAGCTGCTGTTTCTCCGGCCACAGTGGGATCCTCTGAATAATACTCAAAGTTACGTCCGCAGAGAGGGTTCCTGTGAATGTTCATGCCTGGAGCCAGCCACATGGTTACACCAAACTCCACCATTTCTTCACCGACTGCCTTACCTACTTCCTCTATAAGGTCAACATTCCAGGTCTGTGCAAGGACAGTACCGATAGGAAATGCTGTTGCAAACTGATAGTAGGTTTTGCCTTCTCTTACAAATTCCTGAGTGATCCTTATTCCCGCAGGTCCGTCGGAAAGAACGGTATTGGGTATCTTGTATTTGTCAAAATACTTAAAGGTGGTTTCACCTGCTGCTCCGGGAGTATTCACATATGTATCGCCTATCTTGTCCGTGCCTACGGCTCCGGTAAATCCTCCCATTCCTATACCTTCGGCAATTGTAGCAAGCTCCTCATAACTCATCTGCGCAATAAGCTTGTAGAGTGCCTCCGTCCTCTTCCCTGCGGGAGCTTTATAGACATCCACAAGAGTCTTGTATTCCTCTGCGTTCTCAAGAACATAAGCTGTCTGCTCGTGTACTCCGTCTGAAGGAACATATACATCTTTCTCGGTTGTATATGCATTTATGCTCTCATCAAAGCCCGATTTGTTATCAAGGGTATTGATCTTTTCGGAGTCAAGATTAATAACAGGAGAATTGTCTATTTCTTCCGCCTCTCCGGCATAAGTAATATGATTATGCTTTTTACCCTCCATGTCATCATCAATCTTATTATTATTGTCCTTACCGAAAGTAAGGTTGCTCAGCTGTTCTGTTTTAACACCCTTATCAAGATGAAGTATACCTGCTACAAAGGTGTTTCTGGAACTATCTCCGAGACGAAGGATATAATCGCCTTCTTCCAGTACATAGGCAGCTTCTTTTTCACTGTAGGATGCCATGTCATCAAAGGTAAATGTTATTTCAACATCATCTGAATCACCGGGTTCTATTTCCTCGGTCTTGGCATAGCCCACCAGTTCCTGATAGGGCTTTGAAATATCTCCTTCCGGTGCGGAAACATAGAGCTGCATTACCTCTTTTCCGCTATATTCGGTTCCTGTATTCTTTACATTTGCCTTAACTGTAATCGTTCTATTATCGTAGTCAATATCTATGGGCGCATTAGTAGCTGTGGTAAATTCAAAATCGGTGTAGGAAAGTCCATAACCGAACTCCCAAATGGGATCAATACCAAATGTGTCAAAATAGCGGTATCCCACAAATATGCCTTCAGAATAATCTTCGGTTTCCACATTACCATCATTCTTTGAGAAACCCTCTGCGGAAGGATAATCACTGTAATCTGCAGCCCAGGTATCAACAGTCTTTCCGGAAGGAGTAACCTCACCGGTCATAACTTCTGCCAAGGCATGTCCGCCCCTCATGCCGGCCTGTCCCATCATCAGTATGGCGTCAAGATCAGCAATATCCGTTAACTGCGCTGCATTGATGACTCCGCCGGTATTCAGGATCACTATGCTCTTATCATAGTTCTTCGTAATAAGCTTGATATTTTTGAGATCTATAGTAACTATTCAGAACCCCCTGTAAGTAAGACTCCGGAATTGTTTTAAATTAAGT
>CAMJPM010000111.1 GCA_946407725.1 uncultured Lachnospiraceae bacterium
TGCAAAGGAAACCGTAGAAAGTGTCCGGGAAAGCATCGGAAGCTTTGCCGGGGATAATAAGCAGTATGACGATATTACCATGCTCTGCCTGAGATACAACGGTCCTTTTTAGTAAAAAATTGTAATTGTTCAGAACAGCCGCGAAAAATCTATGAGATAAATGTAAGTATCTCTTCTTAATAGCTGCAATCATTTCTTCTTCTCTTTTCCCGATTTGGAGAGCCACGCCATTTAAATCCGCTCCGCGGGGCGTGGCCTACGTACTGTAAAATTTTCGTAGAAAACTTTTTCAGTACCTCAAAAACATATGGTAAAATAACAGAATACTAAGGAAAGGAGATTCTGCTTATGGGAAAAGGTGATGTACTTAAATCAGTCAAAAAGGGAAAAAACATGGATATCAAAATGGAAGAATCCATGGAAGAATCCCTTAATCTGAATGATACCAAAGGTGGAATGGAGTTTTATTTAAAGGGCGGCATCAGCGAAGTGGATGCCGTTAAAAACAGGCTTCGTACCCTTAGTTCAAAGCAAATATCAGAGGAGGATATAGCAAGGCTTGATACCCTTGAGCAGCCTCCGGTACCGGGTTTCAGGCCTAAAACCCAGGCTCAGATAAATTCCATGTGGGCCATAACAAAAAAATGGTACAGGAAAAAGATGGCCTCCTTTGAAAGAAGACGCCGGGAATGGGATAATTCCAAGGCCGGGAGAATATGGAAGAAAACCCTGGCCGAAATACTGGACGCACCTGTGGAACAGATATATCCCGAGGATACCATAAGCCTTGATAATCTGAAAATTGCCGATGAGAATATCCTGAAGACTACTGAGAAGTTAAAACCGTCAAAGGAGAAAAAGAAAAAAGACTCAAAGAAGAAAGGCGAAGATAAAAAGACCGGGAAAGTTACCCAGGTGAAAAAAGAGGTTGATTATTCCAAAGTAACTGATATGGATTTATATCAACTTGACGATAATCAGCTTGATGAATTTATAGAGTATAAAACAAAGGAAGGAAATTACCAGCCAATAGAAGAAGATCCTGATGCAATGGATGCGGCTCTTGAAATGGATGACACTGAGGAGTTTAAGAAAAAGGATTCCCTGATCTCACAAGCGGAGATATTGAAGGCCAGAAACGCAGAACCGCAGGGACAGTTTGCGGTTGAGCAATATATATCGCAGACATCAACCTGTAACCAGATGAACAGCTACTACAGGACAGGAAAAACCACAAGGGGACCAATGTTTGTCAGGATGGCGAAGAATGCGCACAAGATGCTGTCTGTACCCGAAGATAGAAAAAACGGAATATGACGGCGGCTCCAGCCTGTTTTATGTGGATGACGGACGGGTTATTGCATGTGTATTAAACAGTGCCGGAACGGATTTCAACTTCCACAATGAGTGGGTCTATCTTACAGAGGGGGAGGAAGCCGGAATACTTATGGGTCTTATTTCCGCCTCTGCTGATGCCTGTGACAGAGTTAGCCCCGGAAAGGCAGGCGTGTATATCGTTCCGGTTAATGAGAAGGGAAAAAAGCTTGCCAGGATTGCGGTTACCGAAAGTGAAGAAACAGATGAATTCAGGGAATACAGAGGAATGGTATTGCCTTTGGGAGTATACAATCTGCCGGAGAAGCATGGGGAACAGCAGGGATAACAGGGAATAACAGGGATTTACGGGATCAGCAATGCCCTGATGTCAGATGATCACAGTGATCCATAGCAGAGGGTGTAAATATATTTTTCACCGTTTACCATTGTCTCTCCGTGCTCAAAGCAGCAGGGCAGCAGATCATTTAAGGGCATGACCGGGTTATGGAAAATGGAGAACTTCAGTCCGTCGGTGATACCGCCTCCGGTGAATTTCCCGTAGGCCTCCTTGGAGGTCCATATTCTGGTGAAATTCTCATCCTTTTCATCGGTGAATCTTAAATAGTCCTGTTCTTCCTTTGAAAAGAACCTCTCCACCAGCTTTTCATCATAGGTACGGATATATTCGATATCAATGCCTATTGAAGGGGTGGAGGCGTCCGGAGATGGATTGGAAGCGGTTCTCGGGCCCAGAAGGACAGCCGAGAATACCTTGGAAGTATCAATTCTGCCGTTTCCGGGAAGAACAGGATTATTGTCATTGGGAGTTGATACGGAAAGCGCCACCGCGTCCTTTGAATGTGACAGGGAAAAGAAGAGGAATGTATCCCCTTTGATCATGGGCTTTCCCGCTTCATTGAAGCAGACGTTTTCAGGATCCTCTCCGTTTTCAAGAAAAGCGTCCATGATCATCTTCCCCCCAAGGATGCTGGCTTTTCTGGCATTTTCATTTTTAAACGACGCCGCTTTTTCACGCCTCCAAGAGGGGAGAATATCAAAGGTTTCTTCATACCAGGCGTCATCATAATCCATGATGGATTTTATCCTTGTATCTATGATCATGATACTCCCGAGCTGCCGAAACCGCCGCGGTCAGGACCGTCAAGACTGGAAACCTCGGTAAAGGTCAGGGTTTCCTGATGCTTAAAGATCCTGAACTGGCAGATACGGTCGTTAACATGTATTTCTGTGTCTCTTACGGCATAAACAGGCATCATCCACTGATCGTTATCTCCACAGTAGGATTCGTCTATTACACCGCAGCTGTTGGTCTGCAGGATACCGAAGTTCTTAAATGTGGAGCTGCGTGGCACCACATGAGCCTCGTAGCCCTCCGGGAGGGAAATTGCCACTCCCAGGGGGATAAGCTTAAATTCTCCGGCTTTTAATGTGATATCTTTGGCTGCCCTCAGATCTATCCAGTCGGACTTGCCGTCTATATAGCGGAGTTTCTCTATTTCATCTGAAAAATATTTGATCTTAAGTTCCATCAGTCTGTGATTATGCGGTGGAAAACCTTTTTACCTTTCTGAATGATAAGCTCACCGTCGCTGTCAAAGTCATCAGAGGTGAAGACGGCTTTTACGTCAGTGACCTTGCTTCCGTTGACGCTTATGCCGTTCTGTTCTATAAGGCGTCTGCCCTCGGAACGGTTCTTTGCGATCTTTGTTTCAACAAGAAGGGCTATAAGCTCCTTTCCCTCCTTCATTTCAGCCACACTGTAACTGGTGGTGGGCATGTTCTCGCTCTTTCCGCCGTCGGCAAATACGGCTCTTGCGGCCTCTCTTGCCTTTTCCGCAGCCTCGGCTCCGTGAACGGTTTTTGTTATTTCATAGGCCAGGGTTTCCTTGGCGATATTGATCTCCTGATCCTTTAATGCACCGAGCCTGCGGACTTCATCCATGGGAAGGAAGGTTAAGAGTCCGAGGCACTCCTCCACCTTCACATCCTCGATGTTTCTCCAGTACTGGTAGAATTCATAGGGAGAGGTCTTGTTTTCATCCAGCCACAGGGCACCCTTCATGGTCTTGCCCATCTTTATGCCGTCGCTGGTGGTTAAAAGCTTGAAGGTGAGGCCGTAAGCCTCTTTTCCGGTCTTGCTCTTTATCAGGTTCACGCCGCCGATGATATTGCTCCACTGGTCGTCGCCTCCAAGCTCCATCAGGCAGCCGTAATCCTCAAAGAGCTTGTAGAAATCATAGGACTGCATAAGCATGTAACTGAATTCAAAGAATGTCAGGCCGCCCCGTTCCATCCTCTTTTTATAGGCTTCGGCGGCAAGCATCTTGTTCACGTTGAAATGTACGCCTATCTCTCTCATGAAATCCACGTAATTCAGCTTTAAGAGCCAGTCGGCGTTGTTTGTGATTATGGCCTTGTCGTTATCGAAATCTATGAACCGGGAGAGCTGGGACTTGAAGCACTCCACGTTATGGTTGATATCATCCATGGTAAGCATCTGTCTCATATCGTTACGTCCGGAGGGATCACCTATCATGGTGGTGCCGCCACCCATCATGGCTATGGGCCGGTGGCCGGCCTTCTGCATGTGCATCATTGCCATTACGGTTAAAAAGTGGCCTGCCGTAAGGCTGTCCGCTGTGGCGTCAAAGCCGATATAGAAGGTGATCTTTTTTTCACCCATGATCCTCTGTACTTCTTCTTCATTGGTGCATTGGGCGATAAAGCCCCGTTCTCTCAGTATTTCAAAAGCATTATCAGACATTTTTTCTTCCTTTCGTAATGGGCTTTCATGACCCTAACCTGATAATTATATCATAAAAAACTGTTATTCACATTTATTTCACAAAAAGTTACTATACTTTTATCATTTTTATGATTAAATATGAATTTCTGTTTTCACGGATTTTTGATAAGGAGAGAAGAAATGCTGGAAGTAAGAAACCTGACAAAGCGTTACGGCAGCAACACCGCCGTTTCGGATTTAAGCTTCACTGTGGGATCAGGAGGCATCTACGGGCTTCTCGGGCCTAACGGAGCCGGAAAATCCACAACAATGAATATCATTACCGGATATCTCGCCGCTACAGACGGAAGTGTGGAGATCGACGGACATGATATATTAAAGGACCCGATCGAAGCAAAGAAAAGAATAGGGTATCTTCCGGAGGTTCCGCCCCTGTATCCCGATCTCACTGTGTGGGAATATCTTATGTTCGTGTCTGAATTAAAGGGAGTAAAGGGAAAGAAACGAAGTGATACGGTGAAGGAAATAATTGACAGAACCGGGCTTTTTGATGTTAAGGACCGTCTTATCGGGAACCTGTCCAAGGGATACAGGCAGAGGGCGGGAATAGCCGGAGCCCTCATTAATTACCCCGGACTCATTATCCTGGACGAGCCCACCGCAGGGCTGGATCCTGCGCAGATAATAGAGATAAGGGAGCTGATCCTCTCACTTAAGGATGATCATGCGGTGATCCTCTCATCCCATATCCTGCAGGAGATAAGTGCGGTATGTGACCATATAATGGTCATTTCCCACGGCAGGCTTATGGCAGACGGCACCCCCGATGACATTATGAAATCCATGAATATGGAGAACAGGACTGAGCTCCTTATGAGAGCCGATAAGGAGAGGCTTAGCAAAGCCTTTGCCGAAATCCACGGAGTGACGGGGATAGACGCAATAGATGCGGGAAACGGTCTTATAAGGGCAGAAGTTAAAGGCAGCCCTGAAATGGATCTCAGGGAGGACATTTTTAATACCGCTGTAAAATGCGGTTTCACCATCCTTGACATGCATTCCGAAAGAATGTCCCTGGAGGATGTATATATGTTCCTCACAAGTGACGAATATGCAGCATCCCTGCAGAAGGAAGCCGGGGCGGAAAACACTGAAACAAAGCAGGAAGAAGCCGGGGCGGAGAACGCAAAAACAAAGCGGGAAGAAGCCGGGGCGGAAAACCCAGAAACAAAGCGGGAAGAAGCCGGGGCAGAGAACGCAGAAACAAAGCGGGAAGAGGCCGGGGCGGAGAACCCTGATCCCGGGGAAGAGGGCGCAGCGGAAAATCATGAGGACACAGATACGGCATTCGGAAAGGAGGAGGAGTAATGTTTGCGATTTATAAGAAAGAACTGCGGCAATACCTGTATTCCGTAACCGGAGGGATTTTCATTGCAGTAAATCTTTTTGTGCTGGGGCTTTATTTCATGGCGGGAAATCTGATCGCCATGGAGCCGTCGCTTTCACCCGTTATTTCCGGTGTGATCTTTATACTTATGCTCATGGTTCCCGTGATTTCCATGAGGGTCTTTGCGGAGGAGAGACGGCAGAAGACGGACCAGCTCCTGTTAACCAGCCCTGTATCCGTGATAAAGATAGTGCTGGGGAAATACCTGTCGCTCCTTACGGTGTTTGCTGTACCGGTGCTGATTTCAGCCCTGCTTCCGCTTATCATGTCGAATTTCGGTGCTGTGGCCTATGCTGAGAGCTATACCGCCATACTCGGATATTTCCTCTACGGTGCGGCCTGCCTGTCCCTTGGACTTCTGATCTCAGCCGTTACCGAAAGCCAGCTGGTGGCGGCCGTTTTGTCTTTTGTTGCCCTCTTTGTCACCTATATTATGGGAGGGATAGTCAGTATGCTGACAGAATCCGGAAAGGATATATTCAAGGTTCTGTCCATTCTGGATTTTAATTCAAAGCTTGACAATATGATGAGCGGTATTTTAGATTTAAAGGAGATCATATACTTTGTAAGCATTGTGGTGCTCATGCTCTTTCTTACGGTGCAGGTCATCGAAAAAAGGCGCTTTACGGTATCAAGGAACACCCTTTCCCTTTCGGTATATTCAACCCTTTCCATCGGAGTATCCATAGCATTATGTATAGTCCTGAATTACTTTGCGGGAAAGATACCTGCTGAAAGCTCCGAGTTTGACATGACACAGAACGGCATCTATACCCTGTCCCGGGAAGGGGAAAGCTTTATAAAAGCGCTTGACCGGGATGTGGAGATCTATGTCATGGGGAAAAGAGAGACACTGGAGAACTATAATTATAAGGAAGTGTCAAAGACCCTGGATCAGTATGATGAGCTTTCAAAGCATGTAAAGGTGACCTATAAGGATCCTTCGGTGGATCCGGAGTTTTCAAGAAAGTATACGGATGAAGCGGTCAATACCGGCTCCCTTATAGTTGTGAGCGGTGAAAGATCAAAGGTTATTTCTCCCTATGACCTCTATGATTCGGATATAGACTATTCCACTTATTCGGAGGTGAGGACGGCATACGACGGAGAAGGACGGATAGTATCAGCGATCTCCTATGTTACCGGAGATGAAATGCCTTCAGTCTATGTCATTACAGGCAGCAATGAGGCAACTCTCAGTGACTTCCCGGCATTAAAGGCCGCCATAGAAAAACAGAATACCGAGGTAAAAGAGCTTAACCTTATGAAGGAGGGAAAGGTGCCCTCTGATGCGGACGCATTGATGATCCTGTCTCCCGCAAGTGATCTTCATGAGGATGACGCAAAGCTCATAAAGGATTATCTCTCCGGCGGAGGATCGGTTATAATAACTGCTGATTATACTGCCGGTGATCTGAAGAACTTTGAATCACTGTTTTCCGGATATGGCATAGAGCACGTAAACGGGATAGTGGTTGAAGGGAATGAGTACAATATGTACCAGACACCGGTCTATATCATTCCCGAGTGCAGCCCATCTACCATGACAGCTTCTGTTTATGAGAAGGACATGCTGAACCTTTTCCCACAGACTACTGGCTTTATAGTGTCGGAAAAGGAGGATGTGACTGTAGAAGAGGGACTTAAGACCTCTGACAGTGCTTATGCGAAAACAAATGTCACCGAAAGCTCTTCAATAGAAAAGGATAAAACGGATAAAGAGGGACCCTTCAGTCTTGCGCTGTATGTGAAGGATGACAGTAACGGCGCAAAGCTCGCCATATTCGGAACGGCCAATATTTTCGCATCGGAAATCGACGGCAGGGTTGGGGGAGCCAACAGCGAGCTTCTCATAAACGCCCTTAAGGATATGGAGGGTGAAAAGAGTGTGGACACCGTAAGTATCCCTAAGAGGAGCTTCAGCACTGAAAGGCTTACGGTTCCCTATGGAACAGCCATGATGCTGGGATTTGTCTTTATTCTCTTACTGCCCTTCGGGATCATGATACTCGCGATCATGCTCCATATGCGGCGAAGAAGAAAGTAAGGTTCATGATAAACTATCGTTATTCTCTTCAAAGATTGATGAGGCCAAAGAAAATAAAGCTCGGAAATCAGAAGGAAAGGCTTTCTGATTTTGAGAAGCTGTGGTATTATGATCCGTATTTTGTGGATTATGCCCTTCATAATGACAGGGGTAAGCCCTGGAAGATCCATAAAAAGCGGATAAATCCACTGGTTTTCCGCCCCATTTTCCATGTGGTAAGGCAGATTAAGAAGTATTATCTCCAGACGATACTTTCGATCCTTATGCTGTTCTTTGCCATGTTCATGAACTACGGCTCCCAGATCATAGACTGGATCGTAAGCTACAATATTCAGCTTTCCGAAATGCTGGATGAAAGAGAGAAGGCGGAAGCCGAAAAAAGGGAAAAGCTGCTCTCTCTTTCAGCCGAAGGCTTCAGGCAGAAGATGGATGATGATGTCAGTGACAATATTGATGACAGTCTTTATGAAAAGGCAGACCACCTTAAGATGGATGAGCTGGAGCTTTCCGCGGACACCACCCCGCCCCTTACCAGCAATGAGATCCTCTCGGCCGAGGATATAAAAAATATTCTTTCTATCACCTGGATCTATAATGACGGTTTAAGTGATGAGGAATTCAGGATAGTCAAATCAGCCCTGCTCACAGTGGGAAGGATTCCCTATGTTCTTGGCGGGGCGCAGCCCACCAGACCTTCAAATACGGAAAAAAACGAAGAAGGCTTCCCGGTGGTTCCGGATGATGCCATTGTCAGCTTTGCTAACCAGATAAGCGGAATGGACTGTTCGCACTGGGCGGACTGGATATATTTCATAGCTATGAATGACAATCTGGGTTATTGCAATACGGATTCCATGATCTATACCCAGGGAAACGGCTCATTACAGCTTATTGCCGTGGACGAGGACGGCACTGATTTTGATGAGGGGCTTTCAAATATCCGCGCAGGTGATATAATGGTCTACGGCTTTGACGCCAGCCACCGTTTCGGCCATGCAGCCATATACCTCGGATATACCGGAAGGAAGGACAGCGATGCCCTGGATATGATGTATGTCCATGAGTCCAGCACCGCCGGCAATGTTTCCTTCCATGTGGGTGAAGCATTCGGAAATAACGGGTCATCTCCGGTATTCTATTTCAGATACAAGTCTCTGGACGGAACCCCCATCGATTATGATTATGACTATCTGCGGCAGATCCAGGCAGGGATAAGGGATGAGTCCGGAGATTCCGGCGGCGCAGCAGCTGATGATGCCGATACGGAAGAATATGAAGAGGAAGAAGAGGAAGACGAGGAGGAAGAGGAAGACGAAGATGATAATGAGGATAATAGCGAAGACACCGTAAGCTCCGGAAGCGTTTCGGATTCAAACGCGGACACCGTAAGCTCCGGCAGCGTCTCGGATTCAAATGCGGATACTGAAAGCAGTGCCAAAATGAATGACGATGATGACGACGATGATGACGACGATGATGATGATGATGATGACGATGACGACGATGATGATTCCTACTCACAATATCAGAAGGATCAGGAGGCTGAGAGCTATAAGCCCGAGGATCCCGAAAACACGGATCTCTATTTCGGAAAAGATCTGGTAGTGGCACCATAAACGATAGAATAAAAAAAGGAATATAATTATGGAAAAAATAAGAACAAGATTTGCACCCAGCCCTACGGGGAAGATGCATGTAGGAAACTTAAGGACAGCTCTTTACGCATATCTGATCACCAGACATGCGGGAGGCGATTTTATCCTCAGGATCGAGGACACCGACCAGAAAAGGGAGATGGAGGGGGCGGTTGATATTATCAACCGGACACTTAAGCTTACCGGGCTGGATTATGATGAAGGACCCGGAAAGGAAAAGGACTGCGGACCCTACGTGCAGTCTGAGAGAGTAAAGAGCGGCCTCTATATGGAATACGCAAAGAAGCTGGTGGAAAAGGGAGAAGCCTATTACTGTTTCTGTGATGAGGAGAGGCTTGAGGGTCTGAAAAAGACCATTAAAAGCGAGAACGGATCCGAAAAGGAGATAGCTGTTTATGATAAACACTGCCTTGGTCTTTCTAAGGAGGAAGTGGAGCAGAACCTTAAAGAGGGAAAGAGCTTTGTCATAAGGCAGAACAATCCCACGGAGGGCACCACCACCTTCCACGATGATATCTACGGTGATATAAGCGTAAACAACGACGAGCTGGATGACATGATCTTAATAAAGTCCGACGGCTACCCCACCTATAATTTCGCAAATGTGGTGGATGACCATTTAATGGGGATTACCCATGTTGTAAGGGGAAATGAATATCTTTCCTCTTCACCCAAATATAACAGGCTTTATGCCGCCTTTGGCTGGGATGTTCCGGAGTATATCCACTGTCCTCTTATCACCGATGAGGACCATAAGAAGCTCAGCAAGAGGAGCGGACACAGCTCTTTTGAAGAGCTTCTGGAACAGGGGTTCCTGCCGGAGGCCGTGGTGAATTTTGTTTCGCTTCTCGGCTGGTCTCCCGAGGACAATGAAGAGATAATGTCCCTTGAAGATCTCATCCGCAAATTCGACTATCATCACATAAACAAGAGTCCTGCGGTATTTGATTACGGGAAGCTTAAATGGATGAACGGTGAATACATTAAGAAAATGGACTTTGATGACTTTTATGTAAAGGCTGAGCCGGTGATAAAGGAGGTCATCACAAAGCCCATGGACCTTAAGAAGATAGCAAAGCTTGTCCAGTCCAGAATAGAGATATTCCCGGATATCAAAGGACTTATAGATTTCTTTGAGGAACTGCCGGATTATGACATTTCTATATACACACATAAAAAGATGAAGACAGATCCGGAGAGCAGCTTAAAGGTATTACAGGAGATCCTGCCGGTATTAAAGGAGCA